>JADGHJ010000146.1 GCA_019686175.1 Chloroflexota bacterium | reverse complement strand
CTGCCGCAGAGCAGCGCGCTGGATCTCGAGTTCCCGGTCACGGTGCGCGACGTGGTGGCCATGGGGCGCTACGCGCGGCTCGGGCCGGGTCGGTGGCCCACGCGGCGCGACTGGGCGGTGGTGGAGGAGTGCCTGCGGCAGGTCGGGATGGCCGACTACGGCGACCGGCCCATCGGCGAGCTGAGCGGCGGACAGCGCCAGCGCGTGCTGCTCGCCCGGGCCCTGGCCCAGCAGGCGCCGATCCTGCTGCTCGACGAGCCGGTGAGCGGTGTCGATACACTGTCGCAGCAGGCTGTGATGGCACTGCTGGCGAGCCTGGCGGCCCAGGGCACGACCATCCTGATGGCGACGCACGACCTGGCCGCCGTTTCCGAGCGCTTCACCCACGTGGTGTGTCTCAACCGGCGGGTGATCGCCCAGGGTCCGCCCGAAGCAGTCCTCACTGAGAGCGTCCTGAACCAGACCTACCACAGCCGCATGGTGCTCGTGCGCGTCGAGGGCAAGCTGTATGCCGTGGACACTGGATCCGACGACTAGCGTGCTGGGGTGGCTGCTGGCGCCGCTCGAGTTCGATTTCATGCGCCGGGCCGTGCTGGCGAGCGTGTTGGTGGGCGCGGTGTGCGCGGTGGTCGGGGCCTTCGTGGTGCTCAAAGGGCTGGCGTTCATTGGGGACGCGCTGGCCCACGCCTCGTTTGCCGGGGTCGCCGTGGCGCTGGTAGCCCAGGGCAACATCTATCTCGGCGGGGCGCTGGCCGCCGTGTTCGCCGCGCTGGCGATCGCCTTCGTGGGGCAGCGGGCGCGGGTGCGGGCGGACACGGCGATCGGCATCGTGTTCGTAGCGATGTTGTCGTTCGGCGTGTTGGTGATGAGCCGCCTGCGCAACTACAGCGCTAGCATGTTCGAGTTCTTGTTCGGCAACGTCCTCACCGTGAGCCCGGGCGACCTGGCCCTGATCGCCGTGGGCGGCGGACTGGTGGTCGGGACCATCGTGCTGCTATACAAGGAGTTCCTGTTCGTGGCGTTCGACCCGGTGATGGCGGCCGGCGCGGGCCTCAAGGTGGCGTTCTATGACACCTTGCTCCTGGTGCTGCTGGCAATCACGACGACCGTGGCCATGCGGGCGCTGGGCATCATCCTCGTGGCTGCGATGCTAGTCACCCCCGCGGCGACCGCGTTCCTGTACACGCGCCGGCTGCACCACCTCATGCTGCTGGCCGTGGGCATCGCGACAGGCTGCTCCGTGGTGGGCCTGTACGTCTCGTTCTACGGCAACTTCGCCTCCGGCGCGTCGATCGTCCTGGTATCCGTGCTGGTGTTCCTGATCTCGCTCGCGATCGCGCCGCGGGCCCGCGGCCGCGCGGCGGTCGCCGCCCTCACCCGGCACTAAGTCCGGGCGCAGGCCCCGCACGAGCCTGCCACATCCACTCGCACCGGCGAGCAGGTCTATCCCTGCTGTCCCCGGCCCAGCAGGCGCTCGATGCCCTCCAGCAGCCGCCTGCGCTCGAACGGCTTGACGACGAAATCCTTGGCGCCATACCGGAGCGCCTCCAGCACCGTCGCACGCTGTGCCCTGGCGGTGAGCATCAGCACCCGGGCCGAGGCGTCCAAGCGCTTGATCTCCCGCAGAGCGGCCAGACCATCGCCGCCCGGCATTGAGATGTCCAGGATTACCGCATCCGGCTGATAGAGGCGATACTGCTCGATCGCCTCGTGCCCGTTGGCCGCCTCGATGGTCAGGATCTGGTGGCTGAGCAGCACGTGCTGACAGAGGGTCCGGATGTGCTCGGCGTCGTCGACCACCAAGACCAAAGGGGGGTCACGCATTGTCGTACTCCTCAGCCCTGCACTCACGGCCGCGACCGATGTAGACCTTTCGTTATGGCAGCCAGGAGTTGGGACGGCAGAAAGGGTTTGGTAAGGTATTGGTCAACTCCCACCTGCTGCCCCGCCATTACATCGCGCTGCTGCGCCTTGGCCGTGAGCAGGATTACATGCGTGCTGCGAAGAACTGGATCCTGTCGGATGGCCGCGGCGACTTCTAGGCCGGTACGCCCCGGCATCTGGATGTCGAGGACAGCTAGCGCAGGGCGATGCTCCCATAGAAGCGTCCAGGCCTCTTCCCCATCCGCGGCCTCGAGCACCTCGTGCGCATGCGCTTCAAGGGTTGCGCGGATCAGTAGACGCATGCTCGGCTGGTCTTCCGCAACGAGAATCGTCGCCATCAGAGGGACCGCCTTTCCCACGTGGTGAGAGTCCTAACGTGCCCAGGGTAGCGAGCGCGGCCGCGCTGGCCACCCCGGGGGCCTTGCGCAGGATCGTTACAACCCCGTACTTCTCTAGTAGCCGGCGCTCCTCGGTGCTCACATCCAGGTGGGTCACGACAATCACCGGGACTTCCATGTGCTCGATCTCTCGCATGTAGCGCAAGAGCACATCCCCTTGGAGCGCCGGAAGCTTTAGATCGAGCAGCACTACCCGCGGTCTGGCAACGCCGAGTAGCTCAAGGGCGTGCTCAGCTGTGCCCACGCGCATACTCGACAGGCCCGCGGCAGCGAGTTCGGCAGCGAGCAACTCCGCGAACGCGGCGTCGTCCTCTACGATGAGCACCTCCCCACAGCCCGCAGCCTGCTCTACGGCCGGCAGCGTGAACGTCATGCTGGTACCCTGGCCTGGGCCGGCAGACTCGGCCCAGATACGCCCTCCATGCTCCTGAACGATCTTCCGGCAGATCGCCAGCCCCAGGCCGGTGCCGGTGATGGCACGCCGGTCACTGTTGTCGACGCGATAGAAGGGCTCGAAGAGATGAGGCAAGGCCTCCGGGGGGATACCGATGCCTTGATCCGCCACTGTGACGGCTACACCTTCGTCGCAGCGCCGGGCAGCGACCGTGATGTCCCCGCCGTTGGGCGAGTACTTGCGCGCATTGGAAAGCAGGTTGGCCAGCACTTGCCGAATACGATCCGGATCGGCGCGGACCGCTGGGAGAGGCGCGTCCAGCACCAGCCGGATCGGACGCTCCGGATCTTCCCCTGCCGCGACTACCGCTTCCTCGAGCAAGAGGGCCAGGTCTACGAGGGTCACGTTCAGCACCTGACGCCCACTGTCAATACGCTGCAGGTCCAGGAAGTCGTTGATCAGGGCAGTGAGGCGCTGCCCCTCACGCAACATGATGGACAAGAACTCACGGCGCTGAGCCTCCGGGTACTCGTTGGTCAGCAGTAGCTCAGCGAATCCGACCAGGCTCGCCAAAGGTGTGCGCAGCTCGTGGCTGACTACTGACATCAGCTCGTCTTTCGTGCGCTGGGCCTCGCGCTCCCGTGTGACATCACGGAGCACCAGGCCAATCTCAGCCGCCTCCTCGGACGCCGGTGTGACACTGAAGAACTGGACGACAAGCTCCCGGCGGACAGGGCCAGCTAAGGCGAGTTCAACCTGGGGTCGCGTCTCGGATTGCTGTAACGCGTTCGCCCAGGCCTGCTTGGACAGCTCGGCCGAGACACAGTTGGCCCAGACGGGCGTGAAGACCTGCTCCACCTCCTGACCGACGGCCTCCTCTGGAGTGATCCCCAGTAGCTCGGCCGCGCACACGTTGCAATAGCGAATTCGCCGGGCCGAATCCAGCACGAGCAAACCCTCGCTCATGCTAGCCATGACGCTCAGGAGCGTAGCACGCTCTTGCGCCAAGGCCGCGGTGAGTGCTGCCCGTTCGTGCTCGGCACGCTCGCGCTCCGTGACATCCTGTAGGTATACCGCCAGCCCCGTAGGAGTCGGATAGATCCGGATCTCCCACCAGCAGGTGAGTGGCGCGTAAAAGATCGTGCACTCAGCGGTCCGTCCAGTCGCTAAAGCCTCTCTACATTCGCGATAGAACCGCGACTCTGGAGGGACTGGAAGCACCTCCCACAAGTGCTGTCCCATGAGCTGTTCCCTGGGGCGTCCCAGTAGCTGCTCAGCTCGACGGTTCACATAAGTGAACCGTAAATCGGTATCGACGGCGAAAAAGGCGTCCGTAATGCTCTCCAGCACCACGCGGACACGCCGTTCCGCCTCCTCCGCTTGCGCGCGTGCGATCTCCTCTCGCAATAACTGACGTCTGGCTTCCTCAGCCTGCTTCTGTGCACTGATATCTCGGTGAATCGCAGCCGCTCCGACCAGCACACCCTGCGCATCCACAACCGGTGAGATCACGACCGACACGTGGAGTTGCGTGCCGTCCCGACGGGTGCTGATTGCTTCGAACGGCTCGATCCGCTCACCTCGTTGGAGTGCCGCCAACCGCGCTTCCCAGGTCGTCGCGACTGCCGAGGGAAGCAAATGGATGGACTGACCAACGACCTCATCAGCACGATAGCCGTAGAGTTGCTCGGCGCCGCGGTTCCAACTAGTAATCACCCCGTCGAGGTCGACGCCAATAATGGCGTCCTCGCTGGATTCCACGATCGCCGCGAGCTGCGCGCGTGCGGCCTCTGTGCGCGCTCGTCGGGCCAAGGCCTGTGTGAGCTCGCGATTGCTGGCGGTCAACTCTGCAGTCCGGATCGCCACTTGCTCTTCGAGCACAGTAGCCGTAGCCTGCAACTGGGCCTCGCGCTGGGCGAGGGCTGCTGCCATTGCATCGAACGCGTCGATAACATCGTCCAGTTCGTCCTGGCCCCGCGATGGCCCCGCGCGCAAGTCGAGGTGGCCAATGCGCATGAGCATCGCTACCTGGCGCAAGCGTTCGAGCCGGCGCAGCAGCAGCCACCCACCCGCGATCCACGCTGCGGCCGCCGCCGCCAGCGCGATAGCTAGCAACCCCACCAATACCCGCCCGAGCAAGGGGGGACCCGCGAGCCAATGGTGCGCTGGGAGGTCAAGGACCACGTGGGCGGGCCCGCCAACCGCGCGCAGCGCGGTGAACACGTATTGGCGCGCTGCAGTGCCGAACGTGTCGACTTGCACGCGGCCACTGGACGCTGCGCGCATCGCTTCCACAACCGCCGGGGGGAGTTGATGGCCCGCCCCGTCGGCATCTGGAACTGTCGCCAACACGGTGCCGCCACCATCTACGACGGAGAGGACAGCCCCAGCTGGAAGCTCGCCACTCTGTAGGAAATGGCGAAGCCAATCGAGAGTGTGACCCGCATAGACCACCGCCACGATCTCGCCGTCCGGCCCGAAAACCGGGTAGCTCGCGACGACGTTTGGCCGCCCGGAGATCCGTCCGATTTGATACTCGCCGACCGCCAAGTCGCCGGTCGCGAGCGTTCGCTGAAACCACTCGCGGTCCGCCACATTGACCGGGCCTGGCAGCGGGGTGGCGCTACACACCACGGTCCCAGAAGGATCCGCGACGCCCAGATTGGAATATCCCTCGTGCCGAGTGAACAGTGCTCGCAGCAGCCGGTCGCACTGCTCGGGCGCCCGTGTTCGTATAGCCGTCGTCTCGGCTAGAACAGCCAGGAGAGCACGCGTTCCGTCTAAAATGCGCTGTTGGTCGGCCGCGGCGTGCTCGACGAGCCGGCGGGTCTCTGCCTGCCGCTGCGCCTCCACGAGAGCGCTCTGCTCGTGGGACAGTGCGATAGTCAGCGCGGCCACGGGTAGGAGCGTGAACGCTACCAAGAGTACAAGGCGCGCACGCAGGCCATGCCAGGGAGGACGATGCCTCATCGAGTCACCCGCTCCTCAGATCTCGTCGAGCAAGCGGCCAAAACAGGGTCGCACCCAGGACCTTCGGCGGGAGGAACTGCGGTCAACAGAGGCTCAGCACGCACCGGGCGGCTATTAACCCAGCGTCAACCCTCCGCGGGGCCACGTCGCCGCGGCGCCCGACGCCAACGGCAGCGGTAGCAAGCTAGAGGTGACGAATTGGCGGCCACGCTCTGTCGAGCAGTTACGGCGTCAGTCCAGCCGCGTCAGCATGCCGCGCACGCGCGCGTCGTCGAACAGCCAGGCGAACAGCCAGATACTGAACGCCAGCACCCCGAAGGCCAGCGCCTGGGCGAGTAGCCACTGGTCCCAGCGGAAGACCCCGTGCAACACCACCTGGCGCATCCCCTCGAATACGTAGGTGGGCGGGTTCAGCCGCGCCAGCACCTGGACCGGCGGCGGCAACACCTCGACCGGGTAGAACACTGCCGAGATCGGCTGGATGAGGAACGCGGCCCCCCAGGCGAACACCTGGAGCCGCGAGCCGAAGCGGATGATCAGCGCCGAGACGACTAGCCCCATCCCCCAGCCGAACACCAGCAGCACGGCCAAATACGGGAGCAGCGGCAGGCCGAGCGCTAACACCTGGTAGTGGTACAGCAGCCAGGCGAGCAGCCCCAAGGCGAGAAAGGTGATCAATACCTTCACCCCGGCTACCAGCACCATGCCCGCGATGAACTCGGACAGGCGCAGCGGCGAGGCGAACAGGTTGAGGAAGTTGCGGGCCCAGATGTCCTCCAGGAGCTGCACGGCCACGTCCTGCGATGAGCGGTACAGCAGCGTCCAGAAGATGATGCCGCCGATCAGCCAGGACAGCCCGAGCCCCCCGAGAGTGAAGCCCACATCGGTCAAGTAGACGGTGAGAAACCCCCAGACCAGGAGGTCCACGATGGGCCAGAAGAAGAGGTCGAACAGCCGCGCCACGTCGTGGCGCAGCCCGTAGGAGTAGCGCAGGATGATGGCGTACACCCGCCGCCAGCTCACGGCACCGCCCTCGGCGGCTGGATGGGCCGGGGGCCCGCGGCGGTGGCAGGGCTCTCGCTGGCCCGCGCCACATGGATGAACACCTCCTCCAGGTCCGGCTCCTCCACGGCGGCGCCGAGGATCTGGCGCGTGACGTCCAGGGGCGAGCCCTCGGCCAGGATGCGGCCACGATGGATGAAGATGACGCGGTCGCACACCTCCTCGATCTCGGCCATGTTGTGCGAAGTGTAGAGGATCGCCAGCCCTTCGCGCGCCCGGATCTCCTTGAAGCGCTCGCGGGCACGCAGGGCGGCGTCCGGGTCGAGGCTCGCCGTCGGCTCGTCGAGGAACAACACGCGCGGACGATTGAGCATCGCCTTGCAGAGGTTGACGCGGGCGACCTGGCCCGAGCTAAGCGTGCCCACCTGGCGATCGCGCAGTTGCGTGATCTCGAAGTACTCGAGCAGCTCGCGGATCCGCGCCTGGTGGTCCGGTACCTCGTACAGGCGCGCGAACACGTCGAGGTTCTCCCAGACCGTCAGCCGGGGCGGCAGCGAGACATACGCAGAGGAGAAGTTGACTTGCTGGAGCACGGTGGTGCGATGCCGCACCAGATCCCAGCCCAGGATCTCGATGTCGCCAGCCGTGGGCTCGATGAGCCCGAGCAGCATCTGGATCGTGGTGGTCTTGCCGGCGCCGTTCGGCCCCAGCAGGCCGACGATCTCGCCCTGCCGGACCTCGAACGAGATGTCGCAGACGGCCTCCTGGGCACCGAACCGCTTGGACAGATGCTTGACTCGAATGGCAACGGTCATACGAGGAGTCTAGCACCTGACCAGGCGGCGGCCCCAAGCTAGCCGGATCAGCGTCCCGCGCGCGGGTCAGCGCTCGCCGTCGTGTTGAAGCGGTCGCGCAGGTAGTTCACGATGTGCCAGCGGTCCTCGTCGCTCACCACGTCCTTGAACGCGGGCATGGCGCTGCCGGGAATCCCGTCGCGGATCCACAGCCACAACTGGCCCTCCGTGTGCTGCGACACGTGCACGCGCAGGTCGGCGGGCGGCGGGTTGAGGGTGCGGGCCAGCGGGCCATCGCCGCGTCCGCCCACGCCGTGGCACGCCACGCAGTGCTGCTGATACAGCTCCTGGCCGCGCGCGATGGAGGCGGGGGTCGCGGCGACCGGGTTCGGGATGTTCGCCTCGCCGGCCGTGGGGTTGAGCGCGGCGATCGCGGCGATCACCAGCCCCACGGTCACCGCGACGCAGCCGAGCGCCACGGTGGCGCGCTGCTGCCCACGCCGCGCCGGCCGCACGGCGTCCGCCAGCAAGAGGACGCCCAGGCCGAACACCACCAGCCCCAGCACCAGACGCGTGGGCACCTCGCCCAACGGACTCGCCGCCGTGGCCGCCTGGGCGGCTGTGGGGTCGGGCGCGGTGTAGGCGACCTGGGCCTGCACATCCTCGACCCCCGCGCGGCGCACGAGGATCTGGATGCTCCAGGGGCCGCTCATCGACAGCGCGCCGCTCATGGCACGATAGTGGCCGTCGCCTAGGGGATCGAGTCGCTGCTCGATCAGCCCCATGTCGTGCTGGAGGTGCTCCAGGCGCAGGGTCACCCGCTGGGCGTCGGGCAACGGCCGCCCATCCACGAACAGGGCCACGTCGAAGGTGTTGAGCCCCGCCTCGCCCGGCGCAATGCGCAGCACCATGCGCAGATCGTCGGCCGTGACGGTGCGGACCACGCCCTGTTGGCGCAGCGCGTCGCGGGCCGGTTCGACCGCCGTGAGCAGCCCGACCACGCCCAGCAGCGCCACGGCCAGCAGCACCTCCAGCCGCACGCTGAGCCGTAGGCGCCCTTCCCACCCGGCTAAGCGCTCCAGCGCCGCGCGGGTACCACGACTGGCCGCAGTGGCGATGCGCGGGCTGAGCATCAGCAGGTTCAGGCCCCCGAGCGCCAGCAGTGGCATCAGGAGCGCCAGCTTGCCGAGCAGGGCCTGGCCGTAAGTGGTGCCGGTGAGCGCGTCCCAGCTACCGACGTGCAGCCAGGTCTGGTACAGCCCCGTGGCGACCAGAACGCCCACCGCGCCGATCGCCAGCAGGGAAAAGCGCCGCACGACGACGGCCAGCGCGCGACCGCCGAGGGCGGACGGCAGCGCGGCCACCGTCGCCGGCACCGCGCTGGCCATCTGTACCAGGCCGCCAATCCAGGCGGCAGTGGCCACCAGGTGCAGCCAGTCCGCGGCAACGGCCACGGCGGTCGCCTGCGGCACGGCAGCCGCGTGGCTGTTGAGGCTGTTGGCCAGCAACAGCAGGCCGGCCAGCGCCGCCCCGGCGGCCCACCCCGGGTGGCGCGCGTCCATGCCCGGCCGCCGCAGGGCCCAGGCCAGCCCCGTGAGTGCGGCCAGCGCCGCCATGCGCGTCAGCCACAGCCACCAGTACCGCGTGCCGATCAGGGTGGCCAGCGGCGCGCCGAACGCGGCCCAGGGCGGCACGTCGGCGGCGGCCGCGGCCTGCGTCAGCAGCCCGAGCGCGCCCACCAGCAGGCCGGCGCCCGCGCCGCCGGCAGCGACCGCCAGCCCCGCGCGACGCCCCGCGCCCCAGGCGCTGGCCAGGGTCACGGCCTCGGGCCCCGTCACCTTGAGAGCGCGCAGCCCGCCGCCGAGCACCAGCGGCAGGAAGGCGAACGCGCCCGCCGCGATGGCCATCGTCAGGAAGTTCAGCCAGCGCGCGGCGACGCCCCAGGGCGTGGGCGGGGGCGCGCCCCCCAGCTCCGTTCCGGCTGGGATGACCATCGGGGCGGGGACCTGGTCCAAGCCGACGGTGAACGGGAACGCCCCGCGCGCGGTGTGGCCATCCACGGCCGACAGGTTCTTCCAGACCACCGTGTAGGTGCCGGGCGCCAGCTCAGGCAGCTCGATGGCTAGCGCGCGCGGCTCGCCCGGGACGGGCTGGAGGTCGCCCGTGGCAAGCCGCCGACCACTCTGGTCGTAGACCGTCAGCTCGCTGAACCGCGGCTCCGGCTCCTCGGTGAACCACACGCGAAGCTGTTTGGGCGCCTGCTCGACGATGGCGTTGGCCGGGGGATCGGAGCGCTCGTATTGCGCATGGGCAGCCGCGCGGCCGGGCGTTCCCAGCCACAACGCGACGCCCGCGAATACGGCCAGGCCGGCGGAGAGTAATCGGTGTCGGTGCATGGGCTTCGTCCTCGTCTTCCGGCGCCGGGCTGGGAGCGCCCTGGCTCCCCGCCGACGGCTTTCCGGCGCGGCAACCAGGGCGCCATGCCGACCGCTAGAGCCGCTCGGGCGCCGCCGGTCGCGGCCGCTCGACCACGGCCTCCCGGGGCGCAGCCCGGCGGCTGGCCAGCGCCCAGAGCGCCACGGCGAGCCCCACCAGGCCGGCCAGCAGGCCGGCCACGCCGAGCACCAGCGCGGTGCTCGCGCGCCCCTCGGCGGCCGCCAGGGCGCGCTGGAGATCGGTGCCCGCTGGTACCTTGTCGGGAAACTGCAGCGGCGTCACCGCCTGCACGTCGTTGAACCGCCCGGGGCCCGACTCGAACGTCTCGTCTACCGGCAGGCCGTGGATAGTGCCGGTGAAGTGGAACGCATACGTGCCGGGCCGTGTGGGCACGAACTCGCCGTTGTAGGCACCAGGCTGCTGGAAGCGCGGGCGCAGCGGTACCGCCATGCGGTTCGGGCCGACGACGACCTCGGCCTTGAGGGTTTGTTCCAGCCCCTCCACCGGCTGGCCGTCCGCGGTGCGCTGCACGCGCAAGTCGATGCCGTTCGTCTCGCCCTCGAACGCCGGCTCCTTGAGAAAGCCGACAATGAACGTGTACTCGCCGACGGCCCGGCGCTCGTGCGCCAGGGCAGGAGCCGGGGCGACCATGGTCGCAGCGCCGACCGCCAGCAACACGGCCAGCACGATCGCTCCTCGCGAGATCCGCAACATGGCAGTCTCTCCCAGCCGATGGCTGCCGAGCGCGCTCGGCCGCCAACGGCCACCCGTTTCCGTATAACCACCAGTCTAGTATAAACA
>JADGHJ010000145.1 GCA_019686175.1 Chloroflexota bacterium | reverse complement strand
CCCGGCCAGCTCAAGGCGGTCGAGGTCGACGGGCGCCGCATCGCGCTCGCCAATGTGAACGGCGAGTTCTATGCGTTCGACGCCTCATGCCCGCATCAGGGCGGGCCGCTCCACGAGGGCACGCTGTACGACTACACGCTCGATTGTCCGCTGCATCATTTCACCTATGATGTGCGCACCGGCGAGAACCTATACCCCAAGAACGTGTACCCGGCTAGCATGCCCCAGCTACGGCGCCAGGTGATCTCCCTGCGCACGCATCGCGTGCGGGTGGAGGGGGACGACGTGTTGATCGAGCGGCCCAGTCGCCCCGCCCGCATCGAGACGGACGCCCAGGAGGCCTGAGCCATGCGCCCGCGCCCGCGCGAGTGGTACGTCCTCGATCACATCGTGCCCACCCGCATCTGGGGACCGTACTTCGACCGCGTGACGGCTCGAGCGGTGGCCACCGAGCGCTGGGGCTACGTGTGGTCGCGCACCTCGCTCAACGCCCGGTTCGGCCACGGGCGCTGGCAGCACTTGCTGGTTCGCGGCGAGGCGGCCCAGTAGGCGGCGGCTCAGCGGCGGATGTCACCCGGCAGCGTGACGATCTCCACGAGTGCCGGCTGCCCCGCGCGCACCTGCCGCAGGGCCCGGGTCAGCGCCTCCTCCAGCGCCCGCGGCTCGGTCACCCGCTCGGCGTGCGCTCCGAAGGTGCGGGCGAACGCCACGTAGTCGGGCGGCGGCGCGATCTCGCTACCGGGGTAGATGTTGGTCCGCGCCGCCCAGCCCTCGGGGTAGTAGCGCTGGTGGGCGCTCTTCATCGCCGCGTAGCCCTGGTTGTTGAACACCACGTGCAGCACCGGCGTCTCCCACTGCTGGGCGAAGCCGAACGCCGGAAACGCCGCGTTGTAGTTGAACGCCCCGTCGCCCAGCACGTTCACTACCAGCCGGTCGCGCAGCGCGAACTTCAGCCCCAGCGCCAGGCTCAGGCTGGTGCCCAGCCCACCATGGTTGCGCCCCTGGAACGTGCCAGGGACGGTGCGCGGCACGTGGCGCAGCAGGAACGGCCGCTCGCTGGTCAGCTCCTCGGCCAGGATGGCGTCCTCGGGCAGCAGCTGGCCCAGGACGTAGGTCGCCCAGCGCGGGTCGATCGGCTGGCGGTCGGCCACCTCGCGCGCCGCCGTGGCCCAGGTCGCCCGCTGGCGTTCGTGGGCGGCGCGCCAGTGGACCAGGCGCTCGCGCGGCCGCGGGTCGTCGGGCCGCTGTCGGTCGCGCACCGCCGCTAGCAAGCCATCGAGCGAGGGGCCGAGCGTGCCGGCCAGGGAGCGATCCACGCCGAGCGCCCAGTACGGCTGCAGCTCATGGGCGGGGTCCGGGTGCAGGGCAATGACCTGCCCCTGGGTGGGTCGCGACGAGGCCGGGTACCAGGCCGCCTGGCAGGCCACCAGCAGCACCACGTCGGCCGCGGCCAGCAGCTCGCGGGCATCGTAGCCCTGGTGCAGCGGATGATTACGGGGGAAGTTCAGGAACACGGGGCTCCACGCCTCGCACACCGGCGCGCCGAGCGCCTCCGCGAGGGCCACCAGCCGCGGCACGTCGGCCGGATCGCGCCCGGCCATCTCGGTCAGGATCAGGGGGCGCTCGGCGGCGACCAGGGCGGCGGCTACGGCGTCGAGGTCGGCGGCCGTCGGCTGCACGGGCGCGGGGGGCGGGGCGAGCACGCGCGACGGCTGGATAGGCTCGTCGGTCAGGATGAGCTCCATCGGCACGCCGAGGAACACCGGCCCCTGCGGCGGTGTGAGCGCCAGCCGGCAGACATCGGCCACCGTGCCCAGCAGCGCCTGGGTGCTGCCGGCCGTGCTGGCACGCTTGACTACCGGCGCCGCGATGTCGGCCGGGCCGTTGAGGTCGGCCAGGAAGCGGTAGAACTGCGCGCCCGGGTCGCGGCCGGGCCACTCGCCGAACGCCTTGCTCTCGCCGGCGAACACCGCCAGCGGCGTGCGCTCGGCCCGTGCAGCGCGCAGCTCCATGGCGCAGTGGGCGACGCCCACCCCGGTGTGCAGCAACAGCACCGGCAGGCGCTGGGTCGCGCGCTGGTAGCCCATCGCCACCCCGGCGGCCACCGCTTCGTGGCGGGTGTTGATGTAGCGGGGCGCCGCGCCCTCTGCCTCGGCCCGCGCCAGCGCGTCCCACAGCGGCGGCCACTCCGAGCCCGGCGAGGAGAAGACGTACTCCACCCCGTAGCCGCGGAACACCGCCAGCATGCCCTCCCCGATGGTCAGCTGCTCCGCCGTGGCGACCATCCCACTGCTCCTTCTCCCCGCCCGTGCGGGGGCTGCGTACTTGTCGTGACGCGCGGCGGCTCAGCCCCAGAGCTGCCGCGAGGCGAGCCGCGCGCCCTCGGCCATGGCCTCGAACTTCGCCCACACGATGCTCGGATGCCCAACCCGCTCGCCCAGCCCGCAGTCGGTGCCGGCGATCACGTTCTCGCGGCCCACCAGGCGCGCGAAACGCACCAGCCGCTGGGCGACCAGCTCCGGGTGCTCGATGAAGTCGCTGCAGTGGCTCACCACACCCGGGATCAGCGCCTTCCCCTCGGGGAGCCGGACCTCCTCCCACACCTGCCACTCGTGCTCGTGCCGCGGGTTCGCCGCCTCGATCGAGTAGGCGCCGGCGCGCACTTTGAGCACTAGGTCGACGATGGCGCGCAAGGGGATATCGTGCTTGTGCGGGCCGTGGTAGCTGCCCCAGCAGACGTGCAGGCGGATGCGCTCCTCCGGCAGGCCCCGCAGCGCGTGGTTGAGCGCGTCGATGCGTAGCTCCGCGAATCGCCGGTACTCCTCCACGCTCAGGTCGTAGTGGATCTGCCAGGCGTCGGGCAGATCCGGATCGTCGATCTGCAACACGAAGCCGGCATCCACGATCGCCTTGTACTCCTCGTGCATCGCATCGGCGATCGCGTACAGATACGCCTCGTCGCTGGGGTAGTAGGCGTTGGCCAGCCAGTGCTCGATGGTGCCCGGCGCGACGGCGGGCAGGAAGGCCTCGGCCACATCTACGCCCTCCAGCGCCGCCTGGAGGTTGGCGATGTCGGTCTGCACGGCCTCGTGGCCGACGTAGCGGAGCGGGGCGACGCAGTAGGCGCGGCGCGGGTTGGTGCCGATAGTGGCCCGGCCGCCACGGGTGGCGAAGTACTCGGGGAACTCCTGCTGGTCGCGCGCCGAGATGCTGACCCGCGGCGGCTCCTCGCCCGGCTGGAACTCGCGGACCTCGAAGCCCGCCAGGCGCTCGCGCGCGTAGTTCATGAAGTTCGACTTGCTCAGCTCCCCGTCGTTGACGATATCGATGCCCGAGCCGACCTGCCGCCGGACCACCTCGGCGACCGCCTCGCGGAGACGGCGGGCCAGGGCTGCGGCGTCGTATGGCTGGCCGCTGCTCTTGGCGGCCACCAGCTCGCGCAAATCGGGAGGACGCGGCAAGCTACCGGCGTGAGTCACCAGGATCCGGTCGAGGCTGCGCTTCACGCTCTCTCCTCCGCAGCAGCGAAGCTAATGGGCGCTCAGGGCGTGGGATAGCGCCCGATCCGCGACAGGGCGTAGTCCGCGAAGCTGGGGTCGACGATCTGGTCGACATCGACCTCGCTGGTGAGGTCGCCGCGCTCGAGGTACCAGTGCTGGACGAAGCGGAGACTGGCCGTGTTGACGCTGCCGTTGGGGTCCATCCAGGCTGGCGAGATACGTTCCAGCAAGCTGAGATCGCGGATCGCCGTGATGCGGCTGATCAGCTCGAGCACCTCCGCGCGCCCCTGTCCGTCGCCGAAGAACGCCCGGTAATAATCGCGCACGCCGCGCAGATACGCCACCATGAAGCGGCGGGCAGCCTCCGCGCGCTGCTCGGCGAACACCGGGCCGTACAGCAACACGGCGATCTGGAAGTTCGGCTCCATATCGCCAGTAGGCTTCCAGCACTGGAACACGCCGCGCTGCTCGCCCACGGTAACGAACGGCTCCACCATGACCCCGGCGTCGATCGCCTCATTGGCGAAGGCGTTAAGCATGTCCGAGAAGCTGAGCACCGTCCAGGTCAGCTCCTGGGGGCTCACGCCCGCGCGCTGCAGCTCGCGCTCCACCAGCGCCGTGGTGAGCACCGCGGGCACGTTCTCGGCGAACACGCGCCCGCGCAAGTCCGCGAACGAGCGCACCGCGCCACTGTCCAGCAGCGCCTTGCGGACGACCAGGCAGTTGAACTTCGCCCCCGGCACGGCGCGCGAGCGGTCGGCCACGATGCGCAGGGGGATTCCGCGCTGGATGGCGTTGAACAGCCCGGGGCCGGGCCCGCCCCCGGCCACGTCGAGCTGGTCGGCGCCCAGGGGCGCGATGGCCCGCTGGGCGCCATCGAACTGCGTGACCTCCATGTCGAGCCCCTCCTCGCGCAGGTAGCCGCGCTCCTGTGCGAGATAGAACGGGGCATCGGAAGCGTTCAGGATCGTGCCCACCCGCACGACGTCGAGCGGGGCCGCTCCGGGCGGCTGGGCACTCGCCGCGGGCGTCGCGGGCGAGTTAGCCACCGGGGTGGACGCTGCAGGGGCGGCGGCGCTCTGGCAAGCGACTCCGAGCAGCGCTGCGAGCCCGACCAAGATTCCCAAGCTCCTCATCGCGACCTCCGCTCTGCACTCGGCGAGGGTGGGCACAGGCGGGCTTAGCCAGGATAGCGACGCATGATCCCGTCGAGGAACAGCTCCCAGAGGTCGGCCGCCAGCTGCACGCTCGACTCCAGGGTGAACCCGGGCCGCTCCGGTCGGTAGCCATCTTCCAGGCACGCCTGGATGACCAGCGCGTTGCCCATCACGTGCGCGCGGCCGCTCTCGTGCTCCCGCGTGTCGGCCTCGTGGTGCACGTCGAAGTACGCCGCCTGCTCGGGCGTGAGGCCGTAGTGCGTGGTCAGCGCGTGGTACCAGATGCCGAACCACTGCCCGATGCTGCCCTCGCTCAGGCCGGCGGCGTACGCCTCGGCCATCGGCCCTTCGAGGAACATGCGCACGCGCGAGTCGATCATCGCCCGCGCCTCGGGGATGAGGATCGCCTCGGCGCACTCCTCCTCCGTCAGGTCGAAAGCGGCCAGCAGCGGGATCTGCATGCGGATGTGGCCGCCGGGGCCCGGGTGCGCCAGCTCGTCGGCGAGCTGCTCGACGATCAGATCGTAGATCTCCGGGTGGCGCTTCAGGAACGGCAGCCAGCGATGGTAGCCGTACGACTTGGCCGTGTTGATCTCCAGCGAGAACGTCCAGTGGTTGAGCAGGAAGCCGCGGATGCGCTCGCGCGAGAGGGTGCCGGCGCGCAGCGCGTGGGTGAAGGGGTGCTCGAGCAGCTTCTCACGGTACAGGCGCTGGGCGAGCTTGCGCAGCTCGGCAACGCGGGCGGCGGCCTCCGCCGGCTGGTAGCGCTCGATCGGGGGGCTACTTACGGCCATGGATCGCTCTCCTCCCTCGCCATGATGCCGGCACGCCGCAGGGCGCCGGCGGTGCGGACGTTAGTGGACGGGCTGATGGCCCGCCGGGTCGGGGTAGGCCTCTTCGCGGTACAGTGCTAGCGCTTCGAGCGCCGGCAGGTCGTTCACGCCGAACAGGATCGCCTCCTCCGTGGCCGAAGCGTTGGCGTGCTCGTGCCAGGCCCACGGGGGCACCACCAGGAAGTCGCCGCGCGCCCAATCGAAGCGCTGGCCGTCGATCACGCTCCAGCCGCGGCCCCGGAACACGTGGTATACCGTGCTGCTGGTGTGGCGGTGGGCGCGCGTGTGCACCCCGGGGCGCAGCAGCTGGATCGTGCAGCCCAGGGTGGGCAGGGCGTGGCCGCCGGTGGCGGGGTTCTGGTATTCGAGTGCGACGTCGTCGTAGGGTGTCGCCTCGCCCGCGGCGGCCAGCGTGGTGAGCGCGGCGTAGGTGTCCGCCCAGCGGTAGGCACGCTGGGGCGACAGTGCCGGCACCGCCCGGCTGCCCAGGGGCCGCAAGCCCGCGCCGTACTTGCGCGCCGAGTAGTCGTCCGGGCGCGTGACCGGCTGGCGCTCCTCCGGATACGGCTCGAAGAACATCGCTTGCAGCGCGGCGACCAGCGGCCGGTCGAGCGCGTCCATCCAGATCACTGGCGCGGCGGTCTCGTTGCCGTGGTCGTGCCAGGTCCAGTTCGGCGTCAGGATGAGGTCGCCCTCGCCCATGCGGATCCGCTCGCCCTCGACCGTGGTGTAGGCGCCGTGCCCCTGGATGATGAAGCGCAGGGCAGTGGCGGTGTGGCGGTGCGAGGGCGCGACCTCGCCGGGCTGGATGAGCTGCACGTTGGCAGCGAAGGTATGCGTGGCCGCGCGGATCTCGGGCAGGCCCGGGTTCACCAGCAGCAGCACGCGGCGATCGGCGGCGCGCTCCACGCGCAGCAGCTCGCCGGCGCGCAGCAGGTGGCGGTAGATGGTCTCCCAGCACCAGAGATACGGGCGCACGCGCGTGCGCGCGTCACGGGCTTGCCCCTGGATTCGCCATAGCCCATCGAGGAAGTCGCGCTCCAGTCCCGCGTGGAACTCATCGAGCGCCGTGCTGTCGGTAGCCGGTTCACCGATCATCGCCTGCCCCTCCTGCGCGGCCTCGGCAGCACCGCAGAAGCACGCTAACACCGCACGCGTGTTGCCGCAAGGATAGCAAGGCCACGCGCGCGCGTCACTCGCGGTTGCCAACCGCCCGGTGGGCCACTACCATCGGCGGTATCCGGGCGGTGCGCGCCGGCGCATGGCGACGAGAGAGGGGGCGAGCGATGCGATCCGCAGGCGCGATCTATGCAGTCCTGGCGGCCAGCTTGCTGGTGTTGGCGGCGTGTGCGGCCCCTACCCCGGCGCCATCGAGTGGGACAGGCGCGGGCCCGACGGCCGGCCCGGCCACTGCGAGCGCTCCTGTGCCGCTGCGCGCGACGGTGAACTGGACGGCGATCAACGGCGCGCAGGCGGGCATCTGGATGGCCCACGAGTACGGGCTGTTCCAGGAGCAGGGCCTCGACGTGGAGCTGACGCACATCACCAGCACCTCGCGCGTCCTGCAGGCGATGATGGCGGGCGAGCTGCACCTGAGCACCATGGACGTCGGGGTGACCGTGCTCGCCAGCCTGGAGGGCGCGGACGTGGTGATGCTGTTCGGGGCGGCCAACCGCATGATCTTCTCGGTGCTCAGCCAGCCGAGCATCCAGCAGCCGCAGGAGCTGCGCGGGCGGACCGTCGGCATCACCCGGCGGGCGGCCGCCTCGCACACGGCCCTGCTGGTGGCCGCCAAGGAGTGGGGGATGACCCCCGATCGCGACTTCGCCCTGCGCGAGCTGGGCGAGGCGAGCGCGATCCTGGCCGGCCTGCAAGCCGGCCAGATCGATGCGGGGGTGATCTCTTCGCCGACCAGCACGGTGACGCGCCAGGCCGGCTTCCGCGAGCTGATCAACCTCTACACCGACGGGCCGGACTATCCTTCCATCGTCGTCGGCGCGCCGCGCGCCTGGGTGGTGGCGAACGAGGAGGCCGTACGCCGCTTCGCCCGTGCCTACGTGCTCGGCCTGAAGCGCTTCAAGGAGGACCCCGCGGCCGGCCGTGCCGTGTACCAGAAGTACTTCCAGATCGACGATCCCACGGTGATCGAGCAGACGTACGCCGAGTACGCCGCCAGCCTCGGCCCCCTACCGTACATCAGCGAGGCGGGCCTGGCGCGCATGCTGACCGACATGGCCGCGGATGAGCCGCGCCTCGCCGGCCGCCAGCCGGCCGACTGGCTCGACACGCGCTTCCTGCGCGAGCTAGAGGCCGCTGGCTTCGGCTCCTAGCGCTGCTGCGAGAGGCCGAGGAGGCGCTGCGCCTCCTGCAGCGGGCGGTGGTCGATGAAGCGGTCGAGCGGGCCCGCGGCCGCCTCTGCCTCGCCTTGCGCCTGGAGGTAGGCGCGGACGCTGCTCTCCTTCACCATCCCCTCCGGGCTCATGATGCGCGAGAACACCGCGTAGGCATCGGCGGCCTCCGCCTCACTCACCTGGAAGCGCTCCGCGATGGCCGCGATCGTCTCCGCCGGGTGCTCCCGCCACCACTGCTGTGCGCGGAGCAAGGCCAGCAGCGCGTCGCGCACCAGCGCGGGCCGCTCGTCGAGGGTCCGCTGCGAGGTGGGCAGAGCGACGTACGGGAAGTCGATGAGGTCGCCCAGAAACAACAGCTCGTGGAACCCCTGCGCCTTCGCCTTGGCATCGTACGGCGGCGTTACCACCGCCGCGGCCACCTGCCCACTCAGCAACGCGGTCAGCGAGTTCGACGTGCCGCCCGTATTGAGCAGGTTCACCTCGCTGCTCGGGTCGAGCCCCAGGTGCCGCACCCCGGCGAGAGCGAACGCCCGCGGGTTCGGGCCGCCCACCGCGATGATCTGGCCTCGCAGGTCGGCCCCGGTCTGTACGTCCGGCCGCGCTATCAGCGTCCACGGGCTGGTATCGAACAGGCCCATCACCAGCTTGACGGTGCCGCCGCGCAATGCCAGGTCGATGGCGCTCGGCGCGCTGCCGCCGAAGTCGATCTCCCCCTGCATCGCCGCCACCGGCGCGGCGTCGCTGGCCATGGTGACGATCTCCGCCCGCAACCCGTGAGCGGCGAACAGGCCTTGCTCGTCGGCGATGTAGATCGGCATGTAGGAGAGGGCGACCGACGGCAGGCCGAACTTCACCAGGCGCGAGGGCGGGGCGCCGGGCGGAGCAGCCGGGCTCTCGGCCGCCGCGCCGGCTGGCGCCCCCGCCGCGCGCGGCCCGCCGCACCCGGCCACGGTCAGGGCGAGCAACATCAGCACGGGCAGCACCATTCGCCCCCCGCCCCACGCAACACGCAATCGTGCCCTCATCGCTCACTCTCAGAGCCTGTCGCCACGCGCCGCTCAGCGGTACAACGCGTCGACGAAGCCACTCGTGTCCAGCTCGCGCACGAAGCGGTCGAGGAGCAGGTCGGCGGGGTCGAGCTGGCGAATGGCGGGCTCGACGGCCGCCTGCTCCTCGACCAGCAACGTGTAGCCCTCGCGGGTCGGGTAGGGCAGCCGCTGGAAGTAGCGCGTGGCGTGCTCCTCCCAGCTGTAGGCCAGCGCCTCGCGGTCGTCGAGGCGCGTGTACTTCGCCAGGATGTCGAGCGTGAACTCGCGCTCCTGCTTGAAGAGCGCGATAGCCTCGACGGTCGCCTTCAGGAAGCGCAGCATGAGGTCTGGCTCGCTGTCGGCCAGCGACCGCCGCGTCTCGATCCCGCCGAACAGGTACACCAGCCCGAGGTCGCTGACGTTCACCAGCCGGTGCAGGCCGCCCTGCTTCGCGGCCAGGTACCCGTAGAGGGACTCCATCACTGCTGCATCGATCGCGCCGCGCTCCATGGCCGCCAGCATCTCGCCGGTCTCGCCCACCTGGATGAGCGGCACGTCGCGGTCGGGCTCCAGCCCCCAACGGCGCAGCGCGAAGCGGGCCACGAAATCGGTGGTGGTGCCCAGGCGATTGATCCCCAGGCGCTTGCCGCGCAGGTCGGCCGGCTGGGCGACCGCCGGCCCGACCCAGACCTCGTACGGCAGCGTGTGGATCATGCTGCCGATCACCGCCACGTCGCCACCCTGCAGGCGCGCCAGGGCCGCCGTGCCCGCGGGCCCGAACGCGAAGTCCAGCTCGCCGGCCACCAGCGCCTTGATCGCCTCGCCGCCCGCCACGCGCGTCAGCTCGACTGCCAGCCCGTGCTTCTCGAACAGCCCGCGCTCGACCGCGATCCACGGCGGCGACTGCGCGGGCGACAGCGCTACGTAGGCGACGCGCACCGCCCGCGCCGCAGGCGGCGGCGCGCTTGCCGCGGTAGCCGGCTCGAGCTGCTCACGAGCGGGCGACGCGGCGGGCGCGGGCGCGCTCCGACACGCCAGCAGCAGCCCGCCGATCGCCAGCAGCGCCAGCACGTCTCGCCGCTTCACCGTCCGCCTCCTCGCTCGACAGGCGTCGGACCTAGCCGTCAGTGGCGGGGGCGGGGGTGCGGAAGTAGACCGACTGCTGGGGGAGCTGATCGTCGCGCAGCCCGAACCACGCCCGCGCGTTCCGCCCCAGCACCCGCCGCCGCTGCGCCTCACTCAGCCCCGGAATCGCCGCCAGCTCCCGCACCGAGTCCGGAAACGCGCTGTCCCAGTGCGCGTAGTCCGATGCGTACAGCACCTGGCTGTCGCCGATCGTCGCGAGCACGAACGGCAGGGTGTGCTCCTCCGGCTCGCAGGTGAACGCCACCTGTGGGCTCTGGATGATCTCCGATGGCCGCCGCTGGCAGTCCGGCCACTGCGGCCGCAGCTTCTCGAAGTGCTCGTCCAGCCGCTCCGCCCAGTACGGGATCCAGCCGGCGCCCCCCTCCATGTAGCCCACCTTGAGCTGGGGGTAGCGGTCGAACACCCCCTCCCCGATCTGGTGCATCAGGGCGATCATCAGCTCGAACGGGAACGCCGTCATGTGCACGTAGCTGTACTTCTCCAGCCGCTCCGAGCCGGCGCCCATCACGCCGTACACGCCGTACTGGCCGTCGTGGCCGGTCTGGGGATGGACCGCCAGGGGCAGCCCGAGCGCCTGGGCGGCCTCATAGATGGGGTCGAAGCGGCGGGCGCCGAGGTTGAGGCCGTAGACGTTGGTGGGGAGCATGGCGGCCACAGCGCCGTGCTCGGCGAGCCAGTGGAGCTCCCGGGCGGCGGCCGGGGGGTCCTGGCAGGGGATGAGGCCGACGGCTTTGAGGCGCAGGGGGTTGACGCTGCAGTACTCCTCGAGCAGCCAGCGGTTGAC
>JADGHJ010000144.1 GCA_019686175.1 Chloroflexota bacterium | reverse complement strand
CCGCCCAACAGGTGGCGCCGCCGCAGCCCCAGCGCCCGGCGCCCCAGCCCACCCAGCCGCCGCCGCGGCAGGCGCCCACGCCGCAGCCACCACGTCAGCAGCAGGCCCCCACTCCGCAGCCGGCGCGCCAGCCGCAGGCGCCGCCCACTCGCGCCCCGGTACAGATGCCTCCCACGCGTGCTCCGTATTAGCCGGGCGGCGAGTTTTTCCCTTGCGTCGGCGGGCCGCTTGCGCCACACTCTCGGCAGCGGCCGGCGGCCCTGGCCCCGGACATACCTGGCGACCCGAGCCTGTCGGGCGGGGGAGGTGACACATGCGACAGCGTAACCGTGCGGCGATGGCGACGCGCCGAGCTTTTCTGCAGGGCGCCCTGCGGTTGGGCGCAGGCCTGAGCGCCCTCCCATTCGCCGCTGCTTGCGCGCAGCCGTCAGGTGCTCCTTCGGTCCCGCCCCCCGGTACGACCGCCTCCCAGACCGCCAGCAACACGAGCCCGACAGCCCGCCCCCTGCGCACGGTGGTGTTCGCCACTAGCGCTGGCGGCAGCGCCATGGGCCTGATCACGCAGGTGATCAAGCGACACCAGCTCGACGAGAAACATGGTCTGAATCTCGACCTCAAGCCGCTCGACCCCTCAGAAGCGGAGCGGGCCACCGTCATGGGCATCGTCGAGGCCGGGTTCTTCGTCCCCGTGTCGTGGGCCAAGGCGAATCTGGAGGGCCAGAACGTCAGCTTCCTCGCCCCGCTGTACACCAACCACGGCGCGGTCCTGGTGCGTGCCGACTCGCCCTACCAGAGCCTCAGCGACCTGCGCGGCAAGCGCATCGCCACGCTGCCCTCCGTCTCCGGCCTATACACCAGTATGCAGGTGATCGTCCGCAAGCTGGGCATGGACTGGGAGCGCGACTTCGACCTGGTGGCCGGTCAGGCGCCAGCGGTGATCGCGGCTCTGGAGCGCGGCGATGCCGACGCCGCCATCCCCTTCGAGCCCAACGTCAGCAAGCTCCTCGCCACCGGCCAGTACCGCGAGGTCATGAACCCCAACGAGACGTGGCAGCAGCTCACCGGTAGCTCGCTGTTCATGGTCGGTCTCGCCGCGCTGCAGAGCTGGATCGACCAGAACCGCGACACCGCCCGTGCGATACGCGCTTGCGTCCTCGACGCCACGCGCTATCTCCGCGAGACCCCCAGCGTCTGGGAGGAGGAGCGCGAGCTGCTCGGCATCACCAACGAGCAGCACCTGGCGCTGGTCAAGGAGCGCATGGCCAAGATCTACATGCCCGAGCCGAACCCGGAGATGGTGCGCAGCATCGAGGAGATCATCGACATCTCGGCCCAGCTCGGCATCATCCCGGAGAAACCGCGCAAGGAGATCTTTGCCTCGGTGTGAGGCTTGTGAGCCCGCTCAGCCGAAATAGCGCGGCCAGTCCTGCGCGATCCGCGCCATGACCTCCGCGGGCACCTGCGCGAAGCGGTAGTGCTCGGGCGGTGCCGCCAGCGGCTTGGTCGCATCCACGATCAGCTTGGCCACCGTCGCGCGTCCCGTGGCGTACTCGTCGGCCGCCGGATCGAGCGGGTTCCCCTTCACCCGCGGGATGATGTACAGATCGCGGTCGGCCCGGAACCGCGTGGCCAGCGCGTAGTCCACGTCGCTCAGATCGTAGATATCGATGTCGTCGTCCACCACCACGACGTGCTTGATGAGGTCTTGGTGGGCGAACGCCGCGAACGCCGCTTTCTGAGGCTCGCCCTCGACCGTCTTGCGCAGGGCGATCAGGGCGTGGAAGTTGGCGCCGCTGCCGATGGGCATGTGGACGGCGGTCACGGTGGGCACCGCGGCGCGGACAGCCCGGAACAGGGCGGGCTCCCGGCCCACCGAGCCGATCACGGCGTTCTCGGGCACCGTGGCCGCGATCACGTTGTGCCACAGCGCATCGCGCCGGTGGGTGATGGCCTTCACCCGTACCACGGGCAGGTCGCGCGCCTGGCCGTACAGCCGCGCGAACTCGCCGAACGGCCCCTCGCGCTCGCGCACCTGGGGCAGCACCTCCCCCTCGATGACCACCTCGGCAGCCGCCGGGACGTGCAGCGGCACGGTGCGACAGCGCACCAGCTCCACCGGAGCGCCCAACAGCCCCCCAGCCGCCGCCAGCTCGTCCTCGTCGAACGCCAGGCGGAACTGCGAGGCCACCAGCAGCGCGGGATGCACACCCACCGCGATCGCGACCGGCAGTGGTGCGCCGTGCTCCTCGGCCAACCGGTAGTGCTGGAACATGTGGGTCGGCGCCATCCAGATCCCCAGCCGATCGGGCGCGTGGTACATGTTGCGCTGCACGCCCACGTTCCGCGCACCGGTCTCGGGATTGGCGGTGATGTGCAGCCCGGCGGTCACGTAGGGGCCGCCGTCCAGCTCGGAGTTGGTACACAACGGCAGCACTCGCAGGTCGGGGGGCTCGCGCACTACCTCTTGACAGGGGCCCGCCGCCACCTCCACCGGCGGCCGCGGCCGCTCCAGAGCGCGGACACCGACCGTGAGCAGTTCCGACTCCGCGACGCCCAGGGCGAAGGCGACCTTCTCGCGCGTGTTGAACAGGTTGGCTACCACCGGCAGCTCGGCGCCGCGCACTTGCTCGAACAGCAGCACCCGATCGCGCAGCCGCGGATCACGGTGCGCGCGCGTGCAGATGCCGGCCAGCTCGAAGCGCGGGTCCACCGGCACCCGCACGCGCGCCAGTCGTCCCGCCGACTCGAACCGCGCCAGGACCTCCCGCAGATCCTCCACCACCTCGCGCCTCCGCTCGTGATCGCGCCCCCGCACGCTGCCCGAGGGTAGCGCCCGGCACGGCCGGCTGTCAAACGGCCGGCTTTGCGCACGCCGCTCTGGTATAATCGCGCGATTGCACGAAGTTTGCCGCAGGTTAGAAGAACATGAAGGTCGTATTGCAAGAAGAAGTCAAGGGCCTGGGCATGCCGGGCGACGTCAAGGATGTGGCTGACGGCTACGCCCGCAACTATCTCATCCCGCGCAAGCTGGCCGTGCCGGCGACGCCCGGGGTGCTCAAGAACCTGGAGGCCCAGAAGGCCGCCGCGGCCAAGCGCCAGGCCCAGCTCGAGGCCGAGGCGCGCGCCCTTGCCGCCAAGCTAGCGGCGACCACGGTCACGCTCAAGGCGCGCGTCGGCGCGCAGCAGCGGCTGTATGGGTCGATCACTGCCGCCGATATCGCTGCCGCGCTGCAGAAGGAGCTCGGGCAACCCTTCGACCGCCGCAAGCTGCACCTGGAGGAGCCCATCCGCGAGCTGGGCACCCATACGATCCCCGTTACCCTGATGCACAACATCACCAGCACCGTCACGGTGCGCGTCGAGCCCGCGGAGTAGCTGGCGCTCCGCTCCGCCCATGGCCGCTATCGCCCAGCCGCCCCTCTCGCACGCTGCGCACAGATGTTCTACACTACACACGCGCGGCGCGCTGCTGCCTGGTTGTCGGCGGCCGTGGCCGCTCGCCGCGCTACACTGTGTGGCGACTGCAACCGCGTCCCCGTACCGTGGGCGCCGTGCGGTCCGGCATCATGCTTCCTGCGCGGCCTGCTACAGCCATGGGCGGGCTGGCGGAGCCGTCGCCCTGCAGGACGGCGGCAGGCCCAACCAGGCCGAACGCTGCTCTAGGCCGGGCAACCGAGAGGGCGCGCACACAGCGCGGGTGGCTGATCGCTCATGGCCGTCGAGAATCCATCGCTCTCGCGGAGCGGCGAGCCGCTCCCGCCACACAACACCGATGCCGAGGAGGCGCTCCTCGGCAGCCTGCTGATCGACCGCGACGCCATCGCGCCGATCGCGGCGTTCCTCCGCCCTGACGACTTCTATCGCGAGCGCCACGCGGTGATCTACGCCGCCATGCTCGCCCTGCACCAGCGCGGCGAGCCGGTCGACATCGTCACCCTCTCCGACGAGCTACGGCGCACCGAGCGCTACGACGCGGCCGGTGGCCTGGCCTACTTGTCCTCGCTGCTCACGGTGGTACCCACTTCGCTGCACGCCGAGCGCTATGCGCGCATTGTCGAGCGTGCGGCGCTGCGCCGCCGGCTCATTCGCGCCGCGGGCCAGATCGCTGCGCTGGGCTACAACGAGGGGCTCGATACCGACGCGGTGCTGGAGCAAGCCGAGCGCGCGCTGTTCGGTGTCACGGAGCGGCGCACCAACCGCGACTTCCGCAAGCTGGCCGATGTGCTCCGCGAGTACTGGGAGCAACTGCTGCTGGCCGCCGATGTCGACCGGCTGGAGCGCGGCATCCCCACCGACTTCAAGGACCTGGACCGCTTGCTGGGTGGCCTGCAGCGTTCGGATCTGATCATCGTGGCGGCGCGGCCCAGCATGGGCAAGTCGTCGTTCGCCCTGTGTCTGGCCCGCAACGCCGCCGTGCGCTTCGGGGCCAAGGTCGCCTTCTTCAGCCTGGAGATGTCGATGGTCCAGCTCGCTCAGCGGCTGCTGTTCAGCGAGTCGGGTGTCGACTCCAGCCGCCTGCGGCAGGCGAACCTGGGCCAAGCCGAGCGGCGCAAGCTGGCCGAGGCACTAAGCGTGCTGGCCGCCGCGCCGATCTACCTCGACGACACGCCGAACATCCCCCTCAGCGAGCTGCGAGCCAAGGCGCGCCGGCTGCACCACGACATCACCCTGGACATGATCGTGGTCGACTACCTCCAGCTCATCCAGGGTTCCGGCCGCGAGAACCGCGTGAACGAGATCGGCGAGATCTCGCGCTCGCTCAAGGCCCTGGCCCGCGACCTGAACGTCCCCGTCGTGGCGCTGAGCCAGCTCTCGCGCGCGGTGGAGAGCCGGTCGCCCCACATCCCCATGCTCTCCGACCTGCGCGAGAGCGGCAGCATCGAGCAGGATGCCGACGTGGTGATGTTCATCTACCGCGAGGAGGTGTACGACAAGGACACCGAGAACAAGGGCATCGCCGAGATCCACGTGGCCAAGCACCGCAACGGACCGACGGGGCAAGTGTCGCTGCTCTGGTTGGAGAAGCTGACCAAGTTCGTCGATCTCGGCGTCGAACGCTCGTAAGCAGCGCGGGGGGGAGGACCACGAGCGAGATGCGGGCCTGTCCGGGCTTTCCCGATCGCCCTGCTGTGACGCGCGTGCCGACCGAGTGGCTGTGCGGCGCGCTGGCCGAGACGGAGAGTCTGGCCGAGCTAAAGGTCACGCTGCACGTGCTGCGGTTGCTGGACGCCAAGCGCACGGCGCCGCGCTTCGTGCGTCTGAGCGAGCTGCGCGCGGATCCGGCAGCCCGGCGGAGCTGGCAGGCGTGTGGCGGCCTGAGCGCCGACGCGGCGCTCAGCGAGGGGGTGCGTCTGGCGGTCGCGCGGGGCGTGCTGCTGGCGCTGCCGGTGCGCATTGAGGGCGACGCGGCGCGGGCCGCGGGCGGGACGGCGGGCGAGGATACCTGTCTATTCTTGAACACGCCAGCGACGCGCCGATTGGTAGCGCGCGTGCAGCGCGGCGAGGTGGCGCTGGTGCTGGCGCCCACCACAACCGTCACGCCCGCCGCGACCCGCCGCCTGACGATCTTCGAGCTGTACGAGCAGAACATCGGCCTGCTGACACCGCTGCTGGTGGAGGAGCTGCGGGAGGCCGCCGAGACCTATCCGCCCGAGTGGATCGAGGAGGCGTTCCGCGAGGCGGTGGGCTACAACCGCCGCCACTGGCGCTACGTCCGCCGCATCCTCGACCACTGGGCCACGCAGGGCAGGGGGGAACGTGGAGCCGCTGGCCGACGTCCTGAAGCGCCTCGCGATCCTCGACGCTATCTCGAGGGCGAATACGGACACCTCATCCAACACTGAGGCCCCGGAGCCGGCCGAGGAGCCGGCGCCGCAGTGCGCGCGCTGTGGCGACGTGGGTTTCGTGCGGCGCGAGGTGCCGGTGGGGCACCCCGACTTCGGCCGGGCCGTGCCCTGCGCCTGTCGCGCCGAGGCGTTGCGCGAGCAGCGGCGCACCCGGCTGGCGCGGCTGAGCAACCTCGGGCCGCTTACCCGCCTGACCTTCGACAACCTGGTCAAGGATGGGCGCAGCGCCGAACCACAGCGCCGCGAGCGCTTCCGTCGCGCCTACACCGCCGCCGTGGAGTACGCGGCCTCCCCCGCCGGCTGGCTCGTCCTGCTCGGTCCGTCGGGCTGCGGCAAGACGCACCTGGCGGCGGCCATCGCCAACGCGCGCCTGGCGGCCGGCGAGCCGGTCATCTTCCAGGTGGTGCCGGACCTCCTCGACCACTTGCGCGCGACCTTCCACCCTCAGAGCGACGTCACCTACGACGAGCTGTTCGAGACGGTGCGCACCACGCCGCTGCTGATCCTGGACGACCTGGGCACGCAGAGCAGCACGCCGTGGGCGCAGGAGAAGCTGTTCCAGATCCTGAACTATCGCTACAATGCCCAGTTGCCGCTGGTGGTGACCACCAACCACCGGCTGGAGGAGCTGGACGAGCGCCTACGCGCCCGGTTGGCCGACCCGGCCCTATCACAGGTGTGCGTGGTCGAGGAGTGGCAGGTGCCCACGCTCCAGCGGTTGGGCACGCACGCCGCCGCCCTGCTGGCCGAGATGACCTTCGCCACCTTCGATCCACACGGTATGGCCGTGGACGAGGAGGGTGTCCAGAACCTGGCGCGCGCGCTCCAGCTCGCCCAGGAGTTCGCGCGCCGCCCCAATGGCTGGCTAGTGCTCACGGGGAGCTACGGCACGGGCAAGACACACCTGGCGGCGGCTATCGCCAACGCCTGCCAGGAGCGCGGCCAGCCCGCATACTTCGTGGTGGTGCCGGATCTCCTCGATCACCTGCGCGCCACTTACAGCCCCGACAGCCGCGTGGGCTACGACGAGCTGTTCGAAGCCATCCGCACGGCGCCAGTCCTGATCCTCGACGACCTGGGCGCGCACAGCAGCACGCCGTGGGCGCAGGAGAAGCTGTACCAGCTGATCAACCACCGCTACAACGCGCGCCTGCCGACCGTGATCACCACCAACCTGCGGCTGGACGAGATCGACCCGCGGCTCAGCTCGCGCATGGCCGACCAGCGGCTGAGCATCGTGTTCGCGCTCCAGGTGCCGCCCTATCGGCTAGGCGGCGAGGGGCCAGACCCACGAGGCAGCCGGCCGCGGGGCCTGCCGCCGCGGCCGCGCCCAGGCCCCGGGCCTTTACGACGCTGAGTCCGACGGTGAGCATTCTGGCTGTAGCCGAGCGAGTCGCGCGACCTCCTCCAATGGATGAAGAGCCTCACTCCTACGCATCTGCGCCCCCGGTGCGCCTTCAGCCCACATCGCCCAAAGCGACAGTCCATCACCGCCCGACCATTGTGACCGGGTGCGTCTAGCAGCTATTCCATCGCTCGCCGGCCGCCCGAATCGAGCAGCGTTGGGCCCGGTTGGGCCTGTCGCCGCCGCAAATGACGGGCCCGCCCTGCGAACCGCCGGCTCCCCCATCCGCAAAGGGCTATAGCGGGGGCCAGCGGCTGGGTTACTCTGCTCGTGCAGACTCGGTGCCCCCGAGCGCCGCCATCGCAGCTTCGACACGCTCACGCGGCAGCCGTCAAGTCTCTTCGCGTCCGCCTGATCGCCTACAATGAGGCGAGCGTACCCACAGTGTCGCCTGGCTGGAGAGAGCCCCATGTCTCGTCTCGCGCGCATCCTCCTGTGCAGTGTGCTGCTGGCCCTGGCGGGCTGCGCAAGCCAGCCGACTCCTCGCGCGCCGAGCACTCCCGCCTCGCCCCCGGGCGGGCCGGCGGCCGGTGCATCCCCCACGCCCCCGCCGGTCAAGCAAGTGCGTGTCGGCCACCAATCCATCGCGGCGAACACGGTGCTGTTCGTCGCGGCCGATCGCGGCTACTTCCAGCAGGAGGGGCTCGATGTCGAGTTGGTGAACTTCTCCGACGCCTCCCAGATGATCCCGTCGCTCTCCACCGAGCAGATCGACGCGGCCGGCATCGCGGCCAACCCCGCCATGTGGAACGCCGTGGCGCGCGGCGTACCACTCAAGGTTGTGCTCGACCAGGCGACCTTTCGGCCCGGCCACGGCACCACAGCGCTGCTGATCCGCAAGGAGGTGTACGACAGCGGCCGGGGCCACAGTCTCAGCGATCTCCGCGGTCTCACTATCGCCTTCACCCCGCCCGGCAAAGGCACCACGAACGCTTGCGCCATGGCCCCCGCCCTGGAGCGCGCAGGCGCCTCGTTCGACGACTTCACTATCCAGAACCTGCCCTTCCCCGACATGCTCCCCGCGCTAGCCAACGGAGCAGTGGATGGCGCCGTGTCCGCCGAGCCGTTCATGACGCGCGCCCTCCAGCAAGGCGTGGCGGTGAAGGTCATGGGCGAGGATGAGATGTACCCCAACTTCACGGTAGCCTTCATCGGTTTCTCGGGCGCCTTGTACAACGACCGTCCCACGGCCCAGCGATGGGTTCGCGCGTACCTCCGCGCGACTCGGGCCTATCTGGGCGCCCTCGCGGGTACGAGCAGCGAGTTGAGCCGCGACCAGGTGGACGAGATCGTCGCGCGCCACACCGGCATCGATGTGGCCACGGTCCGGGCGATGGTCCCTGTCGGGATCAACCCGAACGGGCTGCCCAACCGCGACTCGATGCTGTACTGCTACGGCTTCTTCCGCGATCAGGGGCTCATCCCGCAGCCGGTCTCTGATTCTGCGATGCAGGCGCTGTGGGGCACGGACATCGTCGAGGACGTGCTCCGCGAGCTGGGCCGCCAGCCGGAGAGCTGAGCCACCGGGCGCGCGGGCCCGGAAGAGCAGCTATGGTCCCGCCACGGTCGCCGCGACCGCTTTCTGCGGCACCGGCGGCAGCGCACCGACCACCACTGGGAGATCGGCCGCGACCGCATACGCCGTCTGCGCGACGGTATAGGCGCCGGCGCGCGGCAGCCACAGGCGGTCACCCGGCGCCAGGGGAGGCAGCCAGGCCGCTCGATCGAGCAGGTCGTAGTCCGGGCCCAACGGCCCCACCACGATGCAGCGCGCAAGGGGGCCCTGGCGATCGGCCAGATAGGTGTAGCGAATGCCCCGCGCCGCCTCGGGCAGGCCCCGGTAGCGCCCCACGTCGAGCTGCACCATAGGGCGTGCCCCGGGGGTGTATCGCTGGACCGTGGCGATCAGGAGGCCAGCGTCGGCCGCCACGTAGCGGCCCGGCTCCCACCAGAGCTGCGGCGCCGCAGGAAAGCGCTGCGCCACTATCCGGGCCACCACGCGAGCGATCGCAGCCGGCCCGGCCACCGGGCCCCGGTACGGCACGGGCAGCCCACCGCCCAGGTTGAGTAGGTACGGCTGCCAGCCGCCCGTGCGCAGCCGCTCCCACGCCGCGGCCGCCAGCTCCACCCCGCGCCCCCAGGCCTCCGGCCGCTCGCACTGCGAGCCGACGTGGATCTGTACCCCGACCAGCCGCACCGAGAGGTCGCGCGCCGCGGCCAGCAGGGCGTCCAGCTCATCGAGCAGGGCGCCAACCCGGGCCACCGGGTAGCGCAAACGCCCGGCGGGCGGGAGGGCGAGGTAGACGCAGGCCGCCGCGCCCGGCACCAGCGCCGCCAGTTTCCGCACCTCCCACGCCGAGTCCACGGCGTACAGCGCCACGCCGGCCGCGCGGCAGGCGCGCAGCAGGGCTGCCGGCGGGCCAGGGGTGACGCAAGCGATACGCTGGCCTGGCACCCCGACCGCGTGCAGGGCGCGCAGCTCCGGCTCGGCGACGACCGCGAAGTGCGCCCCCGCGGCCGCCAGCGCGGCAAGCAACGTCGGGTGCGAGTTGGATTTGACCGCGTAGCGTACGCGCGGCGCGCCGGGCAACGCGATCAAGCGCTGGTACGCTTGCACGGCGCGCGCGGGGTCTAGATACCAGACAGCCACACCCGACTACTCCGACGTGGCTCCCCACACTCCCGCTGTCCGACCGAGGTCCGAGCACCGGTACCGGGTGCGTGCTGGCGATACCGTACCACCTATCGATGGTGCGATGGAGCGGGCTCGGGTATGATCAGCGCAACAGCTTGCGTCCCACGCGCAAGAGGAGAGGCATCGTGCTGCCCAGCGGCCCGCCCGGAGGCTCACCGCCCGGCTTTCCCATGCCGAAGCTACCGCTGCGCGTGCGGCTAGCCATATTGTGGTACGCGCTGCGCTTCCAGGTGGCAAGCTGGCTGCCCGGCCATCGCGGCACGGTCACCCCCACCACGGCTGCCCCCGCCTCATCGATCTGGACGATCCTGCCCTTGCTGATCAGCATGGCCCTGATGCTCGGTCTCGGGCTGGCCTGGTCGCTCCTGTTGGCTCCTGCGGGCCACTGATCCGCCGCGGCGCCAGCAGGCCGCGATCACACTCGGACCGCAATCGTGCACCAGTGGGGCGGCAACCAGTGCTGGCTAGCGATCGTGCTGCTACACTGTGTCCGCATACGGCGAGCCGCGGCGCTACGTCCCGAACGCCTGCGGAGTGGCACGATGGCCGGCGACCACGTCCCGCCAGACCCGTCACCCGACCCGGTGGCGCTGCGCGCCCTGCTCGGGCCGCACGCCGTGCTGCTGGTGTTCGATGGCTGGTGTGGAGTGTGCACCCGCCTCGTGGACTGGGTTCGCCGCCGCGACGCTGACAACCGCGTACTGGTGTTGCCCAACCAGACCCCGGACCTCTGCGCGGCGCTCGGCCTGAGCCGGGCCCAAGTCGATCGCTCGATCTGGGCATTCGATGCCCAGGGATGCGCCTACCCGGCAGCGGCGGCCATGAACCGTGTGCTGCGCGAGCTACCGCGCTGGCGCTGGCTCGGCCGCTTGCTGGACCTCCCTCCCATCCTCCGCGTCGTAACGCCCTGCTAC
>JADGHJ010000143.1 GCA_019686175.1 Chloroflexota bacterium | reverse complement strand
GGGGTGGGAGCATGAGTGTATTGGAGCTGACCGTCAACGGCCGCCCCGTCACCGTCGATGTCGAGCCAAATACACCGCTGCTGTACGTCTTGCGCAACGACCTGCAGCTCAACGGGCCGAAGTTCGGCTGCGGAGTGGCCCAATGCGGCGCCTGCACCGTCATCATCGACGGGGCCGCGGTCCGGTCGTGCGTCACGCCCACGGCCAACGCGGTGGGCAAGGAGGTGACCACGCTGGAGGGGCTAGGCACTGTCGATGACCCGCACCCGCTCCAGCAGGCGTTCATCGCCGAGCAGGCCGCCCAGTGTGGCTACTGCATCAACGGCATGATCATGACGGCTAAGGCGTTCCTCGACCAGAACCCGGGCGCCGACGAGGCCGCCATCCGCCAGGCGCTGAACCGCAATCTCTGCCGCTGCGGCACGCATCTGCGCATCCTGCGGGCCATCAATCGGTACGCACAGGAGTTGCGAGTATGAGCACCACGCGGACTCTGCGGCCCCAGGCCGCCCACCGAGACCGCGGCTCCGCCGCCCTCCGGCTGTCGCGGCGGACGTTCCTCAAGGCCACGGGCGTGCTGGTCGTCGGCTTCAGCCTGGCCGATCGCCTGGCGCCTGGCGGCGCGCCGGCCGCCCACGCCCAGGCGGGCCTGCCGGCCCAGCGTCTCGACTCCTGGCTCGCCATCGCCGACGACGGTACGGTCACGCTCTTCACGGGCAAGGTTGAGCTGGGCACTGGCGTCGAGACGGCGCTCGCGCAGATCGCTGCCGACGAGCTGGACGTGGCCTGGGACCAGATGCACGTCGTGCAGGGCGACACTGCCCGCACGGTCGACCAAGGCCCCACCGTCGGCAGCCAGTCGGTGGCGATCGGCGGCGCCCAGATCCGCCAGGCGGCGGCCGAGGCGCGCCACGTGCTGCTGGCGCTGGCCGCCGAGCAACTCGGCGCGCCGGTCGAGCAGCTCCAGGTGCGCGACGGCGTGGTGTCCGTGGGCGGCGATCCCGAGCGCAGCGTGAGCTACGCCGCCCTCGTCCACGGGCGGCGGCTCGAGCTAGAAGTCAGTGGCGCGGCTACCCCCAAGCGGCCCGAGGAGTACCGGCTGGTCGGGCAGCCAGTGCCCCGCCGCGACATTCCCGCCAAGATGACCGGCGAGTTCGAGTATGTGCAGAACGTACGGCTGCCGGGCATGCTGCACGGGCGGGTGGTGCGGCCGACGCCCCAGTCGGGTGCCACGCTGGTCAGCGTCGACGAAGGCTCGGTGGCCGACATGCCCGGACTGGTGCAGGTGGTGGTGCGCGGGAACTTCGTCGGCGTGGTAGCCGAGCGCGAGGAGCAGGCCATTCAGGCCGCGCGCCAGCTGCGCGTGACCTGGTCAGCGCCCGCCGGCTTGCCCCCTCAGGACACCCTCTTCTCGGTCGTCCGCGCCGCGCCGAGCGACGATCGCCTGCTCGACGAGGCGGGCGACGTGGCCGCGGCGCTCGCCAGTGCCGCGAAGACGGTCGAGGCGACCTACGAGTATCCCTTCCAGATGCATGGCATGATCGGGCCGAGCTGCGCCGTGGCCGATGTGCGCCCGGATGGGGCGACCGTCTGGTCGGGCACGCAGGCGCCTCACGTGCTCCAGGCAGACATCGCGCGTGCCCTGGACCTGCCGGTCGAGCGCGTGCGCGTGATCTATACCGAGGGCTCAGGCTGCTACGGCCGCTACCGGAGCGACGACGCGGCGCTCGACGCGGCCTTGCTGTCGCAGGCCGTGGGTCGCCCGGTGCGCGTGCAGTGGATGCGCGCCGACGAGCACGGCTGGGAGCACTACAACCCGGCCATGGTGTTCAGCATCCGTGGCGGGGTCGACGCGCGCGGCCAGGTGGTCGCCTACGACTACGAGGTCTGGTCGGCGCGCCACACCGGCCAGCGCCTGCTCGGGGAGCAGACGGGCGGCGGGTGGGTGCTGCCGCTCGATCCGGTGTTCGTTGGCCACGACACGCTGATGTTCTACGACTTCCCGAACCGGCGCTACCTGCTGCACGCGCAGGGCCAGTCGCTGCTGCGCAACGGCAACAACCGCAGCCTGGGCGGCCTGCCGAGTGGCTTCGCCGGCGAGGCGTTCATGGACGAGCTGGCCGCGGCGGCCGGCGCCGACCCGGTGGCGTTCCGGCTGCAGCACCTGACGAACGAACGGGCCCGCGCGGTGCTCGAGGCTGTCGCGGCGGCGGCCGGCTGGCAGCGGCGCCCGGCGCCGAAGCCCGAGGCGAGCCGGACGGGCATGACCACTGGCCGTGGCGTGGCGCTGATCGAGTATGGCGACCCGCCCAACCAGACCTGGGTCGCGATGGTCGCCGAGGTCGCCGTCGACCCGGCCAGCGGCCTAGTGCGCGTGCCGCGGATCGTCGTGGCCCACGACTGCGGCCTCGTGGTCAACCCGGACGGTGTGCGCAACCAGATCGAGGGCAACGTGCTCCAGTCGCTCAGCCGCACGCTGCACGAGGAGGTGCAGTTCGACGCCTCGGGCGTGACGAGCCTTGACTGGCGCAGCTACCCGATCCTGACGTTCGAGGAGGTGCCGGAGCGCGTGGAGATCGTGCTGGTCGACCGGCCCGACCTGGCGCCGACGGGGGCGGGCGAGGCCACGACGGTGCCGACCGCGGCGGCGATCTCGAACGCGATCTTCGACGCCACGGGCGTGCGACTGCGCCGTGTGCCGTTCACTCCCGAGCGCGTGCAAGCGGCGCTACGCCAGCGCGCGGGCTAGCCGTCCCGCTTCCCGTCCCGACAGGGGGGAGGGCTGCGTCAAGCGGCCAGCCCTCCCCCTGCTCAGGGCGCGCCTGGCTCGCTCTGGGCGGTCACCCTCAGTGCCCGCGGTGCTCGCGTCAAGCCCGCCAGGCAGGCCGCTGGCAGACGTAGAGCCGGAGGTTGCTCGCCACCTGTTGCCAGAGTCGGAGCGCGCCGCCCAGCAGGAGCAGGCGGTCGTCCTCCAGCGTGAGCCAGCGGCGCAGGAGCCGGGCCGCGGGGCCGGGCAGGCGCGGCGGCAGCAGTGGCTCCTGCGCCCACGGCGCTTGGGGCACGCGGTCCCAGTAGTCGATCGCGGCTTCCAGAATGGGCCCGCGCAGCCGCCGGCCGAGCGCCTGCACCGCGGGTAGTTCCATCAACGCCCACTGCACGCCGTAGCCGCGGTCCCATAGCACTTGAAAGCCGGCTGCCTGCAGCCAGCCACGCAGTTCCTGACGGTGGTAGAGGTACTGGAAGAACCGCAGCCCTGGCTCGGGGGCCGGCGTCCGCCCGGGAGCGGCCACGCGCTCGAAGGCCGCTACGGGCCTGGCGCCGTCGCAGAGGACTTGGCGGGATCCGGGATAGAGCCACTGGCGGAGCGGGCTCAGGTCGGGGACGACCACCAGGAATAGGCCGCCCGGCTGGAGGACGCGGTGCGCCTCGCGCAGCGCCGCGGCCGGTCCCTCTTCGAAGTGCTCGATGACCCCGCCCGAGTAGTAGGCGGCCACGCTGCCAGCCGCGAGCGGCAGGGCATCCACGCGCCCGGCACAGGCCGGGACCCCCGGCGCGGCGGCGCGCAGGACCCTCAGGGCACCGAGCGCGAAATCGACGCCGATGACTCGATAGCCACGGCGCGCCAGGTACACTGCCAGGGCCCCGAGGCCGCAGCCGCCGTCGAGCACCCAGTCCCTGCGGGGGACAAGGCGGGCCAGCGGCGCGCACAACGGGTGTAGGGCGTAGCTCGCCACCATGTCTTCGAGCGCCTGGAGCGCCCATCCGGCTTCCCAGAAGGCGGCCTCGCCGCCCCCGCGCTCGCGCGCCAGATACATCTTCAGCATGAGGCCGTCCCCCCATGCGGATAGCGCTCGGCGACCGCCCGCACCGCCTGGACGAAGTGGGCAGCGGTCTCCTCCCAGGTCCAGCGGTGGCTCGCCCGCTGCCGAGCGGCGGCGCCCAGCCGCGCCCGCAGCGCGGGATCGTCAGCTAACTCCCGCAGCGCCCGCGCCAGCGCCGCGGTGTTGCCGACGGGCGCGATGCGGCCCTCGACCCCATCGGTGGCCAGATGTGGGAGGTTGCCCGCGGCCACGCCCACCACTGGCAACCCCATCGCCATCGCCTCGCCATACACGGTCCCGAACGGCTCCTGTGTGCTGGGCAGGACGAACACGTCGGCGGCGGCGTACAGTTGGGCCACGCGCGCGGCGCTCACCGGCCCGTGCACCACCACGCGCCCGCGCAGGTCGGCCTGCGCCAGCCGCGCGCGCACGCGGGCTGCGTAGGCGGGGTCCACATCATCCTTGCCCACGAGGTGCAGGGTGCCCGTTGCTGGCGGCAGGCGGGCGAAGGCGTCGAGCAGCGGTAGGATGCCCTTGCGCGGGATCCAGTTGCCGACGCATAGGAACGCGGCGGCACGGCCCTGCCGCAGATCGGGCAGCGGGCCGTCGGGCAGGGGCGCCACGTCGCGCCCGGGGGGGATGACGCGTAGCCGCCGCCGTGCGATGCCGCAGGCCACTAGCTGCTCGGCGAGCAGCTCGCTAGCCACCAGCAGCAGCGCCGCCCGTCGGTACACGAGCAGGTCGAGGCGTGCCTGGAGGGCCGTGCGCAAGGGGCCGTGGTCGAGGCCCCCCGGCGGTTGGTGCAGGCTGCCCACAAGTGGGACCGCGCCCAGCTCGCGGAGGGCTGGCGCCAGATAGGCGGCGGCGATGCTGTCCACGATCACTGCTCGCGGACGCTGGCGTAGCACACGGCGCACTAGGCGCCGCGCGGCGAGCGCCGGCAGCGGAAAGGGCCTCTCTGGCACCGAGGCGAAGGCCAGGTGCAGGCCGTGGGCCGGCGCGAGCGCTGCCAGCCGCCGGTGGTAGAGATAGCCGCCGGTGAGCTGGTCGGGATCGCCCAGCGTGACCAGCACGGCCCGCGCGGTCTCAGCCATTCGTGCTCTCTACACCTCTCCCTACTACTCTACTGGCTGGCGCGGGGTTTGCTCTGGTGCTCGCAGCGCTGAACCACTCGGAGACCAGAGGAGACGGCCGCCTGAAGGTCGTACATATCGCGCCCACGGTGTTCGGTGCCGGCGGGCTCCTGGGGGGCGGCGAGCGCTACCCTCTGGAACTGGCCCGTGCCCTCGCCGAGCAAGTCCCATGCGAGCTGGTGACTTTCGGCGCGCGGCCGGGGCGTTGGCACACGCCCGCGGGCTTGATGGTTCGAGTGCTCCCCGCCCGTCGCTACTGGCGTGGCCATATCGCGCACCCGCTGAGCTTCGCGCTCGTCGCGGCGCTGCGCGACGCGGACATTGTGCACGCGCACCACTTCCGCAGCGCCGCTAGTCTGCTGGCCGCGCTGGCAGCGCGCTGGCGTGGCCAGCAGACCGCCGTGACGGACCACGGCCTGGCGGGCAGCGATTGGGGCGGCCGCCGTCATGCCCTGTTCGATCTGTACCTCCTGGTCTCCGCCTACTCCGCCCGCGAGCTGCGCGCGCCGCCCGCTCGCACCACCGTGATCTATGGCGGGGCGGACCCCGCGCGCTTCGCGCCCGATCCGGCGGAGCCGCGCGAGGGCGTGCTGTTCGTGGGGCGCCTGACCCCGCACAAGGGTGTCGATCGCTTGTTGCAGGCCCTGCCCCGTGGCGCTCGCCTCACCATCGCCGGCTCGGTCGGACACGACCCGCGGCCGCCCGAGCGGGACTATCCCGCGCTGTTGCGGCGGCTCGCCGCCGGGCGCGACGTCCGCTTCGTCGTGCCGGCGCCCGAGCCGGTGCTGCCTGCCCTCTATCGCCAGGCGCGCGTGTTCGTGCTTCCCTCGGTTCATCGTACGGTGTATGGCCGCACGGTGCGGGTCGCGGAGCTGCTGGGGCTGAGCGTGCTGGAGGCGATGGCTAGCGGCACCCCGGTCGTCGCCAGCCGGCTGGGCGGCATCCCCGAGATCGTCGACGACGGGGTGACCGGGTTCCTCGTGCCCCCGGGGGACGTGGAGGCGCTGCGCGAGCGCCTGGCCTATCTCCTGGAACGGCCGCGGTTGGCGGCGGCCATGGGCGCGGCCGCCCGCGAGCGCGTGCTCGACCGCTTCACCTGGCGCGCCTGCGCCGCGCGCTGCTGGCACGCGTACACGGCTGCGCCCGCGGCCTGCCTAACCCCCTAGCCCCTGGCGAATTGGGGGCGCCGCTTGCGGCGGCAGGCCGACCGCGGCGTTGGCGCGCTGCTCTAGCCCTCGCCTGCGGGGGACGCGGCGAAGCGCGGCAGCACGTGGGCCGCGAGCAGCTCCAGGGTGCGGCGCGCCTCCGCCTCGCTGAGGTTGGCGAAGTTCACCTGCAGGCTCGGCTCCGCCTCGCCGAACAGCTCGCGCGCCCAGGCGAACTGCTCGGCCACCTCGTCCGGCGTCCCCACGAACAGGCGCCGTTCGTCCACCATCTGCTCGAAGGTGAAGCGGTCGACGACCGCGGCGATCCGGTCGTAGCCCCGGTACTGCGGCGAGGGATGCCCGACCCAGCGGCGCAGGCGCTCGTAGAACACGCGGTGGTACTGCTCCCAGGCCGGCCGGACCCCGCGCAGCGCCTCCGCGCGGCTCTCCGCCACGTAGCAATGGGCCGAGTAGGCGACGCGCTCCTGCCCGGGCGGATGGCCCGCCTCCCGCCACGCGGCGCGGTAATGCCGAATGAGCCCCGCGAGCTGCTCGAAGTCGCTCACGTACGGCACGAACATCAGGTTGAAGCCCATCCGCCCGGCCCACTCGAACGACTCCGGGGTGCCGATGGCCGCCACCCACACGGGGGGATGCGGCTGCTGTACCGGCCGCGGCAGCACCGTCACGTGCTCCCAGCGGTGGAAGCGCCCGTGGAACGTCACGTTCTCCTCGGTCCACAGGCGGATGCAGGCCAGGATCCCTTCCTCGAAGCGCGCCCGGCTCTCCTCCACCGACACGCCGAACGCCTCGAACTCGTCGGGCAGGAACGCCCGGGCGAAACCGGCGTCCAGGCGTCCCCCGGAGATGCAGTCCAGCTCGGCGAGCTCGCCGGCGTACTTCAGCGGGTGGTTGAAGGCGGGCACCACCGCGCCCGTCACCAGCCGCACACGCGGCGCGCGCTGCGAGGCGGCGGCGAGGAACACCATCGGGTTCGGCGAGTAGCCGCCGTAGGGCCGGAAGTGGTGCTCGACGATGCGTACCGAGGCGAAGCCCAACCGGTCGGCCAGCTCGCACAGGTCCAGGCACTCGCGGAAGTACTGCGCGCCCGACTTCTGCCCGGGCAGGAACGACGGAAAGAAGTTGATCCCGAAGCGCATCGTCGACTCCTCTTCCCCGCGCCTGTGGTGGTCATGCGGCCTACTGGTACAGTCGCGCGATGAATCCCTCGGCCTCCAGCTCCTGGAGCACGCTGGTATCGATGAGCGCCGCGGGCGCCACGCGCCGCACCTCCGGCACCTCCTCGCCCACGCTGTCGATCACCGTCTGCAAGCCCGCCTCGCTGGGATATGGCGCCGGATCGACCGCGCCCACGATGTACTGCCGGTAGCCCCACTCCAGGGCCGCGAGGTCGTCCTGGCCCGTGTATTGGCGCATCACGGCCAGCGTGTACGCCGGGTCGCTCTTCGCTCGCTGGATGCTCGCCAGGAAGCCCCGCATGAACCGCCGCACCGTGTCGCGGTGGACGGCCAGGTACGTGCGCGTGGTCGCGGGGCCCGTGCCCGTGTACGGGACGTTCAGGTCGGCCAGGCGGACCAGGCTGCGGAAGCCGTGCTGCTCCAGCCGGTAGTCGCTGGGCGGACCCAGCGCGCCGGCCACGAACGAGCCGCTGAGCAGCGCGTTGGCCAATCCGGCGTCGCCCCCCGGCACCACGCGGATCACCACGTCCTGGTCGGGATCCAGGCCCAGGCGCTTGAGTGCGTAGCGGGTGGCGAAGTCGCCGGCCGAGCCGCGGCCGCTCACGCCCACCGGCTGGCCGCGCAGCGCCTCGGCGTCGGCGATGTGTGGCGCCGCCAGCAGCTGGAACACCAGCTTGTTGGCGCTGGTGGCCAGCAGGACCACGTCCGCCCCCTGGGCGACGGCGGAGGCGATGGCGCCGGTGGCCAGCAACGAGATCGGCACCTCGCCGGCCAGCATCGCCGGCAGCGCCCGCGCGCTGCTGTCGATGCGTACCAGCTCGACGTCGAGCCCCTCTTGCGCGAACAGGCCAGCCTCGACCCCGACCCAGAACAGGGCCTGGTTGGCCGTCGTCGCCGTGTAGGCGAGCTTCAGCGGGCTGCGTGGCGCCGCCGGCGCTGGGGGCAGCGGGCTGCTCGCGGGCGTCGCCCCAGCCACGCCCCCGCCTGTACTACGATCGGAGGGCGCCGGGGCGCAGCTGCCGAGCAGCAACGGGATGAACAAGACGCCCAGGACCGCCAACCCGTGTCTCATGGCGTTCCCTCGCACTGCGGCTCGGGGCTCACAGCATACACCGTCGCAATCCGCCCGAGCCATGCACTGCCGTCCCCGCTCATGCGCTCCTGCGGTGCCTCGCGTGGCCGGAATGCTGCAGGGGGCCACAGCGGCGGGCAGCGCCGGCGGCCTCGCTAGACGATCGCTACGGGCCGCACGGGCGAGCCGGTGGCGCCCACGAGCGGCAAGGGCAGCACGACCAACAGGAACTCGGCCACCCCGTCGGCCGACAGGCGCTCCAAGTTCAGGTTCTCCAGGATCTGCACGCCGTGGTCGGCGATCAGCAGCGCGTGCACGTTGTCGTCGCCCTGGCGGGGCTGGACCTCGAACCACGGCGTATCGTTGCCCGTCAGCCGCACGCCGCGGGCGAGCAGCCAGCGCGCGCCGTCGCCGTTGAGCCCCGGGCAGCCCGCCTCGCCATCGACGAACCGCGCCGGCTCGCTCCAGCGCCGTGCCCAGCCCGTGCGGACCAGTACGGCATCGCCCGGCCCCACGGCCAGCCCCGCGCGCTGGGCCGCCGCTTCCAGCAGGGCGCCATCGACGGGCTGTCGGTCGTCGAGCACCGCCACGCCCAGCACGGCCGGGATGTCGAGCAGCACGCCCCGCTGGAGCAGCGGCGGCGTCTGCTCGATGCCCAGCGCCCGGAAGCCCGTGGGGCCCTGCTGGGCCGCCTGCGCGTCGATGCCGCCGTACAGCTTGCCGTCGCGCGAGTAGTGGCACAGCGCGTCCAGGTGCGTGCCCGTGTGCGCGCACATCACCAGCAGTTCGTTCGCCGAGCTGGCGTTGCCGGGCCGCACGAGATCGCCGTGGCGGCGGACCAGCGCGAACGTGTAGGGCGGGTGGAAGCTGAGCACCGGCACGCCCGGGGCGATCGGCTGCGCCAGGTCGTAAACGTCGCCACGCCGCACAAGCGTCCGGAGCAGCTCGGGATCGATCCGGGCCTGTTGAGTCTCCATCCTGGGCCTCCTTGCCGAACCCCACGGGCCGGGCGACAGGTTGTGCCCGGCAGTCTAGCACGGCGCTGGGCACCCGCCCAGCCTCGGCCTGTTGCAGAGTGATGGCGCTACTCACCCGGTTGGCGGGGCGCGGGAGAGGCGGGGACGATGGGTGACTGCGTCCCCACCCCACCAGGCGAGACACGGCCTGAGCTACGATCAGGCAGCGCGGCGAGTGCCGGCGGCCGTGGAGTACGCCCAGGCGCACAACTACCGCATGAGCTTCGTCGTGCTCGACGCCGGCGGGCACCTCCTGATGGCCGGCCGCATGGCCGGCGCCCGTTTCCTGACGCCCGCGATCGCGCGCGGCATGGCCTACGCGCCGGCCGTGACGGGTCGGTCGGGCGGCGCGATGACCGAGTCGTACCTAGCCCACCCAGCACTGTGGGGCAACGCCGCCGCATTGGACTATGGCGCGCCACTGCTGCCGGCGCGCGGGGCACCCCCCGTGTTCGTCAATGGCGTGCTGGTGGGCGCGATGGGCGCCAGCGGCGGCACGGCCGGAGCGAGACGAGGAGGGCGTCGTGCCGCGATCCAGGCGCTCGGCTTCCAGCGGGCGCCCAGCTAACGGCTAGCCCGGAGCTGTTAGGGACCGCGAGCAGCGTCTCACTCTTGCGCGCTACAGTTGGGCCTGTGGCCAGCCCAGCCGGCCCGGTCGCTCGGCCGGCCGCTTGAGCTGGTCGAGAAAGGAGGTCCGCATGGTGCGCGCGGCATCGAGCCTCACGCTAGCGCAGGCCCAACAGATGATCCAGGGCGCGATCGCCTACGCCGAACAGCACGGCTACCTGATGAGCATCGCGGTCGTGGACGCGGCCGGCACACTGGTCGCCGCCGCGCGCATGGACGGCGCTCGCTTTCTCACGCCCGAGACGGCGCGCGCCAAAGCGTACGCGGCGGCGGCCTACGGTCGGTCCGGGCGCGAGCTAGGGGAGGCGTATCGCGACTACCCGCCGTTCTGGGCTAGCCTGCCCAGCCTCGGCCGCCCGCTCCTCCCTTCCCAAGGCGGCGTGCCGATCGTCGTCGACGACGTGATCCTGGGCGCCATCGGGGTGGGCGGCGGTACCAGCCAGCAGGACGAGGACACCGCCCGCGCCGGCCTAGCCGCCGCCGGTTTTCCGGCCTGAGCCGCCCGCGAGAGCGATATCGAGCGTGGCCAGGCCGCGCGGCTCGCGCGAGCAGTCTCCGGGGGCTGCGGCGGCGTGCTGGCCGCGGCGCTCGGCTTCCCCACGCGATCGCCCTGCTTCCCCGCCCGGGGCCCGCTCGGTGGCATAGGCCGTGCATTAGTGGCAAGCGGGCAGGTGCCCGACACGGCCGGCGCGGAGGCGCGGCCGACATCTCGGGGAGGAGGCAATTGGCGATGGTTCTAGATCCTGGTGGGTTGCTCGCTTGGTTGCTCGTGGGGTTGATCGCCGGGTTTCTAGCCGGCCTCGTGATGGGCGGGCGCTACGGAATTCTCGGCAACATCATCCTTGGCCTGGTGGGCGCTTTTGTCGGCGGCTTCCTGGCCAGCCTGCTCGGCTTTGGCGGGGAGCAGGGCTTCCTCGGCACGACGCTCGTCGCGTTCCTGGGCGCGGTCGTCCTGATCCTGGCCGTGCGCGCCCTGCCGGGGCGCAGCCCGATCTAGCACCTCAGTTTCCCAACTCTGAGCTTCACCCGCGAGGCGGGCCTCCGAGGAGGCCCGCCACGCGG
>JADGHJ010000142.1 GCA_019686175.1 Chloroflexota bacterium | reverse complement strand
CAACCGGGGGGCGGCGGGGGCCTTGCGGCAGCTCGGCGAGGGCGGCCGCGATCTTCGGCACCACCTCCTCGCGGCGCACATCGCCCGCCACGGCCACGACCACGTTCCCTGTTACGAAGTGCGCGTCGCGGTAGCGCAGCAACTGCTCGTGGCTCAGCGCCTGCACTCCCTCGCGGCTACCCGACGGCAGATGGCGAAGTTCCGGGTCGCCCAGCGCCGTCGCGATCGCCAGGTCGCTGAGATACTGCGCTGGCGAGTCCTCGCGCTCGGCAATATTGGCGAGGATGCGCTCGCGCGCCGCCTCCATCCGCTCGGGGGCGAATCGCGAATGGAGGAGCACGTCCGCGAGCACGTCGAGGGCGAGGTCGAAGTCCTCGCTCGCCACCTCTGCGGCCAGGCGCACCCGTTCCCAGCCGCTGGTGATCGTGAGATCCCCGCCGCGAGCGGTGATGCTACGGAACACGTCGCGTCGCGTGGGGCGCGTCGGCGTGCCCTCCTGGAGCAACTGCTCCAAGAACGCCGCCGCCCCGGCCGTGTCCGCGCTCTCGTACCGCGCGCCGGCCAGCACGGCGAACTCCAGCGCGACCAGGCCGGTGCCCGGCCGCTCCTCGACCAGCACCGCCAGGCCGCCTGGCAGCACGTCGCGGGAGAACTCCGGAGCCTCGTTGGGAGGGACTGTCTGGGCGCGAGCCGCCGTGGCCCCGGGAGGTAGGGCCGTGCAGAGGGTTAGCATGAGCGCCCAACGCCACAGCCAGGAGCACCGAGGGGGCCGAAGGCGAGCATCGCGCGGCCCGCTATCGCGCATGGTGGTCCGCTCCTTGCAGCCGCTGGGCCTACCGCCAGTGGCCGCTCTCCCCGATTTGTAGAGCACGGTCGGCCGTCCGCGCAACGCAGCCGCGGCACCAGCCTCTAGCAGGGGCGTGCGGAGCGCGTCTGCAAGCACCGAGCTACTCCCGATCGCTGAACAGCACGTGCGATCTTCGCGGATGCCTCGTTCCTCCCTGATCACGGCGTGAGGGCGTGTCAGGCTCACGGATGGGTTACGGGCGGCGGGGAGAAGCTCCTTGCCTGCTATACTCCTCTGGCGAGAGGGGCCATCGCGATGGGAGCTGGTGAAGCGGAGGGCAGCGGATGATCCTGAGCGATCGCGATATCCTGCGTGAGATCGAGGCGGAGCGTATTGCCATCGATCCGTTCGATCGCGAATGTGTGCAGCCCTCCAGCGTCGATCTACACCTGGGAAACAAGCTGCTGCTGTTCCGCAACTCCCACCGGCCGTACATCGACGTCCGCCAGCCCGTGGACGAGCTGATGGAGCCGCACGAGATCGCCTACGGGGAAGCGTTCGCCGTCCACCCCCTGGAGGTGCTATTGGCCAGCACCTATGAAGTGGTGGCACTCCCCGATGACATCGTAGCGCGGCTAGAGGGCAAGAGTTCGCTAGCGCGGCTGGGGCTCCAGGTGCACGCCACCGCCGGGTTCGTCGACCCCGGCTGGCGCGGCGTGCTGACCCTGGAACTGAGCAACGTCACCAAGTTTCCGATCCTCATCTATCCGGGCATGAAGGTCGTGCAGATCTCCTTCATGCGCATGACCTCGCCAGTCGAGACCCCGTACGGCAGTGCCCGGCTGCACAGCAAGTACCAGGGCGAGCGCGGGCCCATGGCCAGCCGCTTCTACCAGGAGTTCGAGTCGGGCCGCGCTATCGCCCGCGATCTGCGCGACCGCTTGCATGGACGGTGGGCGGCCGCACCCAACGGCCGGCCGTCGCGCTGAGCATCGCTGCCAGCTGGCACGCGGCTTGCTCTTCCCTCGCTGTTCCATGTACCCGCGAAGGAGAAGCAAGCGGATGAAGCGACGAAACGTCCAGCTGGCGTTCATCGGCGAGGACAACCCCGCCGACACGGACGTGCAAGACCTAGTGGCGGGCGACGAGGCGGTCGAGATCGCGGTGCTCGGTGGCACGGTGCTGGTCACTGTCCCGGCCGGCACCCCCGATGAGCAGATCTTCGAGAAGCTGTCGGTGCTGGAGGGCGAGCTGCGCCTCGAGAACGGCCTGATCCTCAGCTTCGAGATCCGTGACGGCGCGACCGGAGCGCAATTCAGCGCCACGCCGGCTTCGAAGCGCAGCGAGGCGCACGAAGGCCTCAGCTCGCTCCCCGATCTCTCGGGCGGAGCCTGATATGGCCCACTCCCTATTCTCTCCGGTCGAGACCTCCTTGCGATCATGTCGACGTCCGCTCCTGCGGACGTCGAGTGGTTCCTGCGGCCCGCGCAGTCTGACAACACGACCCTAGAGCAGCATTCGGGATGGTGGGGCCTGTCGCCGTCATGCACGTCGGACCCGCCCTTGAGGGCGGCGGCTCCACCCGTCTGCCAATGGCTGTAGTGTAGGCACGCAGCTTGCTAGCAAGGTGACGGTCAACACTGTGGCAAGTGCGGCTCTGGGAGAGGACTGCGCAGGCGTGTATGCAGTAGCGGAGCGATACGAGCAGGTGGCCCGTGCAGTAGCGTCGCGGGCAGCCGATCTGCTGGGCGTCCCAGTCGCAGTGGTCGACGAGCGCGCGCATCTCGTGGCCGCTGGGGGGGAGACCGATCCCGCCCTGTTGCTCGCGAGTGTGCGGGCGTGCGAGGCCAGCGTGCTTCGTTTTCCCGTCGAACTGGCCGACCGAGCCGGCGAGGTGGTGGTGCTGCCGCCAGCCGGGGGGGAGGCGTTCCCCACGCGGCTAGCGCGCGCGCTCGTCGATCTCGTCGTGCAGCAAGCGACCACCTCGCCGCCGCGCGTTCCCTCCCACCACGCCCTGAAGAACAAGTTCATCTACGACTTGCTGCGGGGAACCCTGCGCCCCGAAGCCGAACTGCTGCGCGAGGCAGAGATCCTGGGCCTCGATGTGACGCGCCCGCGCGCTGTGCTGTTGATCGATGCGCACGCGTTCATCCGGCCCGAGGCGGCTGCGGACCGCACCGACGCGGCCGCGCTCCGCCGGGCGCAGGCTATCATCGCCAGCGTGGTGAAGTTCTTCTCGCTGCCCGATGACACTATCTGCGCCTACATCGGAGACGGCGAGGTCGCCGTTCTCAAGGCGAGCAGCACCCGCGACCTCGTCGCTTGGACCAACGGCATCGAAGAGACGGACCGGGTCGCCACTTCGTGGGCCAACCTGCCCGCGCTCAAGCGCGCCGCTAGCGCGCTCTTGGCCCGACTGTGCCGCGATGTGAGCGCCCCGCTCAGCATCGGCATCGGGCGCTGCCATCCCGGTCTCCACGGGCTCCGCCGCTCCTATCAGGATGCCCGGGCCGCGCTGACCCTGGGACGCCTCGTCAACGGCCCCAACCAGGTGTACTGCCTCGACAGCCTGGGCGTCGCGGCCTTCGTGGGCTTGCCCGACGAGAGCACCAAGCGGGAGCTGGCGCAGCACCTGCTCGGCCCGCTCGACACGGAGCCGGAACTGCTGCGCACCCTCGACGTGTTCTTCGCGGAGAACTGCTGTCCATCCAGTACCGCACGCCAGCTCTGGATCCACCGCAACACCCTCAGCTACCGGTTGGACAAGATCGCCGTGCTCACGGGCCTCGATCCGCGTCGCTTCGATGATGCGGTCCAGATCCGGCTGGCGCTCGTGCTCCGTAGCTTGCCACCCGACAGTTGGGCAACTGCCTAACGTCCATCCCGCTTCTATCGACCTGCTTTTGGGCGCTTGCCCGATGTGAGGTCCGCGGGCCGGTCCCTAGCATTCTCCTGAGTGCACCGCCCGCAAGGGCGGCCAAGGCGCTAGGGGGAGGGGCCATGGCTATCGTCAAGCCGAGCCGCCAGACGACCATGTGGTCGACCCCCAGCACAGCCCCGGCGGAGACCCAGCGGTTGGCCGCCACGCTCGCCGCGCGCCGTACCGCGCTGGCCCACGCGCTGGACGGCCTGGCCGCCGAGGTGGGGCTGCTCGGCGAGGTCGCCCATTGTCTGCTCGCGACCCTGCGCGCGGGACGCAAGCTGCTGGTGGCCGGCAACGGCGGCAGCGCCGCCGAGGCCCAGCACTTCGCCGCCGAGCTAGTCGGCCGCTTCCAGCGTGAGCGGCGCCCCTACGCGGCGATCGCGCTCACCGCCGATACGGCCACCCTGACTGCGGTGGCCAACGACTACGGCTACGCCGAGGTGTTCGCTCGGCAGGTGCGGGCCCTCGGCCAGCCCGGCGACCTGCTGCTGGCCTTCAGCACCAGCGGCGAGTCGGAGAACGTGGTGCGCGCGGCGCTGGCCGCTCGGTCGCTGGGCATGCACGTGGTGGCCATCACGGGCGCCCGCGAGAGCCGGCTCGGTGCGGTGGCCGACCTCGTCGTGCGCGTGGCCGCCAACGACCCGGCGGTGACCCAGGAACTGCACCTGGTGCTCACCCACGCCCTGTGCGACTGTGTCGAGGCGGCGCTCGCCGCGGAGTTGGCCTGATGACAGCTCCCGCGCTGTTTCTCGACCGCGACGGCACGCTGGCCTGGCCGTACCACTACCCGTCGCGGCCCGAGCACCTGCGCCTGTACCCCGACCTTGCCCCGGAGTTGACCTGGTTCCAGGCGCGGGGCTGGCGGCTAGTGGTGGTTACCAACCAGTCCGGGCTGGCGCGCGGCTACTTCGACGCGGCGGCCCTGGAGCGGCTCCACGCGCACCTGCGCACCATGCTGGCGGCAGCGGGGGTCCGCCTCGACGCGATCTATCACTGTCCCCACCACCCGCAGGGCGTAGTGCCCGGGCTGGCGCGCGCCTGCGACTGCCGCAAGCCGGCCCCTGGACTGTTGCTGCGGGCGGCAGGCGAGCTAGGGCTCGACCTCGCGGCCTCGTGGATGATCGGCGACATCCTGGACGATGTCGAGGCGGGCCACCGCGCCGGCTGCCGCGCCGTGCTGGTAGACCTGGGCACCGAGCCGCGCCCGACGACCGCCCTGCGCTGGCCAGACTACGTGGCGCGCGACACGCGGCACGCGCTGCGGCTCGTGCGCGCGGTCGAGACCGGCGATCCGACGGTCGAGCGCGACTATCTGCCTGCTGCCTGGTGCCCGGCCGGAGTGCCAGCGCAGACCACGTCAAGGAGGTGCGGATGACCAGCGCAGTCGACCGCGTGCGCGCGTTCCGTGGCCTGCGGGCGCTGTGTATCGGCGACGTGTTGCTCGACAGCTACTACGAGGGCACGGCCGCCCGCCTGTGCGCCGAGGGGCCCGTGCCCGTCGTGCGCAAGACGGCCGAGGAGCACTTGCCGGGTGGGGCCGCGAACACCGCCGCCAACCTGCGCGCGCTGGGCGCCGAGGTAACGCTGCTGGGGCTGGTGGGCACGGACAGCGCCGGGGCGCTGCTGCGCCGCGCCCTGCAGGCCGCGGAGGTCGACGGCGCTGGGCTAGTGGCCGACGCTGCGGTCGCCACGCTCCACAAGCTGCGCATCCTGGCCGACGGCCAGTACGTGGTGCGCTTCGATCAGGGTGACACGGCGGCCTGCTCTGCCCAGGCGCGGGCTGCGCTGGTGGCACGACTGGAGGCCGCGCTGCCGCGCGCGGACCTGGTGGTGCTCTCGGACTACGGCTACGGGGTGGCCAGCCCGGCGCTGCTGGAGCGCCTGACCACGCTACTGGCGCGCGCGCCGCGGGTGCTGGCCGTGGATTCGAAACGGCTGGCGCACTACGCTCGCGTGCCGGCCACGGTGGTAACGCCCAACCACGTGGAGGCGCGGCTGGCCGTTGGCGCGCCGCCGAGCGAGCCGGCGACCACCGACCCGGCCGCCGTGGCCGTGGTGGGGCGGCAGCTCCTGGCGCGGCTGGCCGCCGACTGGGCGGCGATCACCTGCGCGGCCCAGGGCGTCGTGGCCGTCGGGCGCGCGGGCGCGGCTCTGCACATTCCCGCCTGCCCGGTCGCCCAGCCGCACGACATCGGCGCGGGCGACTCGTTCCTGGCCGCGCTAGCGCTGGCGCTGGGGGCGAGCGCGCCGATGGAGGAGGCCACGCGGATCGCCGTCGAGGCGGCGGGCATCGCGGTGAGCAAGCCGCGTACGGCGGTGGTGTCGCAGCAGGAGCTGCTCCAGCGGCTGAGCCTCCGTGCGCTGGCGAGCGCGGCCGAGGACCCGGTGCAGGCCGTGGCGCGACTGGCCGAGCAGCTCGCCGCTGAGCGCCAGCGTGGGCGGCGCGTGGTGTTCACCAACGGGGTGTTCGACTTGCTCCACGCGGGCCACGTCGAGTTCCTGCGTCGGGCGCGCGAGCTGGGCGACCTGCTGGTGGTGGGCGTGAACACCGACCGCAGCGCGCGGCTGCTGAAGGGCGCAGGCCGGCCCATCATGCCCGAGCGCGAGCGGCTCGCCGTGGTCGCCGCCCTCGACGCAGTCGACCACGCGATCTTGTTCGACGATCCCACGCCGACCGAGCTGATCCGGCTGCTGCGGCCAGACGTGCACGTCAAGGGCGGCGACTACCGCGATGTGCCGCTGCCGGAGGCCGAGGCGGTCGCCGCCGTCGGCGGCCAGGTGGTGATCCTGCCGCTGGCGGGCGACCAGAGCACCACCAGCGTCATCGAGCGCGTGCTGGCGCTCGCGCTGGGCGCCAACGGAGGGAGGCCGTGATCGACCCGCGCTGGGCCGCCGCGCGCCGCGTGCTGGCCGTGCGCCTGGACAACCTCGGCGACGTGCTGGTGACCACGCCGGCCATCCACGCCATCCGCGAGTCGCTCCCGCAGGCGACGATCACCCTGCTGGCCAGCCCGGTGGGCGCGCAGGCCGGCCGGCTGAATCCCGACATCGAGGCCGTGATCGAGTATGAGGCGCCGTGGATGGACCCCTGGTGCCGCTTGCCGCAGGACAGCGCGCGCGAGCTGCGGATGGTAGAGACCGTGCGCGCCGGCCGCTTCGACGCGGCCGTGATCTTCACCTCGTTCCGCCAGAGCCCGCTGCCGGCGGCCTACCTCTGCTACCTCGCCGACGTGCCGCTGCGGCTGGCGGCCTCGATCGACGGGCCGGGATCGCTCCTGACGACGCGGCACCGGCATCCCGAGCGGATGATGCACGAGGTGGAGCGCGGGCTGGACCTGGTCGGTGCCGTGGGGCTGACGACGCGCCAGCGGCACCTGGTGCTGGCCGTGCCGGACGCCGCCCGGGCGGCGACGCGCGGCGCGCTGCGAGCCGCCGCGGTGCCCGACGACCACTGGCTGGTGGTCCTGCACCCGGGGTGCAGTATGCCCGCGCGGACTTATCCCGCGCCACTGTACGCCGCGGCCATCGAGCTGCTGGTCGCCCGGCTGGGCGCCACGGTGGTGCTCACGGGCACGGCGGCCGAGCGCGAGCTGGTGGCGGCCATCCGCGCGCAGCTCACGCCCGCGGCGCGCGCTCACACGCACGACTTCGCAGGCGCGGGCGACTTCGCGCGGTTCTGCGCGCTGGTCGAGGCGGCCGACGTGGTGGTGACCAACAACACCGGGCCGATGCATGTCGCTGCCGCCGTGCAGACGCCGGTGGTGGCGCTGTTCGCGCTCACCAACCCGCCGGAGCAGTGGGGGCCGTGGCTGGTGCCGCACCGGCAGCTGTACCAGGAGGTGCCCTGCCGGCTGTGCTACGCCCGCATCTGTCCGCACGACCACGCCTGCCTGCGCGGCGTCACCCCGACGATGGTCGCTGCGGCGGTCGCCGATCTACTGGCCGAGGTCGACGCACGGCCGGGGGGCCGGCGCCAGCGCACGCGCGTGCTGGCGGAGGCCGGACGATGATCGACCCCCGCTGGGCGACCGCACGCCGCGTGCTGGCCGTGCGCCTGGACAACATCGGCGACGTGATCATGCTGGGGCCAGCGCTGCGTGCGGTGCGCGCGGGCCTGCCCGAGGCGACGATCACCCTGCTCGCCAGCCCCGCGGGGACCACGGCGGCGCCGCTGCTGCCCTGGATCGACGACGTGCTCACCTGGCGGCCGATCTGGCAGGACGTCGGAAACCGGTTGCCGTTCGACCCGGCGCGCGAGTGGGCGCTCATCCATACGCTGGCCGAGCGCCGTTTCGACGCGGCGCTGATCTTCACCTCGTTCAGCCAGACCCCGCACGTGCCCGGCTATGTCTGCTACCTGGCCGGCATCCCGCTGCGGGCGGGGGAGTCGAAGGAGTTCGGTGGCAGCACGCTCACCACGGCCCTGCCGCCCGCGCCGGACGCCCTGCACCAGGTGGAGCGCAACCTGCGCCTGGTGGAGGCGCTGGGATTTCCGGTGGCCGATCGGCAGCTCCGCCTGGCCATCCCGCCCGAGGGCTGGCGCGAGGCCGACGCGCTGCGGCGCTCGGTGGGCCTGCCCGAGCGCGGCTACGTGCTGCTGCACCCCGGCGCCAGCGCCGCGGCGCGCCGCTACCCGGCCGCCGCCTGTGGCGAGGTGGCACGCCTGCTCACCGCGCATGGCTGGCCCGTGCTGGTCACGGCCACAGAGCGCGAGGCGCCGCTGGCGGCGGCGGTCGTCGAGCGCGCGCCAAACGCCATCCCGCTCGTGGGACAGACCAGCCTCGCGGCGTTCGCGGCGCTGATCGCCCAGGCGGCGGTGGTGATCTGCGGCAACACGCTGCCGCTGCACCTGGCCGACGCGCTCGGCGTGCCGGTGGTGGCGCTGTACTCGGGCACCGACTACGAGGCGCAGTGGCGGCCGCGGACAGTGCCGCATCGCCTGCTGCGCCAGCCCACCGCCTGCTACCCCTGCTACCGCTTCGACTGTCCGATCGGCCAGCCGTGCCTCGCTGTGCCGCCAGCGGCCGTGGTAGCCGCCGTGGAGAAACTGGCCGCCAGCTCTCGTGCCGAGCGCTCGCTGGCGGCGCCCGCCGCGGTGGGAGGCGACCGATGAGCGGGGCGATCAGCGGCCTTCCGCGCGAGGCGGTGCGGCGCATCGCCGTGCTGCGCGCGCTCCAGCTCGGCGACCTGCTGGTGGCCGTGCCGGCGCTGCGGGCGCTGCGGGCGGGCTTTCCAGCGGCGGAGATCACGCTGGTGGGCCTACCGTGGGCGCGGGCGTTCACGGCCCGTTTCGCGCGCTACATCGATCGCTTCGTGGAGTTTGGCGGCTGGGAGGGCATCGTCGAGGCGCCCTACGAGCCGGCGCGCGCCGCGGCGTTCGCGGCCGCCCAGCGGGCCTACGGCTACGATCTGGCCATCCAACTGCACGGCAGCGGCACGACGAGCAACGCCTGCGTGCTGGCCTGGGGCGCACGCGCGACCGCCGGCTACTACCCGCCGGGCGCGCCGTGCCCCGCGGGCCTGGCCGTGGCCGCGCCGTATCCCGAGCACCTGCCGGAGGTGCTGCGCTGCCTGCGGCTGGTGGAGCGGCTGGGCTGCCGGGCGCGCGGAACGCACCTGGAGTGGCCGATCGCCCCGGCGGAGCGCGCCCAGGCGGTGACGCTGCTCGCCCCGCTCGCGGGCCGGCCGCGCCGGGGGGTCGGGCTGCAGCCGGGGGCGCGGGCGCCCGCGCGGCGCTGGCCGGCCGCGCGCTTCGCGGCAGTGGGCGACGCGCTCGCCCGGCGGCTGGGGGCCAGCCTGGTCCTGACGGGTGGGCCGGACGAGGTGGCGCTGGTGGGCGAGGTGGCGGCGCGGCTGGTGGCGCCGGCGCTGCGGCTGGCAGGCGGCCTGTCGCTGGAGACGCTCGCCGCGGTGATCGCTAGCCTCGACCTGTTCGTGAGCAACGACACGGGGCCAGCCCACCTGGCCCAGGCGGTGGGCACGCCCAGCGTGATCGTGTTCGGGCCGGCCGACCCGCGTCGCTGGGCACCGCTCGATCCCCGCCATCGGGTCGTGCGCCAGGCCGTGGGCTGCAGCCCGTGCGGCCACTGGGAGTGCCCCATCGATCACCGCTGCCTGCGTCGGATCGCCCCGGCGCGGGTGGTCGCCGCGGCCGAGACCGTGCTGGCCGAGGAGGTGCGCGCGTGCGGCGCCTGAACATCCTGATCTGGCATATCCACGGCAGCTACCTGAACGCGCTCGTCCGCCTCGCGCACCACTGGTACCTGCCGGTGAAGCCGGGCCGGCCCGAAGGCTACGGCGGCCGTGGCCGCACCTTCGACTGGCCGGACTACGTGCGCGAGGTGCCCGCCGAGGCGGTGCGCGACCTCGACCTGGACCTGGTGATCTATCAGACGCCGAAGAACCTGTTCGAGGATGCGCATGAGATCCTGACCCCGCGCCAGCGGCGGCTGCCGGCCATCTACCTCGAGCACAACACGCCGCGGCCCGACGCCGTGCACACGCGGCACCCGCTGGACGACCCCAGCGTCCTGCTGGTGCACGTGACGCACTACAACCGCCTGATGTGGGACAGTGGCGCCGTGCCCACGCGCGTGATCGAGCACAGCGTGGCCATCGACCCGGCGATCCGCTACGACGGCACGCTGCCGCGTGGGATCACGGTGATCAACGGCCTGCAGCGCCGGCCGCGCATCGCGGGCCTCGACCTGTTCCTGCACGCCCGCGAGCGGTTCCCGCTCGACCTGGCCGGCATGGAGACCGAGGCCCTGGGCGGCCTGGGCGACATCCCGTACCGCGACTTGCACCGCCGGGTGGCCGCGTACCGCTTCCTGTTCAGCCCCGTCCGCTACACCAGTCTGCCGTTGGCAGTGATCGAGGCGATGACCATCGGGATGCCGGTGGTGGCGCTGGCGACGACCGAGCTGCCCACGGTGATCGAGCACGGCGTCTCGGGCTATGTGTCGTGCGACCTCGACGTGCTGTTCGCCGGCATGGAGCGGCTGCTCGCCGACCCGCAGCACGCGCGCCTGATGGGCGAGCGGGCGCGGGCCGTGGCGCGGGCGCGCTTCGGGCTGGAGCGCTTCGCGCGCGACTGGGCGGCGGCGATCACGCAGGCGCAGGCGCTGCGGGCCGGCGCGGCGCGAGCGGAGGTGCGCGTATGAGCCGTGTCAGTCGGCCGCTGCGCATCGCCTTCCTGAGCGAGCACGCCAGTCCGCTGGCGCTGCTGGGTGGTGAGGACGCCGGCGGCCAGAACGTGTACGTGGACGAGGTGAGCCGCGGGCTGGCGGCGCTCGGCCACACGGTGGACGTGTTCACCCGCCGCGATCGGGTCGATCTGCCGACCTGCGTGCCCTGGGCCCCGGGCGTGCGGGTGGTGCACCTGGACGCCGGGCCGCCAGCGT
>JADGHJ010000141.1 GCA_019686175.1 Chloroflexota bacterium | reverse complement strand
GCGCTCCACAGACCCGTCCATGGGCACGTAGCCAACCCGGCGACGGTCTCCTAGGCGGACACGCGGCGGGGACCGGTAGCGCTACCGGTCCCCGCCTGGTTCGATCGGTTTCTCCTGACGGGTTGACTAGCGCGCGGTGGCCTCGGTCGCCGCTGGCGTCGCGCGGCGCACATTCTGGAGATTGTAGAAGCGCAACGGGTTGTCGTACACCATCTTGCGCTTCACTTCCTCCGAGAGGTCGGTGCGCTCGCGCACGCTGCGCACCGTGTGCGGCCAGTCGCCGTCCCAGTGCGGGTAGTCGGAGGCGAACAGCAGGGTGTCCTCCAGTCCCCAGCGCACGCCATCGGGGATCGTCTTCTCCTCGCACTCGACGCCGAAGAAGATGTTGCCTCCGCGAATGTACTCGGACGGCAGCTTGGTCAGCTCCGGCGCTTCGATGTGGCCCCGCTTCTCCGCTTCCTCGTCCATGCGGTCCATCCAGTACGGCACCCAGCCGACGCCGCCCTCCAGGAAGGCCAGGCGCAGCCGCGGGAAGCGCTCGACCACGCCGCCGAAGATCACGCTGGTCAGCGAGATCATCTGCTCGACTGGGTGGCCGATGGTGTGCACGGTAATGAAGCGGTGGTGCCGCTGGTCGGTCGCCTCGCCATGGACGCTGCGGTGGTGGAACGCCATGGCCACGCCGAGACGCTCCGCCTCGGCCCACAGCGGGTCCCACCAACGGTGGCCGAAGTCCGGCCGCAGGGGGATGTGCGTGGGCACCATGGCACCCACGGCGCCGAGTTGGGTGACGGCGCGGCGCAGCTCGGCCACGCTAGCGTCGAGCTGCTGGGGCGCCAGCAGCGCCACGAACTTCAGCCGCTCGGGGTTGGCCTGGCAGAACTCGTGCAGCGCCGTGTTGTAGGCGCTGGCCAGCGCCGCCGCGTACTCATCGTCGGCGATCACGCCGATGCTGAGCCCGGCGGTGGGGTACAGCACCATCACGTCGATGCCGTCGGTGTCCATATCGCGGAGCTGGTCCATTGGCGACTGCGGGTACTGGCCCAGCGTGCCGCGGAGCTGGCGGTCCCAGGTATCGTCCTGGAAGAGCGAGCGGCGCTGGCCGAGCGGGCCCAGCAGCTCGCGAATCCGCGCCATCGGCTCACGCACGTGCCCATCGGCGTCGATGATCGGGTAGTCCCCCATGATACCCTCCCCTTCTGTCGCCCGCTGCTCGGGCCGCGGGTGCTCCGCGCCCAGGATAGCGCATCGCGGGGTGGCGGCGCAGCCAGGCGGTGGTCGCCCATGGTGCCCGAGGGCAGCCAGGTGTTACTCGGGCACCACGGCCACTGCTGTGACCTCCAGCACCAGCCGGGGGTCCGTGGCCAGGCGCACCACCTCGACGGTCGTGGTCGTGGGGCGGTGGGCGCCGAGGTACTCGCCGATCACCCGGTTGATGGCGTCCTGGTTCGCCGCCAGGTCCTTGATGAAGCGGAACATCTGCACGATGTCGCCCAGGTCCCCGCCCGCGGCGCGCAGCGCCAGGCGCAGGTTTTCCATCGTCAGGCGCGCCTGCTCGGCCGCATCGCTAGGGATGCCGTCGAACTCGCTTGGCACGTGGGGGTGGCTGTGGTACACCGGCGCAGCCGTGACCCCCGAGACGTACACCGTCTTGCCGCTGTGGACCTTGATCGCGGGCACATAGGGCATGTTGTACTTGGGGGCGTAGCCCTCGTGCTCGATCGACTCGAACCGCTTGTCCATGGCTCTCACCTCCCTCGCGGCGGGGCCGGCCCATGCACGCCAGGCTGGGCGCGCACGTCCCGCGTGCCCCGGTGGTGACCGCGGGACCCACAGAAGGCCCGCGCCGTGTTGGGCGTGATGATACGGCGCACGGCCGGCGCCCTGCAGCGTGGCGTACCTTAGGGTAGCGGTCCGAGATCCGGGACGAGCTGGCCGACCGCCCAGCCGATGCTGTAGCCGATCCCAGCGGCTAGCAGGCCGAAGCCCATGATCTCCAGGCCCGACGGCAGCCAGTGGCGGCGCGTGAGCCGGGCCTTGGAGGCGCCGATGCTAAACAGCGTGACGGCGGCCAACGCCACGGCCACCCCGAGGGCCGTGAGCGGCGGGAAGAACAGGTACGGCAGCAGTGGCACCAGCGCCCCTAGGGCGAACGAGATGCCCACGTACGCCGCGCTCACTACCGGCTGGGTGTCGTGCTCGGGGAACAGGCCCAGCTCCTCCTCCATCATCACCTTGAGCCACACGTCGCGGTTGGAGGTGATGGCGGCGACGATGCGCTCCAGCTCCGGCCCATCGAAGCCTTTGGCGCGGTAGAGCTGGCGCACCTCCTCCCGCTCGTGCTCCGGCATCATCTCCATCTCCTGCAGCTCGCGCCGGATCTCGCTGGCGTAGAACTCCTGCTGCGACTTCACGGACACGTAGCCGCCGATGGCCATCGACACGCTGCCGGCGACCAGCGCGGCCAGCCCGGCGATCAGCACCGGGCCGGGGTGGTCCAGGGCCCCGCTCACCCCGGCCACGAACCCCAGTTGGGAGATGAGGCCATCGTTCATGCCGAACACGATCTCGCGCAGCACGCGGCCCAGTGGCTCATGCCAGCGCTCGGTGCGCAGGATCGCCGCGCCGCCGCTCTCGCGGCGCAGATGCCGGCGCGCCAGCGCCTCGCTGTCGGTGCGGGTCATCGTGGGCGGCGGGGACGAGCCAGTGCGCGCGGACGCGGACGGTTCGGTGTCCCGGGGGGAGGACGTTAGTCTCGGCACAACTGGCTCCTAACATGCCGCAGGGGCGGCATCACTGCCGCCCCTGCCGGACTATTCGATTGCGATCGTACCCACCTCTTGTGCAGAGGTGCCCCGTGCCTTACACGAACTCTTGCTTGATCGCCTCCCAGACCTCGAGCGGGGTGCCGTCGATCGGCTGCTTCACCAGTGGCCCGTTCTGGAGGGCGGGCACCTGCTCCTCGTAGGTCGGGCGCGACTCATCGAGATAGATCACGCCGAGCGGGATCCGCTCGCCCCACTCCTGCGCCTTCTCGAAGGCGCGGAGCTTGTCGGTCGGGTCGTAGTCGGGCTCCTCTTCCTCGAGGTGGTAGCCGCGCTGGCGATACCAGTTGTTCGTGTTCACCTTATTGTAGGTGACGCACGGCTGCAGCACGTCGATCAGCGCGTAGCCACGGTGGCGGAGGCCCCGGGCGATGAGCTGGGCCAGGTGCTTCGGCTCGCTGCTGAAGCCGCGCGCCACGAAGGTCGCGCCCCCCGCGATGGCCAGCGCGATGGGGTTGACCGCTGGCTCGATAGCGCCGTCCGGCGAGGTGGTGGTGACGAATCCCTTGTCGCTGGTCGGTGAGTACTGGCCCTTGGTCAGCCCATAGATCTGGTTGTTCTCGACGATATGGACGAGGTCGGCGTTGCGGCGCATGGCGTGCATGAGGTGCCCCATGCCGATACCGTAGCCGTCGCCGTCGCCGGTGGTCACGATCACTTTCAGGTCGTGGTTAGCCAGCTTCAGGCCCTGCGCCACCGGCAGCGCGCGGCCATGCAGGATGTTGAACCCGTTGGCCCGGATGTAGTGGGGCAACTTGCTCCCGCAGCCGATCCCCGAGACGACGATCGCCTCGTGGGGGTACAGCTCGAGCATCGCCAGCGCCTGCTTGACGGCGTTCAGGATGCCGAAGTCGCCACAGCCGGGGCACCAGGTCGGCTTCTCGGGGCTGTTGTAGAGCTTGATGTCAAGCATAGACCTTGACCTCCGCGCGGACCTCGCCCCGTACGCCCGCCACGATCTCGTCGGTCGAGATCGGGCGGCCGTCGTACTTCAGAATCCGCTTGTCCATTCCCTTGCCCGTGTTGGCTCGGATCACGCGACCGAGCTGGCCCGTGTAGTTCTGCTCGACCAGCACGAGCTGCTTGGCCTGGTCGAGCAGTTGGCCGACGCGCTCCCAGTCCAGTGGCCACACCTCCATGAAGTGCAGCATGTTGGCCCGCGGGCCGTCCTGGTTGAGCACGTCCACCGCCTCGCGGATGGCCCCGTAGGTCGAGCCCCAGCCGATGAAGGTGAGGTCGGCGTCCTCCGGGCCGTATTGGACCGGCAGGCGCATCTCGGCCTTGGCGACCTCCTCCTTGTGCATCCGCTTCTCCATCTGCGCGCGGCGGATGTCCGACTCCTCGGTGATGAAGCCGTACTCGGTGTGCTCGTCGCCGGTGGTCACGTACACCGCGTTGGGGTGACCCGGCAGGGCGCGCGGCGAGATGCCATCGTCGGTGACGAGGTGGCGACGGTAGTTCTGGATGCGGTCCAACTCCTCGGCGGTGAGCAGCTTGCCCCGATCGATGGTGACCTGGCTGAAATCGAACCGCTCCTTGGGCACCGCGCGGATGGAGTTGGACTGCGTGAGGTCTTGCATGATGATCACGGGCGTCTGGTACTTCTCGGCCAGATTGAACGCCCGCACGCCCGCCCAGAAGCACTCCTCGATGGTGCCCGGGGTGAGCACGATCCGCGGCCACTCGCCGTGGCTGGCGTGGAGCACGAACTCCAGATCGCCCTGCTCGGTGCGAGTGGGTAGGCCGGTGGACGGTCCGGCCCGCTGCGAGTCCACCAGCACCAGCGGCGTCTCGGTGCAGCCGGCGAACCCCAGGGCCTCGGTCATCAAGCACAGCCCGCCGCCCGAGGTCGCGCACATCGCGCGGGCGCCCGCGTGTGCCGCGCCGATGGCGAACAGGATGCCGGCGATCTCATCCTCGGTCTGCTTGCAGACGATGTTGAACTGGTGCGACTTGGCGTTTAGGTATTCGAGGATCGAGGTGGCGGGCGTCATCGGGTACCCGCTGATGAAGCGGCAGCCCGCCGCGATCGCGCCGAGGGCGATCGCCTGGTTGCCGTTGATCACCATGCGCTGGGGGCCGGGGCGCGCCTGGATCTTCCATGGGAAGTCGGCGGCGTACTGCTGCTGGCCGGCGTCGTAGGCATAGCGAGCCACCTTCAGGTTGCCATCGACGACGGCGCTGCCCTTGCGCTTGAAATTGGTCTCGATGATGTCGGCGATGTACGCGAAGTCGAACTCGGTAATGCCCGCCACGGCGCCGAGGGCGGCCGTGTTCATCATGATGCGGCTGCCGCCCTGCTCCTCGGCGATCTTCATCAGTGGCATCGGGAACAGCTGGACGCCGCGCTCGCGCAGGGGCGCCTCGTCGAACTTGACGCCCACGTCGTACAGCACGGCCCCACCCGGCACCACCTCGCGCCAGTGCCGCTCCACCGCCTCCGTGGTCAAGGGGAGCAGCATGTGGATGGCGTCGCGGAACGTCCACACCTCGTGCTCGCTGACCCGCACCTGGTAGAAGTTGTGGCCACCGCGGATCCGCGACATGTAGTCTTGGAGCCCGTAAATGTACAGGCCCGCCCGCGCGATGGCCTTGGCGAAGCCGGCCCCGCTGGACTCGACGCCCTGGCCTGCCTCGCCGCCAATCTTGATGGTCAGATCGTTGACGATCGGCATCTACTTGCCCTCCCCGCGGCCACAGGCCAACTGGCCAGCCGCAGCGTCCGCACCATCCCCGCACGGAACCCGGCGAGCCGGGCGGCGGGGCGCGGCGCGCCGCGCGGGCCGAGTGGTGTGGCGCACCACGGTGAACATCTCGTTGGGGGCCGCAGCCCTCGCCGGTATTATAGGATATTCCTGGGACCCCGATCGGCAACGCCTATGACAGCGCCCGCCGCAGCCCCCGGTCACCGCTCCAGGGGAATTATCGGACCGTCACCCATGCGGCACAATCCCTTGTTTTCCTTCGCCAAAGGTCTGACCTAGCGGCAGTACAGGTCAGACCTTTCCAGTTTATTGCCTGCGCCCGTACGGTCTGCCATGTTACTGCGCAGAGGTCTAGCCTGCAGACCCGAACCTGGCGTATCCGCGCTAGAACACGCCCGTGTCAGCAAGTAGATGGGTCGCGGGGCGGCACATCTACCGAAGGCCTTGGGGGATACCCGTGGGATTGCGGATATGTACGCCTCAGGTGGGGACACCGGTGAGGAAGAACAGCGTCTTCGCCGCGATCTCCCCGGCCAGCACGCACGAGACGGCGATGTACAGCAGCCCAGTCGCCGACATCATGGCTCGCAGCCGGCAAGTTTGCCAGGTCATCGCCGCTAGCACCAGCGGGAAGACGATGCCTACGCCGATGCGCAAGAGGAAGGCCAGGAGATACGGGCCCAGCAAGGCTGTCACTCCGGCTGCGGTGCTATCCGAGGCTGGTGCGGGATTGCTCACCAGGAGCTGCACTGGCAGCAGCACGCCCTGCAGGGCGACGGCGGCGAGCAGCACCGTGGTCATCCCGAGCAGGGGGCGGGTGGACAGCGCAGGGGTCACCAGATACCAGTGACCCAGCACCATGGCCACCGCCGCGGCGCCCAGCGCCAGGGCGCCGAGCGTCAGGCTGACTAGGGTGGGCAGCACGCCGAACTGCGCGCCGTGGGCCACCGCGGCGCTGAGCACTGCTGCCCAGCCCGCCAAAGCGGCCAGCGCGCCGATCGCCCGGCGCCCGCCCTCGCCGCCGGCCCACCATAGCGTCATGTACACCAGCAGCAGGCCGGTGAAGGCGAGGGTAGCCCCGGCCTCGAGCTGCCCTGCCAGGCCCGCCTCCGCGGCGAACGGCAGCGCCAGCCGCGCCCATAGCGCCAGCGCCGCGAACACCCAGAGGATCAGCGTACTGGTGATGACGAAGCCGCGGCTCAGGAGCCGCTCCCAGTCCGCCCAGAGTTGGACGGCGAACCCGCCGACCGCGAGCTCGAGACATACCAGGAAAACGGTTGGTGGCAGCGCGTGCACGCTCGTTACCCTGCCTGCGATAGCGAAGCCGACCAGTGCTCGGGGGGCGCTGGCCCGTGTGGGCTTGGCCGGGGGCCCGACCGAGTCTAGCACAGGTGCGGCACCAGCCCACCCGACGGCAGGCTGCGGGGTGCGGACGAGCGCGAGGGGAGGGCGCGTCCCTCCCCTCGGTGGTGTGGGAGCTGAGCGTGCTGGCCGCTTACTCGCCCTTCTTCGGGGCGGAGGCGGCGGGCACCGGCGTGGTGGCGATGACGATCGACTTCTTCTCCACGTAGTAGTCGAGCGCCTCGATACCGTGCTCCTTGCCGTAGCCGCTCTGCTTGAAGCCGCCGAACGGCATCTCGTCGTAGGCGATGTGCAGGTTGTTCACCCAGGTGTAGCCGGCCTCGATGCGCTCGGCCGCCTCGCGGGCCTTGCCGATATCGCGGGTCCAGATCGACGAGCCAAGGCCGTACTTCGAGTCGTTGGCCAGCTCGATCGCCTCGTCGAGGTCGCGGACGCGGAACACCGGCAGCGCCGGCCCGAAGCACTCCTCGCGCACCATCAGCGCGTCGTGCGGCACGTTCTCCAGCACAGTGGGCAGGTAGAAGAAGCCGTTGGCGTACTCCTCGCCCTCTGGGCGCTTGCCCCCCACCAGGACGCGAGCGCCGCGGCGCACGGCGTCCTCGACCATGTGCTCGATCTCCTCGCGCTGCTTGGCCGTGTGGAGCGGGCCGGTGCGCGTGTCCTTGTCCAGGCCGTTGCCGACCTTCAGGCGCTGCACGCGCGGCAGGAAGCGGCTCATGAACTCGTCGTAGACGTTGTCGAACACGTACAGCCGCTTCACCGCCAGGCAGGCCTGGCCGCAGTTGAAGAAGCGCCCGACCGAGGCGGCGCTGGCCGCAGCGTCCAGGTCGGCGTCGTCGCAGACGATCATCGGGTCGCTGCCACCCAGCTCGAGGGTGACCCGCTTGATGTCGCGCGCCGCGACCTCCATGACGTGCCGGCCGGTGACCGTCTCGCCGGTGAAGGCGATCTTGCGCACCAGCGGGTTGACCAGCAGCTCTTCGCCGACCACGCCACCGGGGCCGGTGACGATGTTGAGCACTCCGGGCGGCAGCCCCGCCTGGTTGCACAGCTCGATGAGGCGGATGGCCGCCAGCGGGGTGGTACTAGCCGGCTTGACCACCACCGTGTTGCCCGCGATCAGCGCCGGGGCGATCTTGCTGCCCATCAGGGTGATGGGGAAGTTCCACGGCACGATCGCCGCGCACACGCCCACCGGCCGCTTCACCACCAGGCCGTACTTCTCGCGCTCGGCCAGCGGCACGTACTCGCCGCGCAGGGTCGGGGCCAGCCCGGCGTAGAACTCGAGGTTCTCGATGAAGCGCCCGACCTCGAGCTGCGACTCGCGCAGCGTCTTGCCCTGCTCCTTGGTCTCCAGGACGGCCACTTCCTGGAGGTGCTCGCGGCACAGCTCGGCCGCGCGATAGAGGATCTCGGCGCGCTTGTGGGGGGTGGTCTCCGCCCACTTGCGGAACGCCTGGTGGGCGACCTCGACGGCCTGGCGCACGTCCTCGGCGGCGGCCTTGGGCACGGTATCGACGAGCTCGCTGGTGGCGGGGTTGCGGATCTCCATGACGGCGCCGCTGCGTGCATCCACGGCCTCGCCGCCGATGATCATCTTGGCCATCGGTTCCCTCCCTTGCGGTGTCCCGTCCTGCCACGCCCGCGCCGCGGGCCTGGGGTGGTGGCCGCCGCCTGCTGCGGCCGACAGGGGAGCCTGAGCGGATGATTGGGCGGCTCTCGACCACGGCGCCCCGCGAGCGGTCGGGCCGGCGAGGAAGGCACAGCAGCAGGCGCACACGCCGCCCCGCATCGAGTATAGCAGAGGCCTCCACGCGGCCGGGTCAGCGATGGTTATAGAACTCGACTCGCCAGCGCCACTCCGACCCGTCGGGCGCGTTCCACCAGGTGCACAGCACGCCTACCTCGCCGCCGCACAGGATCACGGGACGGCCCAGGTCGGTCTCCTCGGGCCAGAGGTCGACGCGCGTGATGCGCGCCCCGTCGCGCCGCAGCCGGGCCATCGGGCGGTCGGCCGTGCGGGCCAGCCCCTCGCCGCGGGCTACCACCGCGCCGTCGGCGTCGCGCACCTCGACGCGCAGCACCTCGGGCGCCGCGTGGACCAGCAGCACATCGGTGGGCTCCAACCGGCCCCGAGCGAACAGCAGCCCCTGCGCCGCCGCGTTCGGATACCACAGGTCCCAGATCTGCATCGCGCTCATCGGTGCCCTCCGCGCTGGGGAAGCGTCCTACCCAGCGCTGGGGGCTGTGGCAAGGGGGGTGCCAGCGGGACAGACGAACACCCCTCTCCACGGTGGAGAGGGGTGTGTCGGCGCCGCGGGAGCGCGGCACGAGTCAGTCGTGGGCCATCATGTAACCGATGCCCGGCCGCGTCAGCACGTAGCGCGGGTGGCTCGGGTCGTCCTCGATCTTGGCGCGCAGGCGCGAGATGTTCACGCGCAGCAGGTGCGCCTCGTCCTTGTACGGCGCGCCCCAGACGGAGGTCAGGAGCTGCTCCTGGGTGAGCACCTTGCCGGCGTGCTGGGCGAGCTGGGCCAGGATGCGGTACTCGGTCGGCGTGAGCGGCACTAGCTTGCCGCGCAGCTTCACCTGGTGCTGGCTGAACTCAACCCGCAGATCGCCGTACTCATAGACCCCGGGGCTGGTATCGGCGGCCGTGAGGTGCGCGCGGCGGAGCACGGCGCGCACGCGCGCCAACAGCTCCTGGGCACCGAACGGCTTGGTGAGGTAGTCGTCGGCGCCAGCGTCCAGCCCCAGCACGACGTCGCGCTCGCCGTTGCGTGCGGTAACCATGATGATCGGCACCGACGAGAACTCGCGCACGCGCCGGCACACCTCGAGGCCGTCGAGCTTGGGCATCATGATGTCCAGCAGCACCAGGTCGCACGGCTTCGTCTCGATGGCGTCGAGCGCGGCCAGGCCGTCGGTCGCCGTCAGCACGCGGTAGTTGGCCAGCTCCAGGTTGCGCTGCATCAGGCGCAGCATACGCGCGTCGTCCTCGGCAACCAGGACGCAACTCTGTGGATTGCTCATGCCCCCTCTCCTCCTGTGCGACCGCCGCGCGGCGTCGGCTGGCGCGGCCGTCGCGGGCTGGCGGAGCGGCTGCCGGGCCGCTGCCTGAATCGTGGCTGCGTGGCCGCGCAGCCCCAAGCGCCCCAAGGGTACCAGGCGCCCGCCTCGCTCGCCAGAGCGTGGCGATCACGGCGTGATCACAGGGAAATCGCGATTTGAGACACGCTCGTAGGCCAGTCGTTATCGTGCCATGCCACGGCCTCTGCGATCCAGCGCACGGCGCTTCGCCAGGGTGCGATTAGCGGGCCGGGCCGGGGGCGCCGGCGAGGGCGGCGCGGCGCACGGCGTAGCGCGCGGGATCAACGTAGCAGCCTGTCGCGGCCACGAACGCTGCCGCGGCCGGCGCTAGTAACGCGCGGGCATCCTCGCCTCGGGCCAGTGCCGTGCGCACGGCCGTGGCCGACAGGGCGCGGTAGCCAGCCGGCAGCGGCAGCGGCCGCCCGCGGTCGCGATACGGCGCGTTCTCCGGGCGCGCCAGCAGCGCCGCCAGCGCCTCGGGCCCGGCCGCGCCACGCGGCGCCACGAGCAGCCCGGCCCGGGCGAACAGCGCGCGCAGCGCGGCCTCGCGGTCGGCGTAGTAGCGCGGGTCGAAGATCTGCACGATCTTGTCGTAGCCCACGACGAACCACAGCGCCGGTGCCTCCTCGCTGGCCTGCCCGGGCGCCACGATCGCGCCGCGTGGCTCCGGTGGCTGCCCCGGGGCTAGGCGCGCCGCCAGCGCCTCTGCCTGTTCGACGTATAGGCCGCGGTTGCAGACCGCCACGCCGCAGCGCGGCCGGCGCGCCGTGTGGCGCAGCAGCACCAGCGCCCGATCGGGCAGCGCGGCCACCGCCCGGTCCTCCTTGTCCACCGTGTGGACGCTCAGCAAGAACAGCAGGCTGTCCAGCGCGCCGTGGCGCAGGGCGGCAGCAGCCAGGGCGGTGTGGGCACGGGTGAGGGGGTCGAACGAGCCCGAAAGGATCCCCACCTGCGGCCCAAGACCTGCGCGTGGTGCCCGTAGCAGGCGTGCGCGCGGCGGGGCCGCTGGGTCGAGGTCGGCCAGGCGTCGGGCGATGGCACGCGCGGCACGGAGGCTGAAGCTCATGGCGACAGAGTACGGAGCAGGTCACGGGGGTGACAAGCGCGGGGGCCGGCCGGTTGCACGTCGAATGGCACTATACTAACGTAAGCTCTGTACTACGGCAGCGG
>JADGHJ010000004.1 GCA_019686175.1 Chloroflexota bacterium | reverse complement strand
CAGGCCGAGCCGGTGTGCCCGGTGTGTCGCCAGGCGCTGCCCGAGCCGCTGCGCCAGCGCATCCTGGCAGAGAACGCCGCGCGCGAGCGGCAGCTCCGCGAGGAGATCGCGCAGCTCCGGGCGCGGCGGGAGGCCGAGCGCGCGGCGCTGGAGCGCGAGGCGGCGGCCCTGCGCGACCGGCTGCTCGCGGAGCACGCGGAGCGAGAGCGGGAGATCGCTGCCGAGATCGGCCGGCTCGAACAGGAGCGTGACCAGCTCGCAGGGGAGCTGGCCGACGCGGAGGGGGCGCATCGTGCAGCGCTGGAGCGGCGCCGCCGCTTGAACGAGATCGCCGAGCGACGGCGCGAGCTGCTATCCGCGGACGCGACGCCCGCGGACCTGGCGGCGCGCGCCGTCGAGGCACAGCAAGCACTCGAGCGCGCGCGCGAAGAGGAGACGGCCGCCGCTCAGGCCCTGGCGGAGGTGCAGGAGCAGTTGGCTACCCTGCAGGGCTACCTCCAGCTGTTGACGATGGAGGGACAGGCGCCCGCACTGCTAGAGCAGCGACGCCTAGCGCTGGCGCGCCGCGAGCTACTGGCCGAGCTGTTCGCCGCGGCGGCCAAGGCAAGCATCGATCGGCTGCGCACCAGCGCGCTGGCCGCCGCCTACGGGGAAGTAGCGCGCGCCTGGGAGCGGTTCAGCGGCTGGACGGGGGTGCAGCTCGCGGCCGGCCCCAAAGGGAAGCTGGCGCTCCAGCGACCCGAGCGGGCCCTCGAGCTGGCGCAGCTCAGCGGGGGCGAGCGCGCTGCGTTCCTGGCGCTGCTGCACGCGCAGCTCGGGCGCCACTTCGGACGGGGCGGATTCCTGTTGCTCGACGAGCCTTTGGAACACCTCGACGCCGAGAATGGGCGGCGCTTGCTCGAGCACTTGCAGCAGATGTGTCGCGACAGCCTGCTGACGCAGGTCGTACTGGCTACGGTCGAGGCCGAGGTGGTCCAGGCAGTACTCGGCGCGGCCGACGCGCACCTGGTGCGCCTCCCCCTACCTGCCGCGGCGCGCTCTGCGTAGTGGCCCGGGACAGGGCGAGGGCCGCGTGGTGGACGCGCTGGGAGGGCGATACAGAAATTGACACCCGCCAGGGGCGGCTTCTAGATTCCCACGGGGGTGCCAGCAATCTACAGCGGGAGGCGAGGGGCTATGGGAACCCACGGCGGCTCAGATGATCAGTGTGGCCGGGGGGCTCGCACCCGTGACCCGCGGGTAGGTCGGGTGGCTGGACATCGCCGGTGAGAGTCAAGTTCTGGGGTACGCGCGGCTCGGTGCCCACCCCTGGGCCGCGCACGGCGCGCTTCGGCGGCAATACAGCCTGCGTCGAGGTGGCGGCGGACGACGGAACCCGCCTGGTGATCGACTGTGGTACGGGCGCGCGCGAGCTGGGCGCGGCGCTGAGCGCCGAGGCATCCCGGCCCCTGCATCTCCACCTGTTGATCGGCCACACGCATTGGGACCACATCCAGGGGTTCCCGTTCTTCGCGCCGGCCTACGACCCCACGTGCACGCTCGACATCTACTCGCCGCCGGGCCTCGAGGGAACGCTGGAGGGCTCGTTATCGGGGCAAATGCAGTACACCTACTTCCCCGTCCGGCTCACCGACCTGCGGGCGCGGCTGGAGTTCCACGAGCTAGGCGAGGGCGCGTTCTACGCTGGCGGCGTGCACATCCAGACGCAGTACCTCAACCACACCGCGCCCGCGCTTGGCTACCGCTTGACGGTGGGGGGCGTGACGGTGGTGTACGCCTCGGACCACGAGCCGTTCTGGTGGCCGGGCACCCGCTACCGGAGCACCGGTCTGCTGCCCCACCCCGGCGATCAGCGCCACCTGGCCTTCCTCGAAGGGGCCGACGTGCTGATCCACGACGCCCAGTTCCTCGATCGCGAATATCCCGCTCGACGGGGCTGGGGCCATAGTCCGGTGGAGTACGTCACGGAGATGGCGGTCCGCGCGGGGGTGCGCCAGTTGGTGCTCTTCCACCACGATCCGGCCCACGACGACCGTCTCATCGCCTCTATCACGCGGGCGGCGAGCCGGCGCATCGCCGCCCAGGGCAGTAGCATGGAGGTCATTGCCGCCGCCGAGGGACTGGAACTGCGCCTGCCGGAGCAGCCCGTCACCGCCTTCATGCTCCAGCGGGGCGCCGAGCAGCCGTGCTGCGACACCCCCTACTCCGCGCGCCTGCTGGTGGCCGGGGGGACCGCCGACGATCTGACGGCCTTGCGCGAGGCGCTGGCGCCTGATGGGCACCGGCTGCTGCCGCTACCGCCGGGACTGGGCGTGGTGGCGGCGGTCGCGCGGCTGCGACCCGCGCTGGTCCTCCTCGTGGCGGGCGGGAAGCTGCACGATCCGCTGCACGCCGCCGCCGAGCTGCGCGCCAGCGCGGTGGGCGCCAAGCTCCCGATCGTGGTCGTGCTGCGCGACGACGGGCCCGTGCGGGTGGCCGAGCTGCTGGCCGAGGCCACGGATATCGTGACCCAGCCGTACAGCGCCCCTATGCTGCGATCACGCGTGCGCGCCTGGCTCGCGCGCTGCGGGGTCAGGCGGCGGGCGGCGCGCGCCAGCACGGGCCGCCGCCACAGCGAGCAGCGGCTGCCGGCGATCTTTGCCGACCTGCCGCCGCGCGAGCGCGCCGCCCTCTTGCGCGACGCTACCACCTGCCAGCTGCAGCCGGGCGACGTTCTGTGTCGAGAGGGCGAGCCGCCGACGGGCGTGTACTACATCCGCGAGGGAGCCGTGCAAGTAGTCGCCCATGCGCCCGACGGGCAGGAGATGCTACTTGCGACCCTGCCGGCGGGTAGCATGGTAGGCGAGCTGGCCGTGCTCGATCAGGAGCCGCGCACCGCCACCCTGGTCGCGGCTACCCGCACGGTGGTCGACTTCGTGCCCGGCGAGGCGTTCCTGGCCGGGCTGCAGCGGTCGCCCCGCGCCTGCCTGCGGTTGCTCCGCGTGCTGGCCAGCCGGCTCCGCGCCACCGACCGCCGCGTCGGGGCGCTCACCTCGGGCGACCTGGCCGAGCGCGTGGCGCGTCAGCTGCTCCGGGCGGTGACCAGCGACGGTGCGGAGCAGCCCACCGCCGCCGCGCTCGCCGCGGCCGTCGGCGTGGACCTGCCGCAGTTGGAGCGCACGCTCATGCTCCTCGAGGCTGGCGGTTTCGTGCGGACCGACGGGCAGTGCGTCCGGGTGGCTGACCTCGATGGGCTGCTGCGCTTCGTGCTGGAGTAGCGCGCCGTCAGCCGAGATACTGGGCGAACCAGTCACCGACGAGCTGCGCCACTTGGGCGTGCGCATAGCCGGTGTAGGTCTGCTCGAAGAAGTGGCCCGCGCGCGGAATCAGCTCCAGCCGCACGTCCTGCCGCCCGAGCCGGCGCAGCGCCTCGTACAGCCAGATCGAGTGGTCGTGGGGGTTCATGAAGTCCATGTCGCCGTGGACTAGCAGCACCGGCACGCGGAGCCGGTCGGCATGGCGCAGCGCCGAGATGGCCTCGTAGTAGGCCGGGTCCTCGTCGGGGGTGGCCCAGCGGCCTGCCAGTAGCTCGGCGTAGCGCGACGGCGCGTAGTCGCGCAGGGCGCGCATGTAGGCCACGTTGTCGGTGAGTGGGCTGAGCGCGGCCACGGCGCGGAACCGAGCATCGTGCGCCGCCGACAGGAGGGCCGCCGCCCCGCCCCGCGAGTGGCCAGCCACCCCCAGCCGGGCGTCGCGCACATAGTCGTGGGCCAGTAGCCAGTCCGCAGTGGTCGACACCTGCGCCGGATCGTGCACCAGGTAGCGCCGCTCCGGCGGGTAGGTGATGGCACAGACTAGGAAGCCCCGGGCCGCCAGCGGCTCCGCTAGCCAGGCGAGCGACGCCCGATCGCCCAGCCGGCCCGGGCACAGCACCACGGTCGGCCAGGGGCGCGGCGAGTCGGGCGGCTCGAACAGCAGGTATTCGTCGACCGTGTAGCTGTGGACCATGGCCGGCACCTCCGCCTCCGTCTCCCTTCGCGTGGTGTAGCAGGCGCCGCACGGCGATGCAACTCGCCGAGGCCTTGACGCGCGGCGGTGTCGCGCGCGACCATGAGGCCAGCAGCGCGCTGGGAGCGAGACGGTGGGCTCGGACGAGCAAGAGTTGGCGCTGTTCCCCCTCAACGTCGTGCTGTTTCCGGGCATGGCGCTGCCGCTTCATGTGTTCGAGGAGCGCTACAAGCTCATGCTGGCGCGCTGCCTGGAACGCGGGGAGCCCTTCGGCGTCGTGCTGATCCGCGAGGGGTTCGAGGTCGGGGAGCCGGCCGAGCCCTACGCGGTGGGGACGGAGGCCGAGATCCGCCGTGTGGAGCATTTGCCAGAGGGGCGCCTCAACCTCGTGGTGGTTGGCGGACGTCGCTTCCGCTGTCTCGAGCACCTGCAAGTGCGCCCATACCGGTTCGCGCGCGTGGCGTGGCTCCCGGAGGATCCGGGCGAGGACACGGCCGTCGCGACGCTAGCCGCCGAGGTGCGCGCGATGGCCGACGAGTACATCGACATGGCGTACGCGTTGGCCAACCAGCGGCGGCGCGGCATCCAGCTCGACGAGGACCCGCGGGTGCTCTCCTATCAGGTGGGGGCCCTCCTGCAGATCGCCGCCCACGAGCGCCAAGCGCTGCTCGAGGAATCGGGCCTCGGTCCGCGCCTGCGCGCGGAGCTGGCCCTCCTCCGCCGCGAGCTGCGCATGCTCCAGCTCTCGCTTGTGCGACGCGATCTGTACTCCACCGGCCGCTTCTCGCAGAACTGAGGAGGCGCTGCTCAGCGGCGCCGGAAGCGCCGCACCGGATCGTCAGGCGGCGGGGGCTGTCCCTGCCGCTCCGCCCGCGCGCGCCGTTCGGCCTGGCGCTGCAGCGACTCGAAGCAACGCCAGCACACGTACCCCCGCCCTTCGGGGTCCGGCAGCGGCTCGGTCTCCACATAGCCCGGCCCGATCAGAATGGTGCATACCCGGCAGTGGACCGCGCCGTCCGGCGCCGGGGGCAGGTCGAACTCCAGTTCGTCGTTGTCGCGGTCAGGGGTGGTCTCGTCTTTCACGGGACCCCTCCGAGCGTGCGTCGCTGCTGCGAGAACGAATCTTGGCGGACGATTATAGCGTGCGGAGCCAGGCACGCAAGGCCGCGGGCCGGTCGGTGGTGAGTGCGGCAACGCCCAGCGCGCGGAGTCGCTGCCACGTAGCTGCATCCTCGGCGCCCCAGACATTGACCAGTAGGCCTGCTGCTCGGGCTGTCGCGACGGCGTCGTCGCCGTAGCGCGCCGGCAGCCCCACGCTGGCCACTCCCACCGTGGCCAGCCGCGCGGCCTCGCCTGGATAGAGCGGTCGGTCGAGGAGCGCTTGCGTCGCCACGGCGGGCGCCCGCCGGCGGATGGCCGCCAGGCTGCTCCAGTCGAACGAGAGCGCTGTGGTCCACCCGAGGGCGTGGTGCGCCTCGAGCGTGTGCAGGACGGCCTCGACGAGCCGAGCCTCGGCGGCGCGCGTGCCGAGTGGCTTCAGCTCGACGAACACCTGGGCGTGGCCGGCGACCAGGGCCAGCACGGCTGCCAGCATCGGTGGGGGCTCGGGCTCGACGCGCGGTGTCGCCCGCCAGTGGGCTGTCGCATCGAGCCGGCCTATCGTGGCGGCGGTCTGACGCGCGAGCGGCCCTCGGCCGTTGGTGGTGCGTTCGAGCGTGGCGTCGTGCAGGCAGACCGGCACGCCGTCGGCCGTGAGGCGCACGTCGACTTCCACAGCGTCGGCGCCGAGCGCCAGCGCGTGGCGAACCGCGGCGAGGGTATTTTCGGGGGCCTCGGCTGCGCCGCCGCGGTGGGCTACCAGCAGCGGGCGGTCGGACCGTGCGTGCATCGCTCGCCATCCGGTCGGGGCTGAGCGGCGTGCTATAATCCCGCCCAGACGTACGCCGGGCGCGCGCCGCCCGCGCGCCTGGGAAGCGGCCAGCCATGAACGCCGACGTCTATCTGGGCAAGGCCCGCCAATGTCTGGCCGGCGCAGAGCTGGCCCTGGCGCACGGCCAGTACAACAACGCCGTGAACCGCGCCTATTATGCCGCGTTCCAGGCGGCGATCGCCCGGCTCACGGCGGCTGAGGTGCGTCCGCCCACGCCTCGGTACTGGGGCCACGACTTCGTCCTGCGCGAGTTCTGCCGCCTGCAGCCGCCCCGTCCCGCGGAGCCGCTCGACGCGTGTGGCCCCGTAGCGCTCAAGGCGCTGCAGGACGCCCGGCTGAAAGCTGACTACGATGTGGAGATGATCGGGGAAGTCACTGCCCGCCGTGCGGTCGCGTTAGCGCGTGCCTTCGTGGGGGCGGCGGAGCAGTGGCTTGCCCGGGAGGTTGTGTGTCCGACCGCCCCCAGCAGCCCCCCGCACGGCGCGCGCTCGAGCCACTGAAACGTGCGCTCCGCGCGAGCTTCCCGGAGGCCCGCTTCGCGATTCGCGAGTCACCCGATGGGCTCCGCATCTATCTCGACGTCGCGACCGACGCGGAGGACGATTTCGCGGTCCTCGAGGTCGTCGCGGGGGCGACCGTCGACCTGTTCCTGCAGCAGGGGCTACAGGTACACGTTTTCCCCTTCCGGAAGCTGCCGACCGGGTGAGGCGAGCGTACGCCTAGCGCAGCGGCAGCCGATGGCCTAGCTGCTCCAACCATGCCGCTGTGGCGCCCAGCACGATGCACCGCTGCTGGCGCAGTGCGGTCACGGTCGGCGCGCCGGCGAGGAACAGCGCCGCCCGTAGCTCGGCCAAGAACCCTTCGAGCCACGCGCTCAGCGCGGCGTCGCCCTCCAGCGCCGCGATCAGGGCGGGGCGTGCGATGCCGACGGCGGTGGCCCCTAGGGCGAGGGCTTTCGCCGCATCGAGGCCGGTCCGGATCCCCCCTGTGGCGATCACCGGCAGCCCGACGGGCACCGTCTCCACCACCGATACGGCGGTGGGAATCCCCCATGCGGCGAACGTCTGCCCGAGCCGTGTGCCGAGGGTGTGGCCCCGGGCGGCGGCGCGCTGGGCCTCGACCACTGCGAAGCTTGTGCCGCCCGCCCCGCCCACGTCCAGCGCGGCGACCCCGGCCTGCTTCAAGCGCTCGGCTTGCGCGCGCGTCATGCCCGCGCCGGTCTCCTTGGCCACGACCGGCGCCGAGAGCGCCGCGCACAGCCGGGTGAGCGCGGCCAGGGCGCCCGCCGCGCGCGTGTCGCCCTCGGGCTGGACGACCTCCTGCAAGTAGTTGAGGTGCACGACCAGGGCGTCGGCCCGCAGCGTGTCGATCGCCTCTTGGACCTGAGCGAGCGTGAGCGCGGGCTCGGAGCCCTGGTCGAGCAGTTGCGGCAGGCCGATGTTCGCTAGGAGCAAGGCGGTGGGCGCCTGCTCGCGCGCCACGGCGTAGGTGCCGCGAAGCGCCGGCTGGCGCAGCCCCGCGCGCTGGCTGCCCACCCCCATGCCCAGGCCGAATCGCTCGACGGCTCGCGCCAGCGTGGCGTTGATCGGCGCGGCTTGCGGGTGGCCGCCGGTCATGCCGGCGATGAGCACCGGCGCAGCGAGCGTGTGCCCCAGTAGCTCGGTGCGCAGGTCGACGGCGTCGTAGTCGACCTCCGGCAGGCAGGCGTGGAGCAAGTAGATATCGGCCCAGCCCGGGGTCACCGCGCCCAGGGCCGGCTGGCGGGCAGTGATCTCCACGTGCTCCAGCTTCCGCTGGGGGATGCCACTAGGGTCGGTCGGCTCGGCCATGCCTGCTCCTGGCAGTGTGGACCCGCGACGCCCGCCCGGGCCCCGCGCGACGGGCCCGCACGCGATGCGCCGACGGTCGCGGCCGGTGGCGTTACGGCAGGCCTACCGAATCGGCCGCCTCGCGCAGCACCCGGTGCGAGTGCCGCAGCGCCTCGCGCTCCTGGTCGTTCATGGGCGGCACGAGCACGCGCTCGCGCCCGTGCTTGCCCACGACACAGGGCAGCGACAGACACATGTTGCTCAGGCCCAGCGGGCCGTCCACCAAGGAGGTGACGGGCAGCACCTGTTTCAGGTCCCAGCGCACGGCGCGCAGGACCGCGCAGATCGAGGGCGCCACAGAGTAGAAGGTGCCGCCCTTGCGCTTGATCACCTCAGCCCCGCCGTAGCGCGTCGCCTCGACGACCTCCTGCACCATCTGGGGCGAGTAGCCGGGGAACTGGTCGAGCGGCACGCCCGCGACGCTCGCACTGGAGAGCAGCGGCACCATGCTGTCGCCGTGCTCGCCCAGCATGTAGGCGATGACGCTGTCGGGCGACACCTCCAACCGCTCGGCGAGCAGCGAGCGGAAGCGCGTCGTATCGAGCACGGTGCCGAGCCCGAACACGCGCTGCTCCGGGAAGCCCGACTGGCGCAGCGCCTGGTAGGTAAGCACGTCGACCGGGTTCGAGACGACGAACAGCAGCGCGTTGGGGCTGTAGCGGACGACGTTGTCCAGGATCTCGCGCATCAGCTCGACGTTGGTGCGCAGCAGGTCGAGGCGCGTGTCGCCGGGCTTGCGGGGGATCCCGGCGGTAATGACCACGATATCGGAGTCGGCGGTGGCGTCGTAGTCGCCCGCGACGATGCGCGTGCGGTACGACTGGGCCAGGCCATGACGCAGGTCGAGCGCCTCGCCCTCGGCGACCTCCTTGCGAACGTCGACGATGACGAACTCCTGGATCCCGCCTTCGAGGACGAGCTGGAACAGCGTGGTGGAGCCGACGCGGCCAGCGCCGACCATGGTCAGCTTCATCGGCGACCTCCCAGTGGGACGGGCAATGTGGTGAGGCGGGGCCGCGTCACGCGCGCCGCGCCGGGCGCCCAGGGCGCGTCCTCCGCCGACGATACCACTCCCCCCAGGCGTGGGTCAAACGTGCCGGCTGAGGGCTGCCGCTAGGGGCGATGTGGGGTGGGCATCGGAGCAGGTGGGCAGGGTCGACGCCTTGACTGCTGGTCGGTGCTCGGGGCCTCTCTGCCCACGAGGCGGTCGGGCGCGTCGGCGTCCGAACCGCAGAGGATGTAAACTTCAGGCAGCGGGCCCAGCTACGGCGCGCGCCGGGGGTGGGCCCTTGTGGCGCGCCGCTTCCTGCCGCGGCGGCGTCGCGCGGCGCCGGGCAGTCCTCGAACGACGGTGTGGAGGGAAGCCGAATGGTCCAGGAAGCCAGTAAGGTCGAGTGCCCCGCGTATGTAACGCACCCGAAGCTGCGAGCGTGGGTCCAGGAGATGGTCGAGCTGTGCAAGCCCGACCGCGTGTACTGGTGCGACGGCTCGCAGGCGGAGTACGACCGCCTCTGCAACGAGATGGTGGAAGCGGGCATGCTGATCCGGCTGAACCCGGAGAAGCGCCCGAACAGCTTCCTGGCGCGCTCGGATCCCTCCGATGTCGCTCGCATGGAGGACCGCACCTTCGTGTGCACCACGCGCCGGGAGGACGCCGGCCCCACCAACAACTGGGTCGATCCCAAGGAGATGAAGGCCACGTTGATCGGCCTGTTCGATGGCTGCATGCGGGGCCGCACCATGTATGTGGTGCCGTTCAGCATGGGGCCGCTGGGCTCGCACATCGCCCAGATCGGTGTCCAGCTCACCGACTCGCCCTACGTGGTCGTGAGCATGCGCATCATGACCCGTATGGGCCGCAAGGTGTACGACGTGCTCGGCTCGGACGGCGACTTCGTCCCCTGCCTGCACTCGGTGGGGATGCCACTCGCCCCGGGCCAGAAGGACGTTCCCTGGCCATGCAACCGCGAGCACAAGTACATCGTGCATTTCCCTGAGGAGCGAACCATCTGGTCGTTCGGCAGCGGCTATGGCGGCAACGCCCTGCTGGGCAAGAAGTGCCTGTCGCTGCGGCTCGCGTCGGTAATGGCGCGCGACGACGGCTGGCTGGCCGAGCACATGCTGATCGCGGGCATCGAGGCGCCGGACGGGACCAAGACCTATATCGGCGGGGCGTTCCCGAGCGCCTGCGGCAAGACCAACCTGGCCATGCTCATCCCGCCACCCGCGATGGAGGGCTGGAAGGTTCGCACGGTGGGTGAGGACATCGCCTGGATCAAGCCCGGGCCAGACGGGCGCCTGTACGCCATCAACCCGGAGGCCGGCTTCTTCGGCGTGGCCCCCGGTACCTCGCAGGAGACCAACCCCAACGCCATGGCAACGCTGTGGGGCAACGTGATCTTCACCAATGTGGCGCTCACGCCCGACGGCGACGTGTGGTGGGAGGGCATGACCAAGGAGCCGCCGCCCGAGCTGATCGACTGGCGCGGCGAACACTGGACGCCCGACTGTGGCCGGCCCGCCGCTCACCCCAATGCCCGGTTCACGGTGCCCGCGAGCCAGTGCCCCTCGATGGACCCGGCTTGGGAGGATCCCGCGGGCGTGCCGATCAGCGCCTTCATCTTCGGCGGCCGCCGCGCCACGACCATCCCGCTGGTGACCGAGGCGTTCAACTGGACCCACGGCGTGTACATGGCCGCCACCATGGGGTCCGAGACGACCGCCGCGATCATCGGCAAGGTCGGCGTCGTGCGCCGCGACCCGATGGCCATGTTGCCGTTCACGGGCTACCATATGGCGGACTACTTCAACCACTGGCTCGGCTTCGGCCGCAAGCTCAAGAGCCCGCCGCGCATCTTCGCAGTCAACTGGTTCCGCAAGGACGAGAACGGCAAGTTCATCTGGCCGGGCTTCGGCGAGAACATGCGCGTGCTGCGCTGGATCGTCGAGCGCGTGCAGGGCAAGGTCGGCGCGGTGGAGAGCCCCATCGGTTGGATGCCGCGCTACGAGGACCTCGACTGGCGCGGCCTCGAGCACTTCACACGCGAGCAGTTCGACAAGCTGATGTCGATCGACCGGGAGGAGTGGAAGGCCGAGGTGTTGCAGCACGACGAGCTGTTCATCGGCCTGTACGACCGGCTGCCGAAGGAGCTGCCCGCCGTGCGTACCCTCACGCTCAGCGCCATCTGGCGCGCGCCGGAGCGCTGGAATCTCGTGGCCGAGAACGATTAGCGGGGTGCGGCGGGAGCTTGTCGCGCTCCCGCCGCACTGGCCCCCGCGCGGTATTTGTTCCCGCTCTCTCCAGGCCGCTGGCTCGGAGTGCGGGCGGGTCGAGGACGGCGATGCGTATCGATGTGCACGCCCATGTGCTCACCGAGCGGATGATGGCGCGCTTGCAGGAGGCGGCGGCCGAGCACGCCCCGCGCTTGCAAGCGCGTCATGGCGACTGGGCTGAGCTGTGGACCGGTAGCGGCACCTACCAGCCGTTCCCGGTAGGCGGCTGGGATATCGCGCGCCGGCTGGCCGACATGGACGCGGTCGGCGTGGACGTGCAGGTGCTCGGGGTAGTCCCGTTCACCTACTATTACTACCTCCCCGTCGAGGTGGCGCAGCGCTTCGCCCGCATCCAGAACGAGGAGATCGCTGCGCTGTGCCGGCAGCACCCCACGCGCTTCGTGGGCCTCGCCACGCTGCCGATGCAGGCGCCCGAGCTGGCCGCTGCCGAGCTGCGCTACGCCATGACCGAGCTGGGGCTACGCGGCGCGGCCCTGGGGACGAATATCGATGGCCGCAACCTCGACCTGCCCGAGCTAGAGCCCGTGTGGGCCGCTGCCGAGGAGCTGGGCGCGTTCCTGTTCGTGCACCCCGATCGCGTCTGTGCCCAGGACCGGCTCAGCAGCTACTATCTGCACAACCTGATTGGCAACCCCACGGATACCTCGATCGCCATCGCCTCGCTGGTGTTCGGCGGCGTGGTGGAACGCCACCCACGCCTAGTGTGTTGCTTCGCCCACGGCGGCGGGTTCATCCCCTACCAGCAGGGGCGGCTGCTCCACGGTTGGCGCCGGCGCCGCGAGCCCCGGGCGCGGCTGCAGGGCTCGCCGGCCGCCAGCCTGGCCCGGCTGTACTTCGACACCATCGTGCACTCGTCCCCCGCGCTGCGGTATCTCGTGCAGGTCGCGGGCGCCGAGCGTGTACTGCTGGGCAGCGACTACCCCTTCGACATGGGGCCGGAGGACCCGGTGGCGGAGGTGCTCGGAGCCGACCTCTCGGCGACCGAGCGGGAAGCGGTGCTCGGCGGGAACGCCGCCCGACTCCTCGGCATCCCCATGCCTGGAACGCATCGGAGCTGAGCGCGGGTGCGCGGTAGGCACTAGGCTCCCGCTGTTGTCCGGCGGGGGCTGCGGCACGGTTTCTGCGGGCACCTGGGTGTGCTCCTGCAGAGAGAAGGCGCAGGAGCAGCTAGCAACGGAGGTGGCAGCATGACCCAACAAGCGATCGCGTGGCAGCACGACCTGGCGGCGGCGCGGGAGCGGGCCCGCGACACTCGTCGCCTGCTGTTGGTGGACCTGTACCGCCCGACCTGAGGCGGCTGTCAGCGGATGGATGCCGTGACGTATCCAGACGCCGCCGTCTCCGCCTTCATCGACGCGCACTTCGTGCCCGTGAAGCTCAACCTCTCCGACGATGCCGAAGCCGCGCAGGCCCGTGAGCTGGTGCCCCTATGGACCCCGACGTTCATCATCAGCGACGGGCGGGGGCGCGAGGTGCACCGCGAGATCGGCTTCCTGCCCCCCAACGATTTCCTGCCCATGCTCGCCCTGGCTCGGGCCAAGGGACTGCTGGCCACCGGCCGCGGCCAGGAGGCGATCCAGGCGCTCGATGACGCGCTGGCGCGCTTCGCGCAGGGCGAGTATACGCCGCAGCTCCTGTACTGGCGGGGTGTGGTGGGCTACAGCGTGACCCACGACCGGTCGCACCTGGCTGAGTATTGGGGACGGCTGCAGCGCGAGTACCCTCAGAGCACCTGGAGCGTGCGCTGCTCGTTTTTCCAGCCGCCCACGAGCTAGGGGTCTCGAAGGCGGGGCCATGACCGCACGCCAACGGGCGGCTGCCAGTCAAGCACCGGGGATACGAAAGGCGGGCGCCTACACGGTGCGCCCGCCTAGTGTTGCGGTCGTGGTCGAGGGGAGCCGCGGCTATGGCCACGGCGCGTGCCTGGCAGCGGCGGGGCCCGCGACGCTGGCGCGGTGCCCCCGCGCGGGGGCACCCGCGACGCCTACTTCTTGTAGTAGTCGGCGTTCTTCTGAATGTAGTGCTTGAGCTCGTCCGGCACGTCGCTCTCGGCGTAGATCGCGTTCACGGGGCAGACGGGCTCGCAGGCCCCGCAGTCGATGCACGTGTCCGGGTCGATGTAGTACTGCTCGTCCGCGTCGGTCGAGTGGATGCAATCGACCGGACACGCGTCGACGCAGGAGGCGTCCTTGGTCCCGATGCACGCCTCCGTGATCACATACGCCATGGCCCTCTCCTCACACAGTGGAATCTGGGGTCGCGCAGTGGACAGCCGTGCTGGGCTCGTGGCCCGCACCCAGGTTGCCAGGCAGCCGTACCAGTCTACTGAGCGTCCTGGCTTTCCGCAAGCGTGTGGTGCGGGCACACACCGGCCGTTCGCGCCGGCGAACTCGCGCAGGGCCCTGGTGCTATAATCGGCGAACAAGGCCCCGTGCGCATCAGCCGCCAGCGGCCGGATGGTCGGGCTCGAGGAGGCGCTCGCTATGTCCGTGCTCGTCGCATTTATTCGGGAAGCGCAACCAGGCCGCGTGGCGGAGGTGCGGGCGGCGCTGCAAGAGCATGCGACCGCGGCCACCCAGGTCTGCGCGGGGATCCGGACGTACCAGGTGCTCCAGGGGCGGGCTCAGTCCAACCTCTATGTCGATCTCGTCGAGTGGGAGACGCGCGAGGCGTTCGAGGCCGCCCGCGAGCGGCTGCGCGCCACCACGACGGACATCGGTCACCTGTTCCTCCGCCCGGCACGGGTGCGCGTATTCCGCCCCCTCGACGTGCTGCGCCTCCAGGCCCGCGAGGCGACGGCCGTCGGCGTGGGGCTGGTGCGAGCGCGCCCCGGGCTAGGCGACTACTATGCCGCGCTGCTGCGCCAGCGCATCCAGGAGCAATACCCCAAGCGGCCGGGGCTGCTCGCGGTCGGGATCTACCAGGCCGAGGACGCTGCCGAGCAGTTCCTAGTGCGCACCGCCTGGGATAGCGAGCAGGCGCTGCTGGATTACCGCGCCTGGGTGGCGCGGGAGGTGTTCCCCGCCACCGACCACCTAGTGGCCCGCCGTGAGCTATTGTCGCTGCTGGCCCGTTGGCACTATCGCGAGACGCCGTTGACGAGTCCGGCTCTGGTGTAGGGCCTGCGACACCCGCGCGAAGCCCCGCCCACCGGCTCGAGGAGCGCTTGTGGATCAGCGGCCCTGGTACGAGCGGCTGTTCGATCGCGACAACCCGGTTGCGCCCGTGGTCATCCTGGTGCTGCTGTTCATCGTGATCGTGTTCATTGTGACCATCGGGGGCCGGCTGCTCGACAGCCTGATCCAGCGGCCGGGCTAGCCCGGGCTTAGCGCCACCACCAGTACATGGGCGCCACCCCGTACGGCCATGCCCGCACCACTACCAGGCCCGCCGGCAGCACGTAGTACGGCGGCAGTGGCGGCAGCCCGTAGTCAGTGAAATAGTCACCGGCCGGGTAGGCGTTGTAGGTGCTGCCGATGCCGGGGTTCCAGCTGCTCTCTCCACCCAGGCGCAGGTACGGCCCGAAGCCCGGCGCGTAGGCATAGACGCCCCGCCAGTACGCCGTCTCGTCCTGCGAGGGAACGGGCGTGGCCGGCTCGGCCGGCGCATAGTAGGCACCGTCGGCATAGTAGCCGCCCGGAGGCAACTGCGCGTGTGCCTCGGCGGCGAGCAGCGCGCTCGCGCCAGCGAGTAGCGCGCTGAGCAGCAGGCGTCGCATGGGCACCACCTTTCTGGACCCGATGGGGCACAACCTCACGGTGCCCCCGGGGCGCTAGATGCAGTATCCGGGCCAGGGAGATCGGCGCCGGTTGGCGAGCGGGTCGGTGCTCGGCTATAGTCCTGGTAGTGAGTATCCCCGCTGCTGGGTATTCCGCAGACGTTCGCGGCGAGCCGAGGTGATGACCATGTTGACCGACACGCTCAATCGGCCGCTGCGGGATCTCCGCATCTCGGTCACCGATCGCTGCAATTTCCGCTGCATCTATTGTATGCCGAAGGAGATCTTCGGCCCCGATTTCCAGTTCTTGCCCAGCCGCGAGATCCTCACCTTCGAGGAGATCGCGCGGCTCGCGCGCATCTTCGTCCGGCTCGGCGTGCAGAAGATCCGGCTGACCGGCGGCGAGCCCCTGGTGCGCCGCGACCTCGAGAAGCTGATAGCGATGCTGGCGCGCATCGAGGGGCTGCGCGACCTCACGCTCACCACCAATGGGTCGTTGCTGGCCCGCAAGGCGGAGGCGCTCGCGGCCGCTGGCCTCAAGCGCGTGACCGTGAGCTTGGATGCCCTCGACGACGCGGTGTTCCGGCGGATGAACGACGTCGATTTCCCCGTGGCGCGCGTGCTGGAGGGCATCGAGGCCGCGCGCCGGGCGGGGCTGTGGCCCATCAAGATCAACATGGTGGTCAAGCGCGGGGTCAACGACCACTGCGTGGTCGATATGGCGCGCTACTTCCATGGGACGGGCTACATCCTCCGCTTCATCGAATACATGGATGTGGGCAATACCAACGGCTGGCGGATGGAGGATGTGGTGCCCGGCGCCGAGATCGTGGAGCAGATCAACGCGGTCCTGCCGCTGGAGCCGATCGGCCGCGGCTACCGGGGCGAGGTAGCGAACCGCTACCGCTACCGTGATGGCGGGGGCGAGATCGGCATCATCACCTCCGTGACCCAGCCCTTCTGTGGCGACTGCACGCGCATCCGCCTGTCGGCCGAGGGCAAGCTGTACACGTGCCTGTTCGCGGGGGAGGGCCACGATCTCCGCGCGCTGCTGCGCTCGGGCCGCTCGGACGAGGAGATCGCCGCACGTATCCGCACCGTGTGGACCGCGCGCGGGGATCGCTACTCCGAGCTGCGGACGGCCGCGACACCGCGGTGGCGCAAAGTCGAGATGTCGCACATTGGTGGCTGATGCGCCCGCGGCGTGAGTTCACGGTCGCGGTGTTCGTGGTCGATGGCGACCGCGTGCTGCTGCACTACCACGCCAAGCTCGGGCGCTGGCTGCCGCCCGGCGGCCACATCGAGCCCAATGAGCTGCCCGACGAAGCCGCCGTGCGCGAGGTCGTGGAGGAGACCGGCCTGGAGGTCGAGCTGGTGGGCGAGCGCGCCCTCCCGCTGGCCACGCCGGTCCAACTCGTGCGCCCGGCGGGCATCCAGCTGGAGAACATCGGCCACGACCACGAGCATATCGACCTGGTGTACTTCGCCGTGCCGCGGGTGGCTGGACAGGCGCCACACGGCACCCATGCCCAGGCCTCGCGCGCGGGCTGGTACCGGTTGGACGAGCTGGCCGCGCTGGGCGCCGACGCCGAGATCCAGGCGTGGGCCGTGCGGGCGGTGGCGACCGTGGGCGCCTGGCGTCGCTAGATCGTCAGCAGGATATCGGCCGCCTGAGCCTCGTTCAGCAGGAAACTGGCGGTCCCGAGCACGCTATCGACCTCCGGCAGCAGCGTGTCGGGCCGCAGATCGTAGATCCGCGCGCCGCGCGAGCAGACGTAGATGCGCACGCGCCCCGTCTCCTTCACCTGCCGGAGCAGCTCGCGCAAGTCGGTGAAGCCCATCTGCTCGGCCCGATCGATGAAATGCGCGCCCACTTCGTCGCCGGGCGGTGCGCTGGCGAGGTCGCGGAAGCCGTCGCGGTGCAGGCGGCGAGCGGCCCGGTTCGTGAAGAACAGGCACACATCCATGTCCGAGTCGGCAGCGATTCCCGCCCAGCTCAACGCGAGCAGGAAATCCTCGAAGCTGTCGCTCTTGACCACCAGCGCCATCCGCTTGGCATCGTTCGCCGCCACCGCCTGGCCTCCTGTGCGTGTGGATTATGGGTGGGCTGCCTGGAGATAGCGCGGCAGGACCGCGCCGAGCGCCCGTGCGATGAAGCGCCGATTGGCCATCGCCGTGACGTGCGCCCGGCTCTCCGCCGGATCGACGCCGGGGTGCAGCGCGAGAAAGCGCCCCTCCTCTTCGCGCAGCAAATCCAGCATCTCTGCCTCGTGCTCGTCCATCCAGCGGACCAGCTCCGCTTCCAAATCCATGGACTTCTCTGCTCTCCTCGCTAGCTGGGTGAAGGTGTCGTGGTGCGGGCCAGCGCGGCGGTGAGCGCGCGCTGCAGCGCGCCGGCCGCGACGCGCGCGCAGTGGTGCTTCTCCGGCGGAAGGCCGCCGAGGGCGGCGGTAATGCGCGCGGCGTCGATGGTGCGGGCGTCGGCCACCAGACGCCCGTTCGCCAGCTCGGTGGCCACGCTGGCGGCGGCGATGGTGGCACTGCAGCCGAAGGCGCGGAAGCGAATGGCGCTCACACGCTCGTGCTCGAGGCGCACGGCAATCCGCACCTGGCTGCCCACCACGGGCTCGCCATCCGTACCCACGCCATGTGGATCCTGTAGCGCACCGACATTGCGCGGGTTGGTGGCGTGGTCGATCAGGACCGGCGAGTAGAGGTACGGATCAGCCATATCGCCGCCCATGCTGGTGCACTCCTGTACGGCGCTCAACCACCGTTGCGGCGGCGGCCCTGGGCGATGTGGGCGAGGGCGCGCTGCAAAGCGTCGGCTAGCTCGAGTGCCTCCGCGTAGTTGAGGCTCAGGGCCAGGCCGCGTGGGTGCCAGTGGAGCGTGATCTGGTGGTGGGTCTGCTCTTCGAAGATGCTGATGTTCTCAGTCCCCTCGATCTCGACGTAGGTGTGCTCGTGCTCCTCGCCGCCGTGTGCCCCTGGCTGTCCCATCCGCACCCCCCGCGCTGGCAGCGCCTCTGGGTGATGATAGCATCCTGGGTGCGGCGGGGGACCGGCGGCGCTCGGGTATACTGGGGCAGCACCATGCGCCGTGCGACGGCGCGGCAGGAGGCATGCACCGTGGCTGATCAGCACTGGATCCGTGTGGTGGGCTACCTCCAGCCCCCGCCGGCGCGCGAGGTCTTCCGCGCCTCCGGCTATTACCGGGGGACGCCGCGCCCTCGGACTGTGGCCGCCGGCGGGACCGGCGGCGTGGCTGTCGCCGCGCCGGCCGTGGCGGCGCCGCCCAGCCCCGACCTGGAGATCAGCGCGGGCGACCGGTTGATCTACCTGGCGCTGGGGCAGTTCGTGCTGTTCGCCGTCGGCACGGTCACCGCCGGGCCCGAGCCGCACCCGACCGACCCGGACAAGAAGATCTGCACGGTGCAGACCGATGTGTTCATCCCCGCCGTGTTGAAGGCTCCGCACTTCGGCGGCGAGGTGCTGCCGAGCGGGCGCGACCTGCGTCTGATCGTGCAGCAGTACACCTACATCTGGGTGTCGCCTGAAGACGGCAAGGCCTTGATCGAACGCGTGCACGCCAAGGCGGGCGCCAAGGACTGACCCGGCTCTGCGAGCAAGATCGCCTCGCACCCAACCCTACTGGCATGAGGAGTGCTAGGAACTGCCTGGGCCGGACCGCTGCCCTCCGAGGCTCGGACGGCCAAATCGAGGCGCAGTGCCGTGGGAAGCAGGAAGGCAAGTAGGGCGATGCGAGGAACGGTAACGCGACTGGTGCCCGAGCAGGGGTTTGGCTTCATTGCCAGCGAAGAGGGACAGGAACTGTTCTTTCATCGGAGCGCATTCCAGGCGGTGGACTTCGAGGAGCTGGCGCCCGGGGTCGAGGCCGAGTTCGACGTACGGCCACCCAGTGAGGGTGACGAGCCCGGCGAGCATCCGCGCGCCGTGAACATCCGGCTGGCCGCGGGGGCGCTTCCGGCCGTGGACCACGAGGTGCTGCCGCCCGAGAAGACCGGTTAGCCCCGCGGCTCCCCCAGTGGCCCCTTCGCTTGCCCAGAGCCGGGCTGGCAACGGTATCGCCGGCCGGCCGCAGTGGCTCCGAGATTTCTCTAATGCGCGTCTAACCGGGCACTCGGTATAATTTGGCCGGCGATTACCACGTGTTGCGGAGGCCCGGCTGAACTATGCCCATTTACGTGTATCACTGTCCAGCCTGTGGCGTGGATATCGAGAAGCGCCAAAGCTTCGCCGACGCGCCCCTGGCGGCCTGTGACGACTGTGGCGGGCCCGTGCGCCGTGTGCTGCAGCCCGTCGGCATCATTTTCAAGGGCAGCGGCTTTTACATCACCGATAGCCGCAACGGCGCGAACGGAAAGAACGGCAGCACCGGCAACGGCGCCAGCGGCAACGGCGAGAGCGGTGGCACGACCAGCAAGGCGGAGGCGACCGCCAGCAGCAGCGACAGTAGCAAGTAGGCCGCGGTGCGCGCCCTCCTGCAGCGCGTCCGCTCGGCGGCGGTCTACGTCGACGGGCAGGTCACTGGCGCCATCGGCGCCGGCTGGCTGGTGCTGCTCGGGGTCGGGCGGGGCGATGACGCGGCGGTGGCGCGCGGCCTGGCGGCGCGCATTCCCCACCTGCGTGCCTTTCCGGATGACGCGGGCCGCATGAACCGCTCGGCGCTGGAGGTGGGCGCCGAGTGCCTCGTCGTGTCACAGTTCACGCTGTACGCCGACCTGCGCCGCGGGCGCCGGCCCTACTTCGGCGAGGCGGCGCCGCCGGAGGTTGCACGCCCGCTGGTCGACGTGTTCGTGGAGGCCCTCGCCGCGCAGGGGCTGCGAGTGGCCACCGGGCGGTTCGGTGCCCTGATGGAGATCCACTTGGTGGCCGACGGCCCCGTGACGCTGTGGCTGGACAGCGCCGAGCGCTAAGCCCGCGCGGGGGTTACGATGGTGGCGGCCCCTCGCGTGGACGGCCCAACGGGCGGAGCACGCCCGGCGCGTGGCGATTGGCGCACTCCTCGTCGGCCGCGCGGAGCGCAGCAGCGGCCGCTCGCGCCTCCGCCCGGGCAATGAGGAGCTGCTCGCGCAGATAGGGTCCCATCTGCACGCGCACTTCCGGCGGGTGGTCGAGCAGCTGCGGGTCGGCGGCGGCGAGGAGGGCGGTAAGGGCAGCCCGCGCGTGAGGGGGGACGTCTTCGGCGCCCGGCGAGGGGGCGAGCCGCTCGATGAGCGCGAGCTCGTCGGCCAGGCCTTGTTGCACGGCCTGCATGCGAGGCAACACCCGGTCGGCGGGCTCGCTGGCAGCGGCCTCGAGTACGGCCCCCAGCTCGCGCGCCAACTTGCTCGTGCGATCGAAGGCGCTCCAGACCTGGGCACAATACACCTCGGGCTCGGCCTGTGCGGCATGCTGCTGCCAGACGACCACCGCTGCGCTGGCGAGCAGCAGCACGCCGGTTGCGAGCCCCAGCCACACTCGCCGTTCCATGCCACTGCGGGTCGGGCGCGTACTGCCCCCAGTGATCGAGACCGGCGGCCCACCCGCCGGGCCGCCCGACCGTTGGCTCTAGGATAAGAGCGATCTTAGGATATTGCAAGCGTGCGGGCGGGGGAAGGGCCGCGCGCTCCTGACCGATGATGGTGGGCGCTTCTGGTCGCAAGGAAAGAGCGGGCCGGATGTGATCGGCCCGCTCTTTCCTTGGTTGGAATGCGATCCGGTTCCTAGGAGGCGGCTTCGGTCGTGTCCTCCATCTCCACCACGCGCTCGCTGCGGGTGAGCAGCAGCGGCGTCTTGCCGTGGAGGATGGTATCAGCGCTGATGATGCACTTGCGCACGTCGGTGCGCGACGGGATCTCGTACATCACGTCGAGGAGCACCTCCTCGATCAGCGTGCGCAGGCCACGCGCGCCGGTCTTGTACTTCAGCGCGCGTTCCGCCGCCGCCTCCAGCGCGTCCTCGGTGAAGACGAGCTCGACCTTGTCTAGCGCCAGGAACTTGCCGTACTGCTTGGTGATCGCGTTGCGCGGCTCGACCAGGATGCGCATCAGCGCCTGCTTGTCCAGCGGGTCGAGGCTCACTACCACCGGCAGCCGGCCGACGAACTCGGGGATGAGCCCGTACTTCAGCAAGTCGTCCGAGGTCAACTGGCGCAGCAGGTCCGAGTTGTCCTGCTCGGTCATCGGCTCGGCGCGGAAGCCGAGAGTGCGCTTCTTGCCGACGCGCTGACCGATGATGTTCTCCAGCCCCTCGAAGGCGCCACCGCAAATGAACAGGATGTTGGTGGTGTTGATCTGCAGGAAGTCCTGGTGGGGGTGCTTGCGCCCGCCCTGGGGCGGGACGTTGGCGACGGTGCCCTCGAGGATCTTGAGCAGCGCCTGCTGCACGCCCTCGCCCGAGACATCGCGCGTGATCGACGGGTTGTCGCTCTTGCGGGCGATCTTGTCGATCTCGTCGATGTAGACGATGCCTCGCTCGGCACGAGGGATGTCGAAGTCGGCGGCCTGGATGAGCCGCAGCAGGATATTCTCGACATCCTCGCCGACGTAGCCCGCCTCGGTGAGGGCCGTGGCGTCGGCGATGCAGAACGGCACGTCGAGGATCTTGGCGAGGGTCTGGGCGAGCAGCGTCTTGCCGCAGCCGGTGGGGCCGACGAGGAGGATATTGCTTTTCTGCAGCTCGACATCGTCGACCTGCATCCCGGCGTTGACGCGCTTGTAGTGGTTGTACACGGCCACGGAGAGCACCTTCTTGGCGCGCTCCTGGCCGATGACGTACTGGTTGAGCTGCTCGTAGATCTTCTTGGGCGTGGGCAGCTTGGCCAGGGGCAGCTTGGCGCGCGGTGGGGGCGGCGTCTCCTCGTCGATGATCTCGCGGCACAGCTCGACACATTCATCGCAGATGTAGACCGCACCGGGCCCCGCGATCAAGCGGCGTACCTGGTCCTGCGGCTTCCCACAGAAGGAGCAGTGGTACTGGCCCCGCGTCCCCCGCGCGTTCGTCATGCCTTTGTCCTCCGTCCAGCGCCGCGGTTACTTGGTTGGGCGTTCCGCTCTCATCGACTCGGCCGGATGCCCGATAACCTCGTCGATGATGCCGTACTCTTTCGCTTGTTCAGGCGTCATAAAGAAGTCGCGGTCCGAGTCGCGCGCGATCCGCTCGAGCGGCTGGCTGGTGTGGTGGGCCATGATCTCGCGCAGCCGCTGCTGCAGGCGGAGGATCTCGCGCGCTCGCACCTCGATGTCGGCCGCGGTGCCCTGGAAGCCGCCCGCAGCCTGATGGATCATCACCGTGGAATTGGGCAGCGCATAGCGCTTGCCCTTCGCGCCGGCCATGAGCAGCACCGCACCCATGCTGGCGGCCATGCCCACACAGATCGTGCTCACGTCGGGCCGGATGAGCTGCATCGTGTCGTAGATCGACAGCCCCGCATTCACACTCCCGCCCGGGGAGTGGATGTACATCTGGATGTCCTTCTCGGGATCCTCGCGGTCGAGGTACAGCAGCTCGGCCACGATGAGGTTGGCGAGGTAGTCATCGATGGCCGTACCGATGAACACGATGCGCTCTTTGAGGAGCAGGGAGTAGATATCGTAGGCGCGCTCCCCGCGGTTCGTCTGCTCGATGACTTGTGGGACCAAGATTTGCGCCCGCGGGTCACGCATGGGGCCGCTCCTCTGCGGCAGGGCTGGCGGCCGCCGTGGCCGCCTCGGTCTGGGCCTGACCGCCGGTCGCCAGCTCTACCAGTCGCTCGATCGTCTTGCGCTCGCGGAGCGCGAGTTCGACGCGCTCGCGCGTCTCCTGGTTGTTGAGCGCGGCCCGCGCGGCGCGCGCCGCATCCGCACGCCCGCTCGTCGCCCGTCGGATCTCGGCCTCGACCTCGACAGGGTCCACCGTGATGTGCTCCGCGTCGGCCACCGCGTCGAGCACGAACATGCGGGTCAGCTCCCGGCGCGCTTGCGCGCGCAGCTCGTCCTCGAAGTCCGCCGCGGACTTCCCCGTCAGTTGCAGGTATTGTTCAATCGTGATGCCTTGGTTGTCAAGCGAGGCGGCCAGGCGGCGGCGCAGGCGCTCGGCCTGCTTCTCGATCGCCTGCGGCGGCAACTCCAGCGACGCCACCCCGACCACCGCCTCGACCACGTCCTCCGCGAGCTGCTGACGGGCGTCGGCCTCGAAGCGCGTGGCCAACTCCTCGCGCAACTGGGCGCGCAGCTCCTCGATGGTGTTGAACGCTCCCACCGTCGAGGCGAACGCATCGTCGGCCGCCGGCAACTGCTTCTCCTTCACCCAGTGCAGGCGCACGGTGAACGTGGCCTCCTGCCCGGCCAGCTCCTGGTCGGCGAAGTCCTCGGGCACGCGCAGGGTGAACGTGCGCTCGCTCTCGGGCGCCAGGCCCACCAGCGCGGCGGCAAAGCCTGGCAGCGGCCGCTGGTCATCCTCGCGCAGCACGTACTCCACGTCGCGGCGGTCGAGCAGCACGCGCTCGCCCACTGTCCCACGCACGTCGAGCGCCACGCGATCGCCCAGCTGCGCCGGCCGCTCCACGGGCACCCAGGTCGCATGCGCCTCGCGCAACTGGTCGAGCAGCTTGTCCACTTGCTCGTCGGTGACGGGGGGCACCTGCAGTTCGCGGCGCAGCGCGCGGTAGTCGCCCAAGCGCACCTCGGGCCGCACGGGCACGGTAGCCTTGATCCGCAGCGGCTCGACCTCCACGATCTGGACCTGGGCCTCCTCGATCGGGTGGAGCCCGGCTTCGCTCACCGCCTCGCGATACACCGCGGGCACCAGGCGCTCGAGCGCCTCCTCGAGCAGCGACTCCCGGCCGACCATCCGCTCCACGAGCGGCCGCGGCGCCTTGCCGCGTCGGAAGCCGGGGATGTTGAGCCGCTGGGCGTAGCGCTTGTAAGCCTCATCGAGCGCCCGCTCGACGCGCGGCGGTTCGACCTCGATCTCGAGCAGCACCTGGCTGCTCTCCATGGGCTGGGTGCTGATCTTCACGGCCTGTTTGCTGCCTTTCCGCTCCGCGCTGTGGGCACTGGGGCGCTGGGCGCGAGCATGCCTTTATCTCGACAAAAAGGGGCTCTCCCGGAGAGCCCCTTTGAGGACTACGGACGAGGTAAGGGCTGAGAGCGGAAGACGGGATTCGAACCCGCGACCCTCTCCTTGGCAAGGAGATGCTCTACCACTGAGCCACTTCCGCGCGGCCACTGGCCAGTTCCATTCTTCATTGTAGCCGCAGCCCGGCTCTCCTACAAGCCCCCGGCGCGCACCGGCCCGGCTCGCGCGCTCTCCGCTCGGGCCGGCACGCATCTTGACCAAGGGCGGGTACCACGGCCCCGCCGAGCAGGGCGCGGGCTAGCGCTGGACGCTGGCGCGAAGGGAGGTAACACCATGTACGTGTCGCGGCTATCGTTTCATACCCGTCCCGGCCATACCGAGGAGGTGGCGCAGCGCCTGCGCGAGCTGGCCGACATGGTCGCGGCCACCGGTGGCAAGCGGCCGCGCATCTTGCGCGTGTCGATGGCCTCGCCCGGCGCACCCGACCTCCAGTTCGAGCAGGAGATGGAATCGCTGGCCGAGCTAGAGCGGGAGATGAGCGGCGTCACCGATCAGGAGCGCTTCCGGCAGTGGAGCCAGCAAGTGTCGCAGCTGGTGGTCTGCCCGCCCAAGCGCGAGATCCTCCTAGTCGAATAAGCAGCGCTCTTACGTGCTGCTTGCTCCGGTCTTGCGCCCGCTTAACGCGCCGCTCGCTAACCTAAATACAACGACTATGTAATCGAGTCCTTGGTCGGCGTGGCGATCCCTGGCCGGCGCCGCCGGCCAGGGAAGGAGGTCCGTGTGACGGATTCTCAGGAGTGGCGCCGCCAACCTCACGACCCGCGGGTTGGCCCGCCCCGGCGCGTGACTATCCCCGGCGCAGGGCAGCCCGCCTCGCGCTCCGAGGAGTCTCCATCCTCGCACCTGGATCCGGCGCAGGTGGCCGAGCTGACCGCGCAGGTGGAGGCGCTGACCCGGCGGCTGGCCGAGCTGGAGGCGCAGCTCGCCGCCGAGCGCGAGCGGGCGGCCGCGCAGGAGGGCAAAGCGGAGAGCTACCTCGACCTCGCGCAGCGTACGCAGGCCGATTTCGTGAACTACAAGCGACGCGTCGAGCGCGAGCGCGGTGAGGAGGCGGAGACGGCCCGCGTCGAGCTGCTGGGCCACCTGTTGCCCGTGCTGGACGACCTGGAGCGTGCGCTCGCCCAGGTGCCGCCCGAACTACGCGATCACCCCTGGGCGGCGGGGCTGCCGCTCATCGCCCGGCAACTACGCCTGGCGCTGGCCAGGGCTGGCGTGCGGCGTGTGGGCGCTCCGGGGGAGCTGTTTGACCCCCGGCTGCACGAGGCGGTGGGCCGCGAGCGTGGCACACGCCACGCTGAGGGGCACATCGCGACGGTGCTGCAGCCTGGCTATCTCCTCCGCGAGCGGCTGATCCGGCCCGCTCGTGTTATCGTGGCCGAGGGCGAGCCCGCCCGCCCCTGACGAGGTCCAGCGCGCGATGTGCCCCCGCAAGACCCCTGTGGAAGGGGGCTGCCAGCCCGGCTGGTTACTGCCGAACCATCGACACCACGGCGGTGTAGACCAGCAGGAGGAAGATCGCGAGGACCAGTACGAGCGTCCCGATCACCTCACGCATTCGCCCAGCCTCCTTGGTGCCGGTCTCCTGGGGGAGAGGCGCGAAGCTCCAGGCGGTAGGCGGCTCCGCTCACTAGCATACCCTTCACACGGTATTTGCCGCTGTCTAACATACCGGATGCTAGCATCGCGCCGAAGCCGGGACCTTCGACGGCCCGGCGGTAGGTACGACAGTGCGGGTGGCGAGCAAGACGCGTGGGGGGTAGGACGATGCGACGCTGGGGAGCGCTAGCGCTGGTGGCGGTGCTGCTGGTGCCGGTGCTGCTGCTGCCAGGCCCGGTCGGGGCGCAGACACTGTCCGATGTCACCATCAGCACTGACTATCCATCCGTTACGGTCCAGGCGGGTAAGAACGCGAAGTTTTCCATCCGCTTCACCAACAACGGCTCGGTGGATCGGGCGCTGGACATCACCATCGACGGTCCCGCGGAGTGGAAGCCGCAGCTGAAGAGCCAGAGCTTCCTGGTCCACAGCGTCTACGTCCAAGCCGGGCGCAATCTCACGGCCGACTTCACCGTCGACCCGCCGGCAAACGCCGCGCCGGGCGAGTATACCTTCACCATTACCGGGACCACGCCCGACGGCGCGCGGGTCGCGCTCCCGCTGCGTATCAGCATTGGCGAGGGCGTGCCGGGGGGGGTGCGCCTGGTGTCACAGTACCCGGAGCTACGCGGCGGGGCCGATAAGCCGTTCGAGTTCAAAGTCGACCTGATCAACCAGTCCGACGAGGAGCGCGAGTTCACGCTCGCGGCGCGCGCCCCCGAGGGCTGGGAGGTGGTGTTCCAGCCCGCGTATGAGAAGCGGCAGATCGCTAGCCTGCGCGTGAAGGCGGGCGAGACGCGCGGGCTGGACATCCAAGTCACGCCGCCCCGCACGGCGCGCGCTGGCGACTATCCTATCATGATCGTGGCCGCCAGCGGGCCGGATCAGGCGCAGGTCCAGCTCGCGGCCAAGATCATCGGCAACTACAAGGTCACGCTCGGGACCAGCTCGGGGACCCTCAATGCGCAGGCCACCGCGGGAGCCGAGACGCCCGTGACTCTGACCGTCCAGAACACGGGCAGCGGCGACCTGACCAACGTGGCGCTGTCGGCGCAGAAGCCCGAGGGCTGGGATGTTACTTTCCAGCCGGAGGCCATCGACCGCTTGCCAGCCGGCCAGACGCGCGAGGTCACCATGCGCATCAAGCCGTCGAGCCGCGCGATTCCCGGCGACTACATGGTGCGCGTGACGGCCTCCAACGCTCAGGTCAACGAGCAGGCGGGGGTGCGGGTCACTGTCGGTAGCCCCACAGCCTGGGGCCTCGTGGGACTGGGCATCATCGCCCTGAGCGTCGGCGGGCTCTATGGGGTGTTCCGGCGCTTCAGCCGCCGCTGATCACGGGGGGCGACGGGGGGTGTCCCCTATCGCCAGCGGGAGGATGCTATGCGTGTGACGGAGGCGCCCGCCCAGTCGGCAGTCCGGCAGGCCGTGGAGGCGCCCGGGCGTCAGGTGGGCGCGGAGGCGGCGCCGGCGATCGAGACCAGCCACCTGACCAAGCGCTACGGCACGTTCGTGGCGGTCGACGACCTCAACCTGACCGTGCGCGAGGGCGAGGTGTTCGGCTTGCTCGGCCCGAACGGCGCGGGCAAGACGACGACCATCCTCATGCTCCTCGGGCTCACCGAGCCGTCAGCCGGGCAGGCGCGGGTACTGGGCCACGACCCCACCCGCGAGCCGCTTGAGGTCAAGCGCCTGGTCGGCTATCTCCCGGACGCGGTCGGGTTCTACGACGACCTTACTGCCCGCGAGAACCTGCTGTTCACCGCCGACCTCAATCAGATCCCCCGGGCGGTCGCGCGCGAGCGCATCGACGCGCTGCTCGACCGGGTGGGCCTCGGCGAGGTGAAGGACAAGAAGGCCGGCCAGTTCTCCCGCGGCATGCGGCAGCGCCTCGGGATCGCCGACGTGCTGGTCAAGAACCCGCGACTCATCATCCTCGACGAGCCGACGATCGGGCTCGACCCTGACGGCACCCGGGCGCTGCTCGACCTGATCCGGCGCCTGAGCCTCGAAGACCACATCACCGTGCTGGTCTCCTCCCATCTGCTCGATCAGGTGCAGCGCATCTGTGACCGTGTGGGCATCTTCGTCAAGGGCAAGCTGGTGGCGGCTGGCCCAATCGCCAGTTTGGGCGCGCAGCTCGCGGCCGGCGAGCCGCTGGTCGTCGAGGTGCAGGTCGCCGAGCGGCCGCAGGCTGCCGCGCAGGCACTGGCCACGCTGCCCGGCGTGGCCGGGGTGGAGTGCAGCGGGGACACGCTCGTGGTGCGCTGCGTGGAGGACGTGCGGGCCGCCATCGCCCACGCGGCCGTGCCGTTCGGCCTCCTCGCGCTGCGGGCACGCGGCTACAGCCTGGAGGATATCTACTTGCGCTACTTCCGGTAGGCGGTGTCCCGCCTGGGAGGTGATACGGCCATGCCCGGCCTGGTGCCCATCGTGCGCAAGGAGCTAGCGGATCACTTCAGCAGCCGCCGGTTCTTCATCCTGTTCGCGCTGGTGCTCATCTCGGGGATCGGCGCGGCGTACGTGGCCGCTCAATCGATCCGCGAGGAGCTGACGCGTACGGCGGAGGCCGCGACCTCGGTGTTCCTGCTGGTGTTCACGGCCTCCAACGGTACCCTGCCGAGCTTCGTGACTTTCATCGGCTTCCTGGGGCCGCTGGTCGGGCTGGCGCTGGGCTTCGACGCTATCAACGGCGAGCAGGCTCGCGGGACGCTGAGCCGGCTGCTGGCCCAGCCGATCTACCGCGACTCGGTGATCAACGGGAAGTTCCTCGCCGGCCTGGCCACTATCAGCGCGCTGCTCGTCTCCATCACGCTGCTGGCGATGGGCCTGGGCATCCCGCTGGTCGGCCGTCTGCCCAGCCCCGATGACCTGGCGCGGCTGACGCTGTTCCTGCTGCTGAGCATCGTGTACGTGGGCTTCTGGCTCGCCGCGGCGATCCTGTTCTCCCTGCTGTTCCGCCAGGTGGCGACGGCGGCGCTGGCCGGAGTGGCGCTGTGGCTCGTCTGCGTCTTCTTCGTCGGCATGCTCGCGGGCGTGGTGGCCAACGTGGTCGCGCCGGTCGGCCAGGACGCGCCCGCGCTGCAAGTGCTGCGCAACGACGAGATTCGCCGCGCCGTAGCGCGCATCTCGCCGACACGGCTGTACGCCGAGGCCACCAGCGTGGTGATGAATCCGAGCCGCAATACGCTGGGCGACCTGGTGCTGGCCAGCGAGGTGCAGGGCATGGTGCCGAGCCCCCTGCCGTTCGTCCAAAGCCTCCTGCTGGTGTGGCCCCAGGTCTCGGGACTGGTCGCCCTGACCTGCGTCTGCTTCGCGCTCTCCTATATCCGCTTCATGCGCCAGGAAGTCCGCGCCTGACGCGGCGCTCCTCGTGGTCGGTCTCCCGACCGAGCCAGCGGAGATAGGGCCCCGAGGCCACCGCGGCGTATACTACCGGCATCATGGCGCCGGAAGGGGGCTGACATGGCGCTGCGGGTCTTGGTGTTCTCCGACTACGTCTGACCGTACTGCTACCTGGCCGAGGGGCCCTTGGCCGAGCTTCAGCGCCAGCACCCTGTCGAACTGGTGTGGCTCCCGTTCGAACTGCGTCCAGAGCCCGAGCCGCTGCCCGACCTGACCGGACCGGATCTCGCCCGCTACCAGGCCAACTGGGCGCGCGGGGTAGCGCCACTGGCCGCCCGCTACGGGGTCGAGATGCGCTTCCCGCCCTTCAAGCCGCGCTCGCGCTGGGCCCACGAGGCGGCTGAGTTCGCGCGCGACCGCGGGCGCTTCGACGCCATGCGCGTCGCCCTGTTCCAGGCGTACTTCGTCGACAACCGCGACATCGGCGCGCCCGAGGTGCTGGCCGAGGTCGCCGAGCGCGTGGGGCTCGACGGTGCGGCGCTGCGTACGGCGCTGGCCGAGGGCACGTATCGCGGCCGCGTGGTGCAGCTCGAGCACATTGCGCATCAGCTGGGGATCAGCCTCGTGCCCACGATGGTGTTCGGCGACCATATCGCCGTCCACGGCGCGCAGCCGTACAGCGTGCTGCGCGAGGCGTACGACCTGGCCTGCCGGGAACTGGCCAAGGCGGGTGAGGCGCCAGAGTAGGCACGGGGATTGCCTCTCGCACGGCGTGCGGAGGTGGGTCGATGTGTGCACCACGCCAGCCGGCTACCCCGTCGCTAGGCACCGACCCACTAGTGGCAGAGCCGACGGGACACCGTCACCCGAGATCCGCGACCCACACTCACCCTGAGCACGGAGCGCACGACCACGCCCACCCGCCGCGGGGCCTGTGGGAGCGCCTGACGGCGAGCCGCACCCTCGGCGGCCTGCTGCACGGCCACGGTCACGAGGTGGCGCCCAGCGACGAGCTGCTCATGTCCACCGAGCGCGGCATCCGCGCGGTGCGCGTGTCGCTGGTGGCGCTACTTGCCACCGCGGCGCTGCAGCTCGTGGTGGTCGCCTTCAGTGGCAGCGCGGCGTTACTGGCCGACACGATCCACAATCTTGCCGATGCCCTCACGGCACTACCCCTCTGGCTGGCGTACCGGCTCGGGCAGCGCCCGCCCACACGGCGCTTCACCTACGGCTTCGGCCGGGCGGAGGATCTCGCCGGGGTCCTGGTGGTCGCGGTCATCGGGGCCAGCGCGGTGCTGGCCGGCTACGAGTCCTGGCGCAAGCTGATCGAGCCGCAGCCGATCGAGCACTTGGGCTGGGTGGCGGCCGCCGCGGTGATCGGCTTTCTGGGCAATGAGACGGTCGCGCTGTACCGCATCCGCGAGGGGCGCGCGATCGGCAGCGCGGCCCTGGTGGCGGACGGGCAGCATGCGCAAGCCGACGGTCTGACCTCCCTGGCGGTCCTGCTGGGCGCCGCCGGCGTCTGGGCCGGTTTCCCGCTCGCCGATCCGCTGGTCGGCTTGCTCATCACGGTAGCTATCCTGTTCATCGCCAGGGATGCCGCGCTGACCATGGGCCAGCGGCTGCTCGACGCCGTGGACCCGGCGCTCGTGGCACGGATCGAGACCACGGCGGCTGGCGTGCCGGGCGTCCAGCACGTCGAGGGCGTGCGGGTGCGCTGGCTAGGCCACCGCCTGCAGGCGGAGCTACACGTGCTGGTGGACGAGGACCTGCCCACGCGCGAGAGCCACGCCATCGGCGAGGCCGTGCGCCACGCGCTATTCCACGCGCTGCCCCGCCTGGCTGTCGTGATGGTCCACGTCGATCCCTGTGGGCACGGAGGCACCGATCCTCACGCCGCTGTCGCCCACCATACGCCAGACCGGCCCATCTCGTGCCCCCCTGGTGCGCCAGGCGCCCACTGAGCCGCGGAGCAGTCGCCGGGGCGTCAGGAGTCCTCGGGCCGCAGCAAGGCCACGGGGAAGGCGTCGAGCACCGCCGCCAGCGGTAGCGCCGTGCCGGCCGCAGTGGGTTCGGCCTCGATGACGGCGTCGGTGAAGGCGTGGCGCCAGCGCCGCGGTGCCTCGGGCGGCAGATGGACGCGCGTGGTGCCCCAGGCGGGGGAGGGGATGGCCAGGCGCGTCGGCGACTGCCAGGCAGCCAGCGCGTCCGGTGTGGTTGTCCCGATGAGCTGAGCGGGAAGGCGCGGCACCACCACCAGCGCCCAGCGATCCGCCAGCTGGCGCGCGAAGGCCACGGCGTGCGGCGCGCGGTCGCCTTCGGCGCGCAGGGACAAGTATGCGCCCCGGGCGAACAGCGCAGGGTGGCGCCGACGCTCGTGTAGCGCGCGGTGCGTGATCCAGAGCTTCACGCGACCATCGGGCCAGCTGGCCAACACTGCCTGCGCTGCCGCACTCGCGTGCTCCGCCGTACGCAGCGCGGCGAGCGCCGCCTGGCGACGACCGAAGTCCACCGGCCGCCGGTTGTCGGGATCGACCAGGCTGAGGTCCCACAGCTCGGTGCCCTGATACAGGTCCGGCACGCCGGGAGCGGCGAGCTTGAGGAGCGTCTGCGCGAGCGCGTTGAGCGCGCCGAAGTAGGCGATCGGCTGTAGGAACGCCTGGAGGTCGGCCAGGAACGGGTTGGCGTCCGTCCGGGCCAGGACCCGGGCCAGAAAGGCGTCCTGGGCCTGTTCCCAGGCGGTGTGGGGGTGCAGCCAGTTCGTGAAGACGCGGGCCTCGCGAGCGGCTTTCCGGGCAAACGCCTGCACGCGCTCCACGAACGCGTCGTGCTCGTGCGGGTCCAGCGGCCAAGCGCCGACGAGCGTCTGGTATAGCAGGTACTCGGTGTTGGGGTCGGGCACGGGCTGGCCGTCGACCAACGGCTTGTGGGGGGCATTCCATGCGCGCCAGCGCTGCACGCGCGCGGTCCAAGCCTCGGGCACCTCCGCGAGCACGAGGAGGCGCGCGCGTACATCCTCGCTGCGCTTCGTGTCGTGGGTAGACGTGGCGTTCAGAGTGTCCGGCCATTGCGCCTGTCGCTGCTGCATGGCCGCGTGGAACGCCTCCACGCTCAGCCCCCGGCTGTCGGGCTCGCCGCCCACCTCGTTGAGCGCGATGAGGCGGTGGTAGCGGTAGAACGCGCTGTCCTCGAGGCCCTTGGCCGTCACCGGCCCACTGAACTGCTGCCAGCGCATCACGAACCGGCGCCAGGCCGCGCGCTCGGCCTCGGGTAGCCCCGGGGGATAGGCGAGCAACAGCACCTCGCGCAGGAACGCCAGCGCGCGGGAGTCTGTCTCGCTCTCGGCGCGGGCGGCGGCGACCGCCTGCTCGATGTAGGCACGATCGCGTGGCGCCACCGCGTCCCCGCGGGTGTACGTGCGGTAGATCGGCAAGTGCGCCGTGACCAGCGTGAGCGCGCGCTGCAGCGCCGCCGGCGAGTGGCTGCGGCCGGCGCGGCGAGCCAGCGCGGCGAGCTGCAGGACCAAGGCGCGGCGCTCGCCGGCGAACAGCGTGTCCATCACGTAGATCTTCTGCTGGCGAGCCACGGAGGGATAGTCGGTGGGCGCGCCCTCGATCCACGCGTAGGCACGCTCCAACGCGGTCAGCCCGGCGGGGGCGACCAGCAGGTTGGTGACGAGGGCTGCGAAATCGTAGCCAGTGGTGCCGGCCACGGGCCAGTCGTCGGGCAGCGACTCGGCGCCGGTGAGGATCTTCTCCACGACGACGTAGCCGGGCAGGTCGGCGCCCGCCGCCGTGTGTGCAGCAGGCGACGGCGCGGGTGGCGCGCCCGGCTGGTGGGCCGCCAGCCAGCGCTGCAGCCGCTGCAAGTACCCCAGGGGGTCGTAGAGGCCGTCCACGTGGTCGATCCGCAGGCCCGTCACCTGGCCGGCCGCGACCAGCCGGCCGAGCAACGCGTGGACTGCTTCGAACACGCTCGGGCGCTCGATCCGCAGCGCGACCAGGTCGGCGATGTCGAAGAAGCGCCGGTAGTTCAGCAGGCGCCCCGCCAGGCGCCAGTACGCCAGGCGATACACCTGCTCGGCCAGCACGCGCTGCAGGATCGCGAAGCTGCGGGCCTCGCCGGGCCGGCCGTTCCACACGGCCAGCCGCGCGTCGAAGAAGGCCCGAGCAGCTGCCTCGCGGCCGTGGAGGCGTCCAAGGCCCGCCTGGAGTGCGGCCAGGGAGTCGCGGTCGTCGTCGCGCAGCGTGGCGGTCAGCGCGCCGAGGCGGCGCGCCTCCGCCGCCTCGGCTGGGGATAGCGCGCGCGCCAAGCCCTCCCAGACCTCAGCGCGCAGCAGGCCGCGCAGCGAGCGCGGGCTGAGCGGGAGGCGCCACTCGTAGTAGCGCAGGCCGAGGCCCCGCTCGTCGAGCGCCAACTGCAGTTCCCCGCGGAGCAGCGTGCGCCGCAGCGGCGCGCCGAGGATCGGCAGCAGCAACCGCTCCTGCAGTGCCGCGGGGCCGGGCCGCCAGTCGATGTCGAAGAACGGCGCGTACGGCGAGTGCCGGCCGAGCTGGAGGACGTCGTACCACCAGGGGTTGTCGGGCGCGGCGGCCATGTGGTTAGGCACGATGTCGAGCACCAGCCCCAGGCCGTATGCGCGCAGGGCGGCGGCCAGCGCGTCGAAGGCGGGCTGCCCGCCGAGCTCCGGGTTGATCTCGTCCGGATTGGTGACATCGTACCCATGCGTGCTGCCGGGCCGGGCGGCGAACAGCGGCGAGGCGTACAGCGCTCCCACACCGAGCGCCGCCAGATACGGCACCAGAGCGGTCGCCCCGGACAGCGGGAAGCCCGCATGGAGCTGCAAGCGGTAGGTTGCTGTTGGCAAGCGCAGGCTCACGTCTCCTCGCGCCCTCGCCGGGCTCTAGCGCCGCCTCACGTAGAGCGGATAGGGCTGGAACGTCCGGTGCGGGGCATCCCGTTGTGTCAGTCGACGCGCACGCGCAGGCGCTGGCCCAGCGCGCGGAACGCCGCCACCCAGGTGGCCGCCGCACGGTCGCCTTGCCCCGCGGCGGAGGCGCGCGCCGGGTAGTGCTGCTGCAGCACGGCCCAGTAGGCGTTCTGGGCGCGCCACAGATCGACCTCGAAGGGCATCATCTGTGCCACGACCACCGTCTGCTCGAACTCTCGCAGCCGGTCGAGGTCGTGCGGTGCCTCGCGGAACGCCTCCGCCTGGCGGCGCACGCCGTTGCGCAGCACATAGGCTAGCATGTCGCTGTCCAGGCGCACGTTCCATAGCCGCGCCTCGGCGAGCAGCCGCTGCACCTCGTCCCGGTCGGGCACGTCTACCTCGATCGCCCGGCGCAAGTCGGCGTTGAGCAGGAACTCGGCGCTGGCCTGGAGCGCGGATGGCACCGGCGCATGCAGGTCGGCGAGGAAGCGCATCAGCGGCGCGTTGTGCTCGTAGATCTGGCGGTACATGCCCTCGGCGTCGGCCAGTGTCGAGTCGAGGATGGCGCGCAGGATAGCCCGCTGCTCGTCCCGGAACAGGGCGCGTAGCGAGTAGGTCACCTTCCCGTAGTGGCGGTCGAGCCCGCGCAGCACCTCCGCCAGCTCCGCGCGCTCGAAGCTGGCGCTGATCTCCTCCACCAGGTGGCTGTACGCCTCCTCGCTCTGGTACGGGCAGACGCCGCCGCTGACGTTGTGGTCGCCGAAGTGCAGCACCCCGAAGCACATCGCGGCGCTCTCGCGGGTGACCGTCGAGGTGAAGCGCGCGCGGCCGAGCGCCAGCCGCACCCGGCCCGCCTCCAGCCGCCGGTAGTCGTCGCGCTCGACCGTGTAGCCGTACACCCGCGCGCGGTCCGGGTAGTCCTCGAACAGCGAGCTGACCGCGTAGTGCGCCGCGACCTTGGTCAGGTCGACCATCGCCGGGCGGACGAACCGCTCGAAGACCTGCCGGCCGTCGCCCATCTCCGGAAGATTGCTCTTGGCGGCGGCCAGCCGCTCGAGGAAGCTGGCCTCGAGGGTAGCGTGCCACGCATAGCCGACGCCGTGCCCGTTGGTGAACGGGGCCTCCAACAGCTCCGCGTAGCGCCCCTCCGCGCCATCGCTGAACACCTCGCGGGCGAGTTGCAGCGCGCGGCCGGCGTAGGCCAGGCACTGCACCGTCTCGATGCCGGACAGCTCGTCGAAGAACCAGCCGCAGCTCGTGTACATGAGCAGGGCGTGGCGCTGCATCTCCAACAGCTTCAGGGCGGTGATCTGCTCCTGGGCCGTGAGCGGGCGCTGCGCGTGGCGCGCCAGGAACGCGTCGACATTGGCCGTCGAGCGATCGAGGATCACGGCGATGTAGGCGTCGCGCGCCGCCCAGGGGTCGCGGAAATAGCGCGCCCCGGCGGCCTCGTAGCAGGTGGCCAGTGCATCGCGGAGCCAGTCGAGCGCCGCGCGCAGCGGCCCGCGCCACGCCTGGCTCCAGCCGGGATGGCCGCCGCTGCAGCAGCCGCAGGCGGCGCGCCAGCGCTCTACCCCGTGCGCGCAGCTCCAGGAGGTGTTCTCGATGATCTCCACCTCGTGCGTAGGGGGGAAGCGTTCCAGGTACTCGCCGTAGTTGGTCAGCCGCGCCAGCCCGCGCGTCTCGAGGTAGTGCAACGCATAGGCGAGCGCCATGTCGCCGTGGCGGTGGTGGTGGCCGTAGGTCTCGCCGTCGGTGGCGATGTGCACGAGCTGGGCGTGCCCCGGGGTCGGGTCGAACGCGCTCAGCAGGCGGTGCGCGAACTGCTCGCCGTTGCTGAGTAGGCCCTCGAAGGCCACCGCGCGCGCGATCGGCCCATCGTAGAAGAACACCGCGATCGCGCGACCGGAGGGCAAGCGCACCAGATACGGCTGGTGCGGGTCGATGGTGCCGGCGCCTACGTCGTACCACTGCTCGCGGTCCAGCGGACGGATGCGCTTAGCCTGGTGCGGGGCGAGGATCGTGAAGCGCAGGCCGTGCTCGGCCAGCAGATCGAGCGACTCGAGGTCCACCGCCGTCTCGGGCAGCCACATCCCCTCGGGTGCGCGCCCGAAGCGGTGCAGGAAGTCGTGCACCCCCCAGACCACCTGCGTGCGCTTGTCGCGGTGGTTGGCCAGCGGGAGGATCAGGTGGTTGTAGGCCTGCGCGAGCGCCGAGCCATGGCCGCCGAAGCGCTGCTGGCTCTCGCGGTCCGCGGCGAGAATGGCGGCGTAGGTGTCCGGCGCGTGCTCCTCCATCCACGCCAGCAGCGTGGGGCCGAAGTTGAAGCTGATCCGCGCGTAGTTGTTCACGATCTGGCGGATGAGCCCGTCGGCGTCGAGGATGCGCGAGTGGGCGTTAGGAGCGTAGCACTCCGCCGTGATCCGCTCGTTCCAATCGTGGTACGGCGCGGCCGAGTCCTGCAGCTCGATCGCCCCGAGCCAGGGGTTCTCGCGCGGTGGCTGGTAGAAATGCCCGTGAATGCATACAAAGCGATCCATGCCAATAGTATAGAGCGCTGTTGGCCGCCCGCCTGGCATGCCACTCAGGCGGCTGCTGCGCGAGCCAGCACGACGCACGCCCAGGAGCCCAGGGAGAGCGCGACGCTGCCCGTGGTGGTGATCCGGGCGGGCACGGTGCTGCCGGTCCCGCCCCAACGGGGCTCCGCGGCATCGAGCAACCGTTGCCACTCGCCCGCAGGCAGCGGGAGCGTGGTGGCGACCGGCTCGGCGCTGAAGGCGAGCACCGCCGCCACCGTCTGGTCCTCGGCCCAGCGCTGCATCACCAGCACGCGGCCGTCGGTCCACACGCTGAGGCGCGTGCGATCCAGGGCCGCGAGCGCAGGCAGCTCGCGCCGCAGCCGCAGGAGCGTCTGGTACCACTCCCGGAGCTGGCGGTGCCGCCCTTCGCTGGCCAGGTGGTGCTGGAGCAGCGCGCTGCGGAAGGTCGCCTCCGCCTGCGGGTCGGGCACCGTGCCCTGCCAGGCGAAAGCGGCGAACTCCTCGCGCCGCCCATGGCTGACGGCCGCCGCTAGCGCGGGGTCGGTGTGGCTGGTGAAGTAGGGGAAGGGGTGCGGCTCGCCGTACTCCTCGCCCATGAACAGCAGCGGCAGGCAGGGCGCCAGGAGCAGGGCGCCGGCCGCCAGCTTGAGCGCGTCGAACGGCACCAGGGTGGATAGTCGATCCCCGCGGGCCCGGTTGCCCACCTGGTCGTGATTCTGGGTGCAGTACACGAACTGCCACGCCGGGCGATCGGCGGGGTCGTTGCCGTGCCGGCGGCGCCGGTACTCCGAGTAGCGTCCGCGATAGCTCCAGCCGGCGCGGAGCGCCTCGGCCAGGTCCTCGACGGTGCCGTAGTCGGCGTAGTAGCCGGCGCGCTCGCCCGTGAGCAGAGCGTGGAGCGCGTGGTGGAAATCGTCGGCCCACTGGCCGTCGAAGCCCCAGCCGCCGGCCTCGACCGGGCGGAGCACGCGAGCGTCGTTGAGGTCGCTCTCGGCAATGGTGACCACGGGCCAGCCACGACGGCGCCCCTCGCGGTGCACCGCCGCGTTCCACTCCTGCAGGAACGTGAAGGCCGAGCGATCGAGGATGGCGTGCACAGCGTCCAGCCGGAAACCGTCGAGGTGGTACTCGCGTAGCCAGTGCAGGCCGTTCTGGATGAAGTAGTGGCGCACCTCGTCGCTGTGGGGCTGGTCGAAGTTCAGCGCCGCGCCCCACGGCGTGTGGTACACGTCGGTGAAGTAGGGGCCGAAGTCGCCGAGATAGTTCCCTTCGGGGCCGAGGTGGTTGTAGACCACGTCGAGGAACACGGCCAGGCCACGGGCATGGCAGGCGTCGACCAGGCGCCGCAGCCCCTCCGGACCGCCGTACGAGTTCTGCACCGCGAACGGCAGCACGCCATCGTAGCCCCAGTTGCGCGCCCCCGGAAACTGGGCCACGGGCATCAGTTCGAGGGCGGTGACGCCCAGCTCGCGCAGCGCGGGCAGGTGCGGGATGATGGCGTCGAAGGTGCCCTCCGCGGTGAACGTCCCCACGTGTAGCTCGTAGAACACCAGCTCCGGCTGCGGCACGCCGCGCCAGGCGTGGTCGGTCCAGCGGAAGGCGCGAGGGTCGACCACGGCCGACGGCCCGTGGGGCCCCTCGGGCTGGTAGCGCGAGGCCGGGTCGGGCCGCTCGCGCTGGCCATCGAGCCGGTAACGGTACAGGGCGCCCGCCGGCACGTCGTCGACCACAGCGGCGAAGTAGCCGCGCCGCTCGGGTGTGAGCGGGAGCAGGCGATCGCGCGGGGCCAGGAGGTGGAGCGCGACCTGCTGGCAGCGCGGCGCCCAGACGCGGAACTCGCAGCGCCCGTCGCCCAGTAGCGTGGCGCCGAGGGGCGGCCCCTCCGGCAGGTCGTAGCGGGGGTCCTGCCAGCCCGGCTGGGCGACATCGCGGCTCAGCACCGTGCTCACCTCTCGGCCATGGTCTCAGGCGCGAGCCGCCCCTTCTGCTAGCCTGGGCCGCTCGCGCCTGAGAACTGGCGCAGGATGTGTACCAAGCGGGCGCGAGTGCGGTCGTGTGCATCACTCGCGCCCGCTCACCATGGGTCAGCTGGCGGCAAGGGGGGTTAGCTCACGCGCGCCAGGGCTGGGCGCCGCTCGGCCAGTGGCGCTTCGGGCAGGGTGGCTGGCTCCGCGCGGCGCTCGAAGCGGCTCACCAGCGCGCGCAGCGCGGCCGCGGTCTGTGCCAGCTCGTCGGCCTCGCTGGCGATCGCCTGCACCTGGCCCTCGATACCCTCGATGCTAGCCGCCACCGTGCTCGTGGCAGCACTGTTCTGCTCGGTCACCGTCGCGATGGACTGGACGATCTCGTTCACCTCGCCGGCCTGGGCGGACATCTCCTCGGTGGCGGCCGAATTTTCCTCCACGACTGCGCTGATGCTGGCCATGGCATCCACCACACTGCGTGCGCCCTGCGCCAGCTCTTGCGCCGCCGTGGCGATGCCGGTCACCTGCTCGACCGTCTGCTCGGCGGCGCGCAGGATGGCGGCCAACGCCTCGCCGGCCGCGTCGGCCTGCAGGGTTCCGGCCTCGACCCGCTGCGCGCCCTGCTCCATGGCCTGGACGGCCTCCCGCGTCCCCG
>JADGHJ010000140.1 GCA_019686175.1 Chloroflexota bacterium | reverse complement strand
GCAAATCGGGGCGCATCCCCACCGGACCGCCCACCGGCGGGGTGGGCTGGGGCGGGCTTGCGCCGCGTAGTGAAGGGAGGGAGGCGCGATGGCCACAGTAGCCGCCGCGGGCGAGCGGGAAGCGGCCCGCGGCTGGAACATCCCGTTCGTGATCGCCGCGTCCTCGGCGGGCACGATCATCGAGTGGTACGACTTCTACCTGTACGCGCTCCTGACGCCGTTCCTGGCGCCGCTCTTCTTCCCATCGGACAACCCGACGGCCTCGCTGCTGGCGGGGTTCGCGGTCTACGGCGCCGGCTTCGCCGTGCGGCCCTTCGGGGCGGTGGTGTTCGGGCGCATCGGCGACGTCGTGGGCCGGAAGTATGCCTTCCTGGTCACCATTACGATCATGGGCGCCGCCACGGTCCTCGTCGGGCTACTGCCGACGTACCAGCAGATCGGCATCCTGGCGCCGCTGATCCTCACGCTGCTGCGCCTGCTGCAGGGGCTCGCGCTAGGCGGCGAGTACGGCGGCGCGGCGATCTACGTGGCCGAGCACGCGCCCGATGGCAAGCGCGGCTTGTACACGTCGTGGATCCAGACCACGGCCACCGTCGGCATGTTCGCCGCGCTGGGGGTGATCCTTCTCACCCGCCTGGGGTTCGGCGACCAGGTGTACCGCGACTGGGGCTGGCGCGTGCCGTTCCTGCTATCGGCCATCCTGGTGTTCCTGGCGCTGTACATCCGCGTGCGCCTGCAAGAGACGCCGCTGTTCGCGCGCCTCAAGGAGCGTGGCCGGACGGCTACCAACACCGCGAGCTGGGCGCGCCAGAGCTTTACCGGCAGCCGTCTCGGGTTGATGCTGCTGGCGCTGATAGGGATGACGGCGGGCCAGGCGGTAGTATGGTATCAGGGGCAGTTCCAGGCGCTGTTCTTCCTAACCGTCTTCCTCAAGACGCCCTACGTCCCCGCCTACGTCATCCTGCTGGTCGCCATTGCTCTGGCCACTCCGTTCTTCGTCTTCTTCGGCTGGCTGTCGGACAAGATCGGCCGTAAGCCGGTGATCCTCGGCGGCTGCTTGATCGCCGCGGTAACCTACGTGCCGATCTACCAGGCGATCATGGCCAACGCGAACCTGGTCTACGACCAAGCGGGCAAGATCACGGGGGCTAACCCTAACATCCCCGTCATCGCCGCATTGGTGTGGATCCAGATCATCTACGTGACGATGGTGTACGGACCGATCGCCGCCTTCCTGGTCGAGTACTTCCCGACGGCCATCCGCTACACGTCGCTGTCGATCCCATACCACTTCGGGAACGGCTGGTTCGGCGGCTGGCTGCCGACTATCTACCTGGCGCTGGTGGCGGCCACGATCCCCGGCCAGGGGTACATCCCCTTCCTAGGCCTGTTCGACCTGCGGGGCCTGAACCCGAGCGGAGCGCCCGATGGCAACCCGCTGGCCGGGCTGATCTACGCCATCGTCGTCGCGCTGATGTCGGTGATCGTCGGCGGGTTGCTCATTCCCGAGACCAAGGACCGCCGCATCTGGGAGGAAGCCGAAGGCGCGCCTACCGAGCCGTTGGCGCGGCCCGCGGCGTTCTCCGGCTAACGCGCTGGAGCGGCCGGCACCATTCTGGCCTCCTGCGGCCTACCCGGACGTGCGTTGGGCCGCAGGGGGCCGCTTCCTGGTGGAGCAGGCGGCCGTTGTTCAGCGGCCGCTGAACAGCGGCGCTAGCACTAGCGACACCACGGACATCAGCTTGATCAGGATATTCAGGCTAGGGCCTGCGGTGTCCTTGAAGGCATCGCCGACCGTGTCGCCCACGACGGCGGCCTTGTGGGCGTCGGAGCCTTTGCCCCCGTGGGCGCCGGCCTCGATTAGCTTCTTCGCGTTGTCCCAGGCGCCGCCAGCGTTGGCCATCGTGATCGCCAGCAGCGCCCCCGATGCGATCGCCCCTGCCAGCAGCCCGCCCAGTGCCGCGCTGCCCAGCAGCAGCCCCACCACCAGCGGGCTCAGCACCGCCAGCAGGCCCGGCGCGAGCATCTCTCGCAAGGCTGTGCGGGTAGTGATGTCGACGCAGCGGGCGTAGTCGGCGCGGGCCTTTCCCTCCAGGAGACCAGGGACCTCGACGAACTGGCGCCGCACCTCGTGCACCACGCCGTACGCGGCCTTGCTCACCGCGGTCATCGCCAGCGCCGAGAACAGGTAGGCGAGCATCGCGCCCAACAGCAGCCCCACGATCACCCGCGGGTCCAGCAGGTTCACGAAGTCCACCCCTACGGCCGCGGTATAGGCTGCCATGAGCGCGAGCGCGGTCAGCACCGCCGAACCGATAGCAAACCCCTTGCCAGTCGCCGCCGTGGTGTTGCCCAGCGAGTCGAGCGCATCGGTCCGCGCGCGCACCTCGCCCGGCAGGTGGGCCATCTGGGCGATCCCGCCCGCGTTGTCGGCCACCGGCCCGTACGCGTCGGTGGCCAGCGTAATGCCGAGGGTAGATAGCATGCCCACCCCGGCGATGGCCACCCCGTAGAGCCCGGCGAGCCAATAGGCGACCAGGATCGCCGCCCCGAGCACGATGATCGCCAGCGCGGTGCTCTGCATGCCGACGGCCAGGCCGCGGATGAGCGTCGTGGCGGCTCCGCTCAGGGCGGCCTCGGCGATGGCCTGCGTCGGGCGATTGGTGTAAGCGGTGAAGTACTCGGTACCCAGCCCGATGACGATCCCGGCCACCAGCCCCACGATCACCGCCCAGAACACGGCGACGCTGGCGCCGACCAGCGTCACCACGGCGTAGGTCCCGACAACCACCAGCGCCCCGGCGATCAAGATGCCGCGGCGCAGCGCCCACAGCAGCCCGTCGAGATCGACGCCCTCGGCCACCCGCACGAAGAAGGTGCCCACGATCGAGGCGACGACGCCCACCGCGGCCACCAGCAGTGGCAGTACCTCGCCGCCGACGACGGCCGCCGTGCCAGCCAGGGCGATAGTGCCGACGATGGAGCCGACGTACGACTCGAACAGGTCGGCGCCCATGCCGGCCACATCGCCCACGTTGTCGCCCACGTTGTCGGCAATCACCGCCGGGTTGCGTGGGTCGTCTTCGGGGATGCCCACCTCCACTTTGCCCACCAGGTCGGCGCCCACATCGGCGGCCTTCGTGTAGATCCCTCCGCCCACGCGCGCGAACAACGCGATCGAGCTGGCGCCGAACGAGAAGCCACTCAGGATGCTCACTGCGGTGGCGAAGTCGACCAGCGGACGGGCGAGCAACCAGACCACACTCAGGCCCAGCAGCCCCATGCCGACCACGGCCGCGCCCATCACCGCGCCGCTCTGAAACGCCACGCGCAGCCCACGGTCCAACGATTGGGCGGCCGCCTGGGCGGTACGAGTATTGGCCCGCACGGCGATCGCCATACCGGCGTAGCCCGTCGCTCCAGAGCACGCTGCACCGAACAGAAACGCCACCGCCGTGGCCGGGCCGACGGCGAGCGCCAGGAATCCCGCGACTCCCAACGCGAAGACGAGCAAGACGCTGTACTCGCGCCGTAGGAACGCCTCGGCGCCCTCCTGGATCGCGACCTGGATCTCGCGCATGCGCTCGTTGCCCGGGTTGCTGGCCAGCACGCTGCGCGCGAGCCAGACCGCGTAGCCCAACGCGACCAGGCTCGATCCGAGGGCTAGCGTCACTCCGTCCATCGGCCCGCCCTCCAAGTGCCCGGGGCCCTGACTACGGCGCGCCCACAGCACCCACGCTGTGGGCGCAGATGGTCGCGGCAGGCGAGGGCCATGGCTCGCGAGTCATCGTGCTAACTGCGGGCACAAGAGCCTCAGCAGCAGGCGCGGCTCGCGGCTGCCCAGCAGCACGGCGAGCACGCCATAGCCGGCAGCGCCCAGGGCCACGAGCGTCCCTACCGCCACGAGCTGCCCCGCGGCAGTGTCGGTCGGAAACAGGCGCACGAGCCGCTCGTCCGCCAGCACGAGCCCCACCCCCATGGCACCCGCGGCCAGGGCATAGCGGCCGCCGGCCCAGACCAGCGACCCGAGCGCCAGGCCGGGCAGTCGCCGCCGCAGCCACCCGACCAGCAGCATGGCCTCGCACGTCCCCGCCGCGGCGTTAGCCAGCGCCAGCCCGGCGTAGGCGCGGTCGGGCGGCAGCGCCCCATGCTGCGCTAGGGCTACGGTAGCGATGCTGAGCAGGAGGTGCCCTGCCACGGCCACCACCGCCGCCTTCACAGGGGTGACTGTATCGTGCAGCGCGTAGAAGGCGCGGTTGACGATCTCCACCAGGCTGTGGCCCGGCAGCCCCAGCGCGTAGCAGGCCAGCGCCAGGGCAACCGCGCGCGTGTCGGTGCCGCTGAACTCGCCGCGCTCGAACAGCAACCGAACGATCGGCCCGCCAAGCACCATCAGCCCCACAGCGGCGGGCACGGTCAGGAAGAGGATCATCCGCAGGCTCAGGCTGAACAGCGCCTGCAGCTCGTCGTGGCGGGCGGCGGCGCTCTGCCGCGCGAGGGATGGGAACACGGCCGTGCTGACGGCCATACCGAACACGCCCAACGGCACCATGAACACCAGCCAGGCGTACTCCAGATACGGCAGGCTCCCGGCCGCCAGGAGGAGAGCGAAGAACACGCTGGCGAGCTTGTTGAGCTGCGCCACCCCCAGTGCGAACATCCGCGGCACCATCAGCCGCCCCACCTCGCGCACCCCCGCGTGCCGCCAATCGATGACCGGCATGTAGCGTGCGCCCAGGCGTAGCAGGTCGGGCACCTGAATCAGCAGGTGGCCAGCTGCGCCAGCGAGAACGCCGATCGCGACGCCGTAGATGCCGTGGCGCTGGTGCAGCAGGACCGCGCCGGCGATGATGCCCAGGTTGTACATGAGCGGGGCCAGCGCGGCCCAGAAGAAGCGCTGGAAGCTGTTGAGGATGCTGGTGAGGAAGGCGCTGACGGCGAACAGTACCGGCGCAAGCAGGAGGATACGCAGCAGGGCGGCGGTCAGCTCCTGGAAGGCGGGGTCGCGGCCGGCCGCCAGGCCCGCAGCCAGCGGACGCGCCAGCAGGACCAACACTAGGGCGACGGCGCCCGTCAGCAGCGCCGCCAGGTTGATGGCCGAGCTGGCCAGCCGCCACGCCCCGCGCTCGTCGCCCTGCTCCAGATAGCGCGTGAACACGGGAATGAATGCCGCGCCCATCACTCCGCCGGCCAGGATCTGGAACACCGTGTCCGCGACGTTGTTGGCGGCCAGATACGCGGCGTAGTCATCGGACGTGCCATAGTAGGCGGCCAGTACGGCGTTGCGCGCCAGCCCGAGCAGGCGGCTGGCCACGAAGCTGGCCATGAGAATGCCTGCCGCCCCCGCCAACTGCCGTAGGCGCAGCCCTAGCGGGCGCGCTCCAGCCCGGGACGCCGGTACCGGCTGCAGACGGGAGGGCTGCGCGGCGCGGCGCACGAGGTCGCGGCGAGCTGCCGCCCACAGCGGCCGTGGTTGGGGCTCTGCCGGCTCGGCCATGGGCGCATCCTCGCGGGCCGCCACGGGCTAGCGGACCCCCACGGCGGCCCGCCCCACCGCGCGCACACGGGCCAGCACGGCCTGGTGGGCCTGCTCCTCTAGCGTGTCGTCGAGCGGTGTGAGCGAAGCGGCCGGACCGTAGCGCCGCTGCAGCGCCCGGCGCAGCAGGTGATCGGCGAACCAGGGGTTTTTCGGCAGCAGCGAGCCATGGAGGTAGCAGCCGTAGGCGTCGCGGTACACGGCGCCCTCGGTGCCATCCTCGCCATTATTGCCGGCGCCGACTTCCACGTAGCCCAGGGGCCGCGCAGCCGCGCCGAGGTAGGTTTTCCCACTGTGGTTCTCGAAGCCCACCAGCGTGCGCGGCGTGCCGTCCAGCTCGCAGCGGACGATCACGTTGCCGATGTGGCGCCGCTCGCCCGCCACCGTCCAGAGGTCGAGCAGGCCGATCCCGCGCAGCACCGTGCCGCCGGCTGTGCGGAACTCGTGGCCGAGCAACTGGTAGCCACCACAGATGGCCAGCAGTACCGCGCCACTCTCCACGGCCTCGCGCAAGGCCGGCCCCTTGGCCTGCAGATCGTCGGCCACCACGGCCTGCTCGCGGTCCTGGCCGCCGCCGAAGAAGAAGAGGTCGTAGCGGGCCGGCTCGACCGGCATCCCCAGCCCGATCGACTCCAGCTGTAGCGCGATACCCCGCCACGCCGCGCGCCGCGCGAGCGCGAGGATGTTCCCGCGGTCGCCGTAGGTGCTCATCAGCTCGGGGTAGAGGTGCCCGAGAGTCAGCGTGTAGGATGCGGCCTCGGGGCTAGGAACGACTCCATCTGCCATAGCGCACGCTCCTGTCGGCGATACCGCGGCGCGTCAATCCTCCCAGAACGTCCCCACCGCGCCCTGCCGGTGCAGCGCCGCCCGCACCTCTAGCAGCGCCGTATACGTCGGCAGCACGTGGAGCACCCCAGCCGGGGGCGTGAGCGCCAGCCCGCGCGCCAGCGCCCGCTCGATGTCCGGCTCGACTACCAGGCGCGCCGGGTCCACCAGCGCGTACTTCAGCCGCAGCGCCATGTCCGCAGCCCGCGTGCCGCTACAGACAGCGCCGGCCACGCGCGGCGCGATCTGCTCGAAGTCGACGTCCCACAGCCACGAGACGTCCGTCCCATCGGCGAACAGGTCGTTGATGGCGATCAACAGCGTCTTGGGCGCGCCATCGGCGGCCAGCGTGCGCAGCACCTCGGTACAGCCGACCGGGTTCTTCACCAGCGCCAACGACACCACACGGTCGCCGACCGCCACACGCTCCAGGCGGCCGAAGGCGGCGCTGAAGCGGCCCAGCGCCCGCCCCACCGCCAGCGGCGGCACCCCGAGTGCCAGGGCGGCGGCCGCGGCCGCGAGCGCATTGTACACGTTGTACAGGCCGGGCAGCGGCAGCGCCAGCGCCAGGTGTCCGCCGGGCACCTGGAGTGTCAGCAGCGTGCGCGCGGGCCCCGTCCGCAAGGGGGGGACAACGGCGATGGACGGGGCCGGGCGCGCGAACGCACACGCCGTGCAGGCGTAGTGGCCGAGATGGCCATAGTAGGCGAGGGCATAGGCCAGCGGCGCACCACACCGGGGGCAGAGGCGGGCGTCGGCCGCGTGGGGCACCACGGCGCTGCCCAGCTCCGGCACGTCGAGCCCGTAGTACACCACGGGGCCCGCGTGCGCCGTTCCAAGGCTGGCCACCAGCGGATCATCGGCGTTGAGCACCAGGGCGCTGCCCGGCGGCAATGTGGCGAGCGCCTCCCGCCACAGCTCGGCCACGAACTGGACCTCGCCGTAGCGGTCGAGCTGGTCGCGGAAGATGTTGGTGAGGACAACGGCGCGCGGCGCGGTGGGGCCGAGCGCATGGGGCAGCGTCGCCTCGTCGACCTCGAACAGGCCGAGCGCCGCACGGGGTCGGCCCCGCCAGTCGGCATCCTGCGTCAGCGCGCTGACGATCCCGGACAGCAGGTTGGCGCCTGCGCGGTTGTGGACGAGCGCGATGCCCGTGCTGGCCAGGATGTGGGCCAGCAGACGGCTGGTCGTGGTCTTGCCGTTCGTGCCCGAGAGGAGCACGACGCCGCGCGGTAGCGCATGGCTGAGCTGGGCGAGGGCCTGGGGGGCCAGGCGCGCCACCACGTGGCCGGCGATCACGGTGCCGCCGCCACGGCCCAGTCGCCGGCTCAGCGCGCTCGCCGCCCGGCCGGCCAGCACCGCGCTCTGCAGACGCAGGTCCACGACTCGCTCTCGGCTACTCGCGCGCTCGCCACGCGGTGCGGCCAGCGCTCATGGGCGAGCGGCTCGCTCGGCCTCGGCACGGCGGGCGTCGGCGACGATCCGGGCGTGATCGAAAGCGAGGGGCGGCAGGGCATCGAGCGGGAAGAAGCGCGCGTCGTCGACGTCATCGGCGCCTCGCACCGCGCCGCCCTGGCGCACGACCCGATAGACGATGCTCACGGTGTGGCCGCGCGGGTCGCGCGCGGGATCGGAGTAGACACCGAGGAGGTAAGCGATAGCCACGTCGAGCCCGGTCTCCTCGCGCAGCTCGCGGACCACCGCCGTCTCGACCGTCTCCCCGTAGTCGACGAACCCACCGGGCAGCGCATAATAGCCCGCAAACGGCTCGCGCCGGCGGCGCACCAGCAGGATGCGCCCCTGCTCGATCAGCACACCATCGACGGTAAGAGCCGGGGTGCGCGGTGGCCCCTCGCTCACAGCGCGGCCTCGATGCGCTCGATGCGGTAGCGGAACCGGCCAGCTGGGGTCTGCACCTCGACCGTGTCGCCCACCACGTGGTCGACCAGGGCGCGCCCGACCGGCGACTGGATGGAGATGCGCCCGCGCCGGGCGTCGATTTCCCCCGGCCCGACCAGCGTGTAGCTCAGCTCCTCGTTGGCGTCCAGGTCCTTGAGGAGCACGCGCGTCCCGAGACCCACCCGCTCGCTCTGGCCCGTCTCCACCACCGTAGCCGCCATGAGCTGGGCCCGCAGCGCGTTGATCCGGGACTGCACCTCCGCGAGCTGTTGCTTCGCGGCATGGTACGGCGCATTCTCCCGGAAGTCCTTGTCCGCGGCGGCCCGTTGGAGCGTCTCGGTGAGCTCGGGGCGCACCTCGTTCTCCAGCCGCTCTAGCTCGCGCTGCAGCGCCTCGCGGCCCGCGGCGGTCATCTGGATCTGCGGCTCCGGCCCTGTAGGCTGCTGGCGCGCGCTGCGGCTGGTCGGGCGCCGCCGCACCTTGACATGCACGGCCAGGTTCGTCTCCGTCCAGTGCCGCTTGCGTGCCTCGGCGAAGAACGCGCGCACCCCTTCCAGACTCAGCGCCGGATCGACACCCCCGTTGCCCAACTGCTCCTGATAGCGCTCCAGGTCGATCGGGCGGATCGTGCTCAACTCGCGGTCGGCACCGAGCCAACGCACAAGGCGCATGAGGGCGGGAGCCTGGGTCTCGCGCTCGCGGGGGGCCAGTCCCGTCAGGTACGTGCTGACTGCTTCGCCCAGCCGTAGTGTGGACGTGGTCCCCCGTGTCGCGCCATTGGCCATAATGCGCCCACCTCGTCAGTCTGGATGCTGCGTGGATACAATGGTGTGGCACTAGAATTATAGTCTCCGCGTTGGGCAGGCTCAACGACGGGGCCGTGGGAGCCGCATGGAGCTGCTCGCGGCAGGGGCCGCCGCGCTCGGCCTGCCGCTGACCGAGACGCAGCGCGCGCGCTTCGAGCGCTATCGTGCCGCGCTGCTCGCCTGGAACGCCCGCGTCAATCTCACCGCCATCGTGGAGCCCGAGGCGGTCGAGCGCCTGCACTTCCTCGATTCTCTCACCTGCACGCTGCCGCTGCTGGCGCGTTGGGGCACGGCAGCGGCCATCCCCAGCCTACGCGTGATCGATGTCGGCAGCGGCGCTGGCTTTCCCGGCCTGCCCCTCAAGATCGCGCTTCCCCAACTGCGGCTCACCCTGCTGGAGGCCACGGGCAAGAAGGCCGCGTTCCTGACCCACGTCGTCGCCGAGCTGGGCCTCACCGATGTGGCCGTGGTCGCCGAGCGCGCGGAGGTGATCGGCCACCATCCCGCCCACCGCGAGGCCTACGACGTGGCCCTGGCGCGGGCTGTGGCCGCGCTACCCGCGCTCCTCGAGCTCACACTGCCGTTCCTGCGCGTTGGCGGCGTGCTGATCGCGCCGCGCAAGGGCGAGCTGGCCGCCGAGCTGGCCGCTGCCGCGCCCGCGCTCGCCGCCTTGGGCGGCGCGGCACGCCCGCTGGTACCGATCACCCTACCCGCCCTGGCTGACGGGCGGGCGCTGGTGGTGGTCGACAAAGTCGCCCCCACTCCCGCGGCCTACCCGCGCCGCCCCGGCGTGCCCGCCAAACGGCCCCTGGGCGTCCGCTCGCTCGGTTCCGCTGCGTCGACCTCGCCACAACTTGACGCGGGCTAATGCGTCCGCTATAGTGGGCACGAAGCTAGCGCCCACCTGGAGCGCCTGCGTTGCTCGTGTACGTCGGCTTTTACTTTAGTTGCGGCATGACGGGGCTGCGGCGGTAACACGCGGCCCTGGGCCCTGTCATGCCGATCCGAAGCAGAGGCGAGCGCCTCTGCTTCTTTGTTTGCTTAGGACGGGCGGCATGGTGGGGTGCGCCACCGCGGCGTGAAGCGGACTGCATTGTGATCGACGCGACAGCCTGGCGGGCGCGTGTGGGCGGACACTGATTGGGCAGAAGGGAGCGGAGCACGGTGATCGTCATCATGCGGAATGGTGCCACCCCCGAACAGATCGCACAGGTTGTCGAGCGCATCCAGGAAGCGGGCTTCCGTGGCGAGGTCATGACCGGCGCCCAGCAGGCGATCGTCGGCGTGCTGGGCGCGCCGATCCCCTCCGAATTGGGCGAGCGGCTGGAGCTGCTGCCGGGGGTCGAGCGCACGCAGCGGGTCAGCAAGCCGTACAAGCTGGCCAGCCGCGACTACCGGCCGTTCGACACCGTGATCCATGTCGGTGACGTAGCCATCGGGGCCGACGAGTTCATCGTCATGGCCGGCCCGTGCTCGGTGGAGAGCCTCGACCAGGTGCTGCGCACCGCGCACGCCGTGAAGGCCGCGGGCGCCCGCCTCCTGCGCGGCGGCGCCTACAAGCCGCGCACCTCGCCGTACAGCTTCCAGGGCCTGGGCGTGCAGGGGCTGGAGTATCTCGCCCGCGCCCGCGAGGAGACGGGCCTGCCGATCATCACCGAGGTGCTGGACACCGCGGACGTGGCGACCGTGGCCGCCTACGCCGACATCCTCCAGATCGGCACGCGCAACATGCAGAACTTCGCCCTGCTCCGGGCGGTCGGGCGTGCCAACAAGCCCGTGATGCTCAAGCGCGGCATGTCGGCCACCATCGAGGAGTGGCTGATGGCCGCCGAGTACATCCTCAACGCCGGCAACCCGCAGGTGATCCTCTGCGAGCGCGGTATCCGCACCTTCGAGACCGCCGTGCGCAACACGCTCGACTTGAGCGCGATCCCCGTGGTCAAGAAGTTGAGCCACCTGCCCGTGGTCGCCGACCCGAGCCATGGGACCGGCAAGTGGTACCTGGTCCGGCCGATGGCGCTGGCCGCCGCCGCCGTGGGGGCGGACGGGCTGCTCATCGAGGTGCACCCCGATCCCGACAGCGCCCTCAGCGACGGCCCGCAGTCGCTCAACCTCGACAACTTCGCCGCCCTGATGACCCAGCTGCGCCCGGTGACCAGCGCGGTGGGCCGCCACCTGCCCGACGCGGCCGTCGCCGTCGCGCCGGGGCGCTGAGCGTGGGCAGCGAGCCGCGCGCCGTCGCCCCGGCCCGCCGCTTGGCCGGGGACCTGCGCGTCCCGGGCGACAAGTCGATCTCGCACCGCGCGCTGCTGTTGAACGCGCTCGCCGAGGGCACGGCGCGGGTGCGCGGGCTAGGCCTGGGCGCCGACGTGCTCTCCACCGAGCGCTGCCTGCGGGCGCTGGGCGTGGTTATCGAGCCCGACGATGCCGACGGGCGGGTGGTGCACGGGGT
>JADGHJ010000139.1 GCA_019686175.1 Chloroflexota bacterium | reverse complement strand
GGAGGTGAGGGCCTGCTACGCTACGAGCTCTACTCGGGCGGCCGCACCGCCGCGGGCGGGCCCGGCTCCGGCTTTGCTCCGGGTAGGTAGGCGCGCAGGGCGTCGCGGTCCCGGACTAGCAGCACGACGGCCAGCACGAGGTAGGCAATCGCCGTGGGCCAGCGCAGCGGCGGGATCAGGAACTGCAGCATGAACAGCCCGAACAGCGCCAGCGCGCCGCGCGTGGTCAGCCGCAGGCGAATCAGGATCAAGCAGGCGAACAGCGACTGCGCGGCGGTGAGGAACACCTCTTCAGATTGATGGGCATCGAGCGGCAGCGCACGCGGGAAGCCCGACGCCATACTGTAGGCTAGCGGCAGCATGCCGACCAGCAAGGTCCACTGGTTCACCTTGCTGGCCAGCAACGCGGCGAGCCCCAAGTTGGCCTGCCCGCGTACGGCGAGCAGCGCGACCACGATCAGCTCCGGCGCCTCCGAGGCCAGCGGCGCGAGCCACTGCACCAGCAGGAAGCGGTCGATGCCCAGCACCGCGCCGGTGGCGATCAGCGCCTCGGCGAACGGCTCGGCGCACAGGAAAATGCTCACCGCGGCCACCAGGAACATGGCGATCGTGGTCACCCGCCGCGGGCCAGTGGAGAGCCGGGCGATCAGCGCGGCGGGACCGATGGTCTCCGGCTCGGCACGCTCGGCCTGTGCCACGCGCCAGGCGTAGAAGCCGAACAGGGCGATGAGCAGCGCGCCATCGAGCAGGCTGACGCTGCCCTTGAGTGGCAGCAGGAAGCAGTAGAGCGTGGCCACGCCCAGCACCACGATGTCCAACCGGGCCTCGACCGGCAGCCGCACGGGTAGCCCGCGCTGGGCCTCGGCCACGTCCTCGGGCTCGGCGGGCACCATCCGCCGGGCCGTGAGCCAGGCTAGCAGCACGACCAGCGGCCAGCCCAGGCCGATGAGCAGTCGGTTCGCACCCGTCATGTTCGCGGCGGCGTAGCTGGCGTACTCCGGCTGGCTGGCGGCCGTCCAGGCGAAGTACATATCGACGGCGTACTCGGGCAGCACGGCGATCAATGCCAGGACGGTGTAGGCGAGCGCTCGTGAGATGTCGTGCTGCGCGACCTCGGTAGCCCAGGCCAACACGGCGGCCGCGCCCAGCACGCTCAGGCCGTAGACGACGATCTCGATCTGGGGCGCGAGGTGCTGCCCCGAGAGCTTGACGGCCGGCCCGACGAGGGCGGCGAGAATGCCTAAGGCGAGGATGACGGCTGAGGCCACGGCCCCTCCCTCCGATACCGACGATGTAGCAGGATGCGTCCCGAAACCACTGGGCAAGGGGTGGAGCACGGGGCGGGCCAAGGAACGGCCGGCGTGGCAGGGCGCCACGAAGAAGGGATTGAGTCAACCCGCCGAGGGTGGTGGACACGGGCTTCGACTCCGGCTGAACGTCGGCATGACTTTCAGCCGAGAGTCTCTCCCCACCTCGCGGGCCGGCGGCACCGGGCGCAAGGCCGTGCTGACGATGCCGCCCGTTCGGGATACTCCCTCTCGGATACGCCTAGCATACCATACGCTGTCGCCGTGCTGGCACGGCGGGCCGTGCGCTATACCGGAAGCGGAGCGACGCACCGCCCGGGCGGGCCCGGCGGACGCCAGAGGGAGACGAGCGTGACAACGGCAGTGATCCTCATCGGCCACGGCAGTCGCGCACCCGAAGCCCAGCAGTACTTCCTGGACCTGGCGGCCGCCGTGCGCGAGCGCATCGGGACCGATTGGGTCGAGGCGGCGTTCATGGAGCTGTGCGAGCCGGCGCTTGCGACGGTGGTCGAGCAGTGCGTGGCGCGCGGCGCGGCGCGCATCGTGGTGGTGCCGGTGTTTCTGCACCCGGGCCGCCATCTCCAGCGCGACATCCCGCGGCTGGTGGCCGAGGCGCAGGCGGCCTACCCGGCCGTGCGCATCGAGCTAGCACCCCATCTGGGCGCCCACCCGGCCATCACGCCGCTGGTCGCCGACATCGTCCGCGACGCGCTCGGCGCGCCAGCGCCCAGCTAAGGCGCGGGTGGGCGCGCGGGCGCCGGCGGCGGCTCGGGCAGGAGCCGTACGGCCAGCCGGGCCGCACCATAGATTCCCGCGAGCGCCAGGGGGCCGGCCACGAACACCTGCACCGGTCCCACGAGCTGGACCAGCAGGCCGCCGCAGGCCGGACCGCTGAGCAAACCGACATCGGTCGCCGTGGAGAACAGCGCCACGGCCGCCCCGCGCCCCAGTTGCTGGCGCTCGGCGCGCTCCACTACGGCCACCGTGTTTGCCACGATCCCCACGGCGCGTAGCAGTCCGCTCAGCACGAACACCGTCAGCAGCACGCCCAGCTCAGGGACCACGGGCAGCAGGGGGAGCAGCGCGCACTGGGCCAGCAGCGCGCCGGCCGCCGTGCGCTCCACCCCCAGTCGTGCCGCCGGGCCGCCACCGAGCGGCCGGCCCACCGCGTTGGCCAGCCCGAAGCCCGTGCGCAGCAGGCCCGCCTCGGCCAGCGTCAACCCCACGGCCAGCGCGTACAGCGGCAGCCAGGCGTTCCAGAACGCCCACAACAGGTTCAGTAGCAGGGCCTCTAGCAGGAGCACCAGCAGCGCCGGCGCCCGGAGCGCGCTGCCCCAGGCGGCCGGCGCCGCGGTCGCGCGGTGCGCGAGCACCGGCGTGCGATCCAGCAGCCCGAGCAAGCCGAGCGCGACCAATACGGCGCCGACCCCGAACGCGGCCCGGTAGCCACCTATCTCGACCGCGTAGCCGACCAGCAGGGAGGCCAGCGTGTAGCCGGCGGCGATGCCCGTCGCGTAGTAGCCCATGGCGCGCGCCCGGGCGGCACCCGCCGGCTGCTCGTCGACGAACCGCGCGAGGTTGAGCGTGGTCCCGACCCCGTAGGCCACGCCGGTCAGTACGCGCACCACGAGCATCGCGGCGGCGCTGCCGGCGAACGGATGGGCCGCCACGAGGATAGCCAAGAGGCCGAGGGCGAGCCCTTGCACCCGCCGCGCCGGCAGCCGCTCGTACAGGAGCCCGGCCGGCAGGCGAGCCGCGAGCGACGCCACCGTGGTGGCCGAGACCAGCGCGCCGATCGCCGCTGGCGCGTAGCCATCGCGGTCCAGCAGCGGCGCGACCAGACTGAGTTGCGTGCCCTGCAGGGTGCTGAGCGCGGTGATGATCAGGTAGCCGCCCCAGCTACGGGGCAGCGCCCCGCTCACCTGCCTCACTCCTCGCCTGCCTCCGCACTCGGTCCGCCGCGATCATACGCCGCGCTGGCGGCTGGCGGCCAGCCGTGGACGGCATAGCGTATACTGGCAGGCCATGAGACTATGGGCCTGGGCGCTACGGGTGCTGCTGTTCGCCGTGGGCTTCCTGGTCGTGCCGGCGGTCGACGCCGCCCAGGACCTGCTCGCACCCGTGCCGACGTACCAGTACGCCGGCCGCTACGAGGGAGAGTGGAGCGCCGAGCTGCTCGCCGTGGTGCTTCTGCCTGACAGCACGCCGGCCGCTGTCCCACCGGCGAGCGCACCCGCCCGCCTTCAGGGCCGCCTGGTCGTGGACGTGGCCTGCGACGGCACGCTGACCGGCCAGGCACAGGGCCAGACCGACCCCGGGCCCGCCCTCAGCGTGCAGTGGGCCAACGCCGAGACCCACTATACCGCGGAGGCCGTCGTCGACCTCGTCGGCACGCTCACCTGGCAGGGCGCGCTCGCCGACCGTGCCTGGACCGCCAGCGGGCGCGTGGATGGAGCGCTCGACGGCACCCTGCTCGCCCGTACCCAGGAGGGCGAGGGCGGGGAAGCGAGTGCGTCGCCGGTAGGGCTCCAGCAGTGGTATGCCGCCGAGGTCGCCCCGCGCTGGACATTGGCTCGCGGCGCGCCCGGCGACCTGGCGGGCACCTGGGCGGCCGCGCTCGACCTGCCCTTCACGGTCGGACCGGATGCGCCGCCGCTGGCCGTCCGCTCTGCTGGCGCCTGGCGCGTGCAGCGGGTGGCGGTGGCACTCTGCCCCTGGCGGGGCACCCTGGCCGTGCGAGGCAGTCTGCCGCCCGTGGCGCGCCAGGAGGAGACCCTAGAGCTGACCTTCTGGCCCACCGGCGATGGCGGAGTGGTGGGCGAGGGGCGCGGACTGGCCACCGTGAGCGGGGGCGTGCCGGGTGGCTGCCAGTACACGGGTGGTGGGCCACTGGCTGTGCGCGTGGTCGGCGAGGAGCGAGCGGGCAACTTCACCCTGCGCTTCCAGGATGACGACCACCCCCAGCTGTTGCTCGCGGCCAGCTGTCCCAGCGGGCACAGCACGCTGCCGCACCCGGCGCTGAGCCCCCGGCTCGGGCCGCTGACGCTGCCGGCGGAGAGCGGCGCTACGCTCAATGCCCGGCTGCCGATCGAGACGGGCGAGCCCGCTGGCGAGGCGAGCGTGGAGCTACATATCGCGCCCGCGACCGGCGCCACCCCGCCCTAGCTTGCAAATGGGTCACAATCCGCCCCAACGGGCGGGGGCCCCCGCGCGGCGTGGGGGGCTAGGCGCGGCGTTGGGTACAATCCCTATGGCGCACGGCGCCCAGGGGCATCGATGGCAGAGTTCCGACTCGTCTCCGCGTTCCAGCCCACCGGCGATCAACCCGAGGCCATTGCCAAGCTGGTCGCCGGGCTGCAGCGCGGCCTCAAGCACCAGACGTTGCTCGGCGTGACGGGCAGCGGCAAGACGTTCACCATGGCGAACGTCATCGCCGCCGTCCAACGGCCGACGCTGGTCATCGCGCCGAACAAGACGCTGGTCGCCCAGCTGTACCTTGAGCTATCGGAGTTCTTCCCCGATAACGCCGTCGAGTGCTTCGTGAGCTACTACGACTACTACCAGCCCGAGGCGTACGTCCCGCGCACCGACACCTACATCGACAAGGAGATGACCAAGAACGACGACATCGATCGCCTGCGCCACTCCGCCACCAAGGCGCTGTTCGAGCGGCGCGACGTGATCATCGTCGCCTCGGTCTCCTGCATCTACGGCCTCGGGCCGCCCGAGGAGTACGGCAAGGTCGTGCTCACGCTGCGGCGCGGCGAGACGCGCAAGCGCGACAAGGTGTTGCGGTTCCTGACCGACATCTACTACGAGCGCAACGACCACGATTTCGCCCGCGGGCGGTTCCGCGTGCGGGGCGACACGCTCGACATCTTCCCGATCGGCGGCGAGGTGGCCGTGCGTGTCGAGTTCTGGGGCGACGAGATCGACCGCATCACCGAGTTCGACCCGCTCACCGGCGAGGTGCTGGTCGAGCGCACCGCGGTGGACATCTACCCGGCCAAGCACTTCGTGACGACCAAGGAGAAGCTCGACGCGGCGATCGTGGACATCGAGGCGGAGCTGTGGGAGTGCGTGCGCCGCTTCGAGGCGCAGGGCAAGCTGCTGGAGGCCCAGCGGCTGCGCGAGCGCACCCTGCGCGACCTGGAGATGCTGCGCGAGGTCGGCTACTGCCACGGCGTCGAGAACTACTCGCGCCACCTGGCGCGCCGCGCGCCGGGTAGCCAGCCGTGGTGCTTGCTCGACTACTTCCCGGACGACTTCCTGCTGATCGTCGACGAGTCGCATCAGACGATCCCGCAGATCGCCGGCATGTACGGCGGCGACCTGTCGCGCAAGCAGACGCTGGTGGAGTACGGCTTCCGCCTGCCCTCGGCGCTCGACAACCGCCCGCTCAGCTTCCAGGAGTTCGAGGGGCACATCCACCAGGTGATCTACGTCTCGGCCACCCCTGGCCCGTACGAGCTGGAGCACAGCGCCCAGGTGGTCGAGCAGCTCATTCGCCCCACCGGCCTGCTCGACCCGCCGGTTGAGGTGCGCCCCACGCAGGGGCAGATCGACGACCTGGTCGACGAGCTGCAGCAGCGCGTGCGCAAGGGCCAGCGCGCGCTGGTGACGACGTTGACCAAGCGTATGGCCGAGGACCTGACCGAATACCTCCGCGAGCTGGGCATCAAGGTGCAGTACATCCACTCGGATATCGACACCCTCGAGCGCGACCAGACGCTCACCAGCCTGCGCCAGGGGGTGTACGACGTGGTGGTGGGCATCAACCTGCTGCGCGAGGGGCTCGACCTGCCCGAGGTGTCGCTGGTGGCCATCCTCGACGCCGACAAGGAGGGCTACCTGCGCTCGACCCGCTCCCTGATCCAGATCATGGGGCGCGCGGCGCGGCATGTCGAGGGCCAGGTCATCATGTACGCCGATACGATCACCGAGTCGATGCAGCGGGCCATCGATGAGACGTACCGCCGCCGCGCCAAGCAGATCGCCTACAATCAGGCGCATGGCATCACCCCGCGCGGCATCGAGAAGCCGATCCGCGCGCTCAGCAGCCGCGTGCGGGCGGCGGTGGCCGAGGAGCCGGCGGCCTACGAGGCCACCACGCTGGTGGGACTGTCGCGCGAGGAAGCGCTGGCGCGCATCAAGGAGCTGGAGCGCGCCATGAAGCAGGCGGCCAAGGAGCTGGACTTCGAGCGGGCCGCCGAGCTACGCGACCAGATCTTCGCCCTGCGGCGCAGCATCGCGTAGTGAACAACGAGTGATGAGTGAGGAGTCATAGGTGATGAGTGAGGTGGTTTGTCGTGTCATCACTCCTGACTCCTCACTCATGACGTCGCGTGGTGAGGGAGTGTGAGCGGGGACCAGATCGTCATCCGGGGGGCGCGCCAGCACAACCTGAAGAACATCGACCTCACGATCCCACGGGACAAGCTGGTCGTCATCACGGGGCTCAGCGGGTCGGGCAAGTCGTCGCTGGCCTTCGACACGCTGTACGCCGAAGGCCAGCGACGTTACGTCGAGTCGTTGTCCGCCTACGCGCGCCAGTTCCTTGGCCAGATGGACAAGCCCGACGTGGACTTCATCGGGGGGCTGTCGCCGGCTATCTCCATCGACCAGAAGGGCGCCAGCCACAACCCGCGCTCGACGGTCGGCACTGTCACCGAGATCTACGACTACCTGCGGCTGCTGTACGCGCGCGTGGGCACGCCCCATTGCCCGCGCTGTGGTCGCCGGGTGCAGCAGCAGACCGTCGAGCAGATCGTGGACGCCATCCTGGCGCTGCCGGCTGGCACCCGCCTGATGATCCTGGCCCCGCTGGTCCGCGACCGGAAGGGCGAGCATCTGGGCGTGTTCGAGGATGTGCGTCGCGCCGGCTACCTGCGCGTGCGCGTCGACGGCGAGGTACACGACGTCAGCACCGATTTTCGCCTCGACAAGTACAAGCTGCACCGCATTGAGGTGGTAGTCGATCGCCTGGCAGTGCCGGAGCCCGACGCGCCCGACCGCGCGGCCGACCAGGCGCGCATCGCCGACTCGGTGGAGACGGCGCTGCGGCTGGGCGGCGGCACCATGCTGGTCGCCCCGCGCGACGGCGACGACCTGCTGTTCTCCGAGCACTTCGCCTGCCCCGACTGCGGTATCAGCCTGCCGGAGATCGCGCCGCGCAGCTTCTCGTTCAACAGCCCGCACGGCGCCTGCCGCACCTGCACCGGCCTAGGCAGCCGCCTGGAGGTCGACCCGGCGCTGGTGGTGCCACACCCGGAGCGCTCGCTGGCCGAGGGCGCCATCGCGCCCTGGTTCCGGGGCAATAGCGGCGAGGAGTACTATCGCGCGCTGCTGGAGGGCCTGGCCGCGGAATACGGCTTCAGCCTGCACACGCCCTGGCGCGACCTGCCGCCGGAGGTGCAGGAGCTGGTGCTGTACGGCGCCGAGGATCGCCGCGTGCGCCTGCGCGCGGGCCGGCACCGTCCCGCCGGCTACCGCGTGCGCTACGAGGGCGTGATACCCAACCTGGAGCGGCGGTACCGGGAGACCGAGTCGGACTACGTGCGCGGCGAGATCGAGAAGTACATGACCCAGCAGCCGTGCCAGGAGTGCGGCGGCGCGCGGCTGCGGCCCGAGAGTCTGGCGGTGACCATCGCCGGCCGCTCGATCGTGGAGGTCACCAGCCTGACCATCGCCGAGGCGGCGCGCTTCTTCCAGCTGCTCGCCACCCGCGGGCCGCTGCCGGTCGAGCTGGGCGGCCCGCCGCCGTACCGCTGGCCGGCCGAGCGCACGACGCCGCTCAGCGAGCGCGAATGGACCATCGCGCGCCAGATCCTGAAGGAGATCCAGGCGCGACTCGGTTTCCTGCTCGATGTGGGCCTCGATTACCTGACCCTCGACCGCGCCGCCGGCACGCTGTCGGGCGGCGAGGCACAGCGCATCCGGCTGGCCACGCAGATCGGCTCGGGACTCATGGGGGTGTTGTACATCCTCGACGAGCCCTCCATTGGGCTGCACCAGCGCGACAACGCGCGGCTGATCCGCACGCTCCAGCGGCTCCGCGACCTGGGCAACACGGTGATCGTGGTCGAGCACGACGAGGACACCATCCGCGCCGCCGACTACATCGTGGACATCGGCCCTGGGGCGGGCGAGCATGGCGGCGAGGTGGTGGTGGCCGGCACGCTCGACGATCTCGTCGCCGAGCCGCGCTCGCTCACCGGCCGCTTCCTGGCGGGCGTCGAGCGGGTGCCCGTGCCGGAGCGCCGGCGGCCGGGCAACGGCAAGGCGCTGGTGGTGCGCGGCGCGCGCGCCAACAACCTCCAGGACATCGATGTGCGCATCCCGCTCGGTAAGTTCGTGGCCGTCACGGGTGTATCGGGCTCGGGGAAGAGCACGCTGGTCAACGAGATCCTGTACAAAGCGCTGGCGGCGCGGCTATACGGTGCCCGCGAGCGGCCGGGCGTGCATGACGGGCTGGAGGGCGTCGAGCACCTGGACAAGGTGATCTGCATCGACCAGTCGCCGATCGGCCGCACCCCGCGCTCGAATCCGGCCACCTACACCGGCGCGTTCACGCCTATCCGCGAGCTGTTCGCCGCCGTGCCGGAGGCGCGCGTGCGCGGCTACCTGCCGGGCCGCTTTTCGTTCAACGTCAAGGGCGGGCGCTGCGAGGCGTGCAGCGGCGAGGGCATCATCCAGATCGAGATGCAGTTCCTGCCCGACGTGTACGTGCCGTGTGAGGTGTGCAAGGGCAAGCGCTACAACCGCGAGGCGCTGGAGATCCACTACAAGGGCAAGACGATCGCCGATGTGCTGGACATGACGGTGGAGGAGGCGCTGCACTTCTTCGAGGCGCACCCGCCGATCCGCAACAAGCTGGCCACGCTCGACGCCGTGGGGCTCGGCTACATCCGGCTGGGTCAGCCGGCCACGACGCTCTCGGGCGGCGAGGCGCAGCGGGTGAAGCTGGCCACCGAACTCGCACGGCGGCCTACCGGGCGCACGCTGTACATCCTCGACGAGCCGACCACGGGGCTGCACTTCGCCGACGTGCGGCGGCTGCTGGCGGTGCTCGACCGCTTGGTCGACGCGGGCAACACGGTGGTGGTGATCGAGCACAACCTGGACGTGATCAAGACGGCCGACTGGCTGATCGACCTGGGGCCGGAGGGCGGCGCGCGCGGCGGGCAGATCGTGGCCGAGGGCACGCCGGAACAGGTGGCGGCCGTCGACGCTTCCTACACCGGGCAGTTCCTCAAGCGCGTGCTGGCGGTGGCCGCCTCTGCCGCCTGAGCGCGTCGCGGCGGTCCGCAGCGAGCATGTTAGTTAATGTGGCCGCCAACATAGCGTGGCAGCTTTTCCCCAATCTGACCCGTGAGGATGTACTGGCCTGTCTGGCCTAGGCGGCCGATCGTGAGCGAGAGACGCTCATCGTCGGTGGATGAGGCTGCTCGGGGGAGAAAGGCGCATGAACCGGACCGAACGCTTGTACGCGCTGGTCGAGGAGCTGCGCGCGCACGCCCCCCGGCTGCGGCGCGCGGCCGACCTCGCCCGGCGCTTCGAGGTCAGCACGCGCACGATCGAGCGCGACTTGCTGGCGCTCCAGGTAGCTGGCGTGCCCATCTACGCGCAGCCCGGCCCTGGCGGAGGCTACGGCCTCCACGTCGATGCCACCCTGCCGCCGCTCAACCTGACCCCGGCGGAGGCGGCCGCCCTGGCCACCGCCCTGGCCGCGACCCGCGCCATGCCCTTCGCCGCGGCCGGCCGCTCGGCGCTCCAGAAGCTCGCCGCTGTCATGGCGACGGGCGCCCGAGACCGGGCCGTGCGCCTAGCGAGCCAGGTGCGCGTCACCACGGCGGCTAGCGGCTCCGCCCGAGCGGTGGCGGAGGTCGTGCAGCAGGGCCTGATCGATTCCGTGGCGCTCGCGCTGACGTACCGCGACCGAGAGGAGCGGGAGACGGCGCGCGTCGTCGAGCTGTCCGGCGTATTGGGCACCCCTAGCGGCTGGTATCTGGTCGCCTGGTGCCGCCTCCGGCAGGCGCCGCGCGTGTTCCGCCTCGACCGCATCCGCCATGCCGCGCTCACGGCCGAGGGAGTCGCCCCCCGCGCGCTCGACAGCCTGTTGCCGGCTGTGCCGTTCGAGCTGGCCGCGCCGGACCTCGGGTAGCCACTTCAGCGGAGCTTCCGGAAATCCCGACACGGGGCTGTCGCTACCAGGCGCTATCCTGCGATCGGTTCGTTGAAACCAGCACGCCAGGAGGTGGCGCACATGGCTGTCAGCCCACGGTTCGGGTTCGTCGTCGAGTACGTGGCCGATATGGACGCGGCGCGGCGCTTCTTTGTCGAGGTGCTCGGCCTCACCATCGAGCGAGAGCACCCCACGTTCGTCCAGTTCGTCGATCCGGCGGGGGTGCGCTGTGCCATCGCCAGCGATGAGCCCCTGGAGCCTGGCAACCAGCGCGAGCTGTACTGGCTCGTGGCCGACGCCGAGGCCGCCTATCGCGAGCTGGCACAACGGGCGCTGATCCGTGTGCCGCTCAAGACGATGCCGTACGGGAAGGTGTTTGGGGTCCAGAATCCCGTGGGCCAGGTCCACTACCTGCTGGAGCTGGCCGCGAACCGGCCGAGCCGCCCCGTTTAATCGCCGGGCACGGCGCCAGCCTCTCGCGTACGAGGTCGAGTCCGCTATACTGGGCGTAATGCGCTGTCCGCGAGCGCCGACGCCGCCGACGGCAGGTAGCGTGAGGACTGGCCATGGAGTTGCCCCCGCTGGACAACCCCCCGCCGGCGCTGGATCCACGCGTGACCTACCGCGAGATCGCCATCGAGGCCGAGTGCGAGTCGCTGACCCGCATGCGCAAGGTGGCGCGCGTGCAGGGCTTCGAGGTGTACTGCGACGAGGGGCCGCACGTTGGCGGCGAGGGCACCGCGCCCTCGCCGCTCGGCTATTTCGTCGCTGCTGTTGGCTTCTGACTGCTCACCCAGCTCGGCCGGTACGGCCACATGCTCCAGATCCCCGTGCGCCAGGCGCGTGTCCACGTGCGCATGCGCAACAGGCAGGAGGGCTCGGTGCTCCAGGGCACGGTGCAGGCGAGCTGTCTGGGGTTCGACACCGAGCTGGCGATCGAATCGGACGCGCCGCCCGAGGCTATCCGCCGCCTGGTGGCGGTGGCCGAGCGCGGGTGCTACACCATGCAAGCGCTGCTGCAGCCGGTGGCCTTCCAGCGTACGGTGACGCTGAACGGGCAGCTGCTGGAGCCGCTCCCGCCTCAACC
>JADGHJ010000138.1 GCA_019686175.1 Chloroflexota bacterium | reverse complement strand
GCAGTACGCTGAGGGTTAGCGCGACCAGAAGACTGCCCACGAGCGGCCAGACCGCCCCGCGTCCGTGCCCCATCCCACTCCTCGCGGCGCGCCCCGCCCGCTCGATCCCACGGCCGTGTGGGCACGCCTGTCGACGTCGTTCTGTAGCCTAGTGCGCCGCTCGCAGTTTAGCGAGGAGCCGATTTCGCTGGCGTCCTCTGCCTCGACGATTTCAGGGCGCCAACCGGGCTACGCGAACTGGTGACCGCCGGCGGGGCGACCTAGTCCGAACGAGTGAGGATGGGCCGCGCGGTCAGCGGCGCGGCAGCGGGCCCGCTGAGGGAGGCGGCGCGGCTATGGGCGGCGGGGCAGCATACCCGGCCGGCGGCGGTGCTCCGTAGGGTGCGCCAGCCGGGGGCGGCGCCGGGGGTGCCGCGGGCCCCGCGGGCGGCGCGGGCGGTGCGGGCGTGGGCGCCGGTCCCGCCGACGCGCTGGCGCCATCTGGTCGCAGGCGGCGCAGTTGGTCGAGTGCGCGCTGGTAGCCGGCGACGTTGCCCTGCTGGAGGTAGAGGTCCACCGCCCGCTGGAGGTCATCGGCGGCACCGCTGGGGTCGTTCAGGCGGGCGCGGAGCACCCCGCGCGCCTGGTACACGTCGGCGTTGCTCGGCAGCCGCCGCAGCGCCTGCGTGTAGTCGCTCAGGGCGCCTTGGAGGTCGCCGAGGCGGGTGCGTACGTAGCCGCGGCTGGCGTAGGCGTCGGCGTTGTCCGGGTCCAGGCGCAGCGCCTGGGCCAGATCCTCCAGGGCAGCTTGGTCCTGGCCCAGATTGAGAAGCGCGAACGCTCGCCCACTGTAGGCGTCGGCGTTGGTGGCGTTCAGCCGCACCGCCTGGCTCAGGTCGTCGAGGGCCGCCTGCCACTGGCTCAGCGCCAGCCGGGCGGCGCCGCGGCCGGCGTAGGCCTCGGCGCTGGCCGGGTTGAGCTGCAGGGCCTGGGTGAAGTCCTCGCTGGCACCGTTGGGATCGCCCTGGGCCGCGCGAGCCTGGCCCCGGTGGACGTATGCGCGTTCCAGCTGCGGGTTCAGGCGCAGCGCCTGGCTCAGATCGTCGAGCGCACCCGCGACGTCCCCCTGGCGTAGGCGCGCGGCGCCGCGGCCGGCGTACGCCTCGGCGTGGCCGGGGCTCAGGCGCAACGCCTGCGTGAAGTCCTGAACGGCGCGCGCCGGTTCGCCCAGTTTCAGCCACGCCTGACCGCGGCCCAGGTACAGGTCGGCGCTCTCCGGCCCCAGGCGGAGCGCCCGCTCGTAGTCGTCGGCCGCGCCGGCCCAGTCGCCGGCTTCCGCACGCGCCAGCGCGCGGTTGACATAGGCGTCAGCGTAATCCGGCTTGAGTTGGAGGGCCTGAGTATAGTCCGCCTGCGCACCCGTCAGATCGCCTTGGCGGACGCGGGCCACCCCACGGTTGTTGTACGCCTCTGCGGCCGAGGGGGTGAGCCGGATCACCTGCGACCAGTCGTCGATGGCACCGGCGGCGTCGCCGCGCTGCAGGCGTACCACCCCCCGGCTGGCATAGGCGTCCGCATAGTCGGGATTGAGCCGGATCGCCTGGGTGAGATCGTCGAGAGCCGCGGTGAGGTCCTGCTGGGCCAGACGCACCAGCCCGCGCCGATAGTACGGCTCGGGTGCCTGAGGGTCGAGGCGCACCGCCAGTGTCAAGTCATCGAGCGCGCCGGCGAGGTCGCCTTGCTGACGACGCGCCTCCCCGCGGCCCGCGTAGGCCGCGACGAGCCCTGGCGCGCGCTGCACCGCCTGGTTGAAGTCATCCAGGGCACCGGCGTAGTCGCGCAGGCGCAGGCGCGCCGTGGCACGGTTGACGTACGCTTCCACGTAGCCCGGATCGAGCTGGAGCGCCTGCGCGTAGTCGTCGAGCGCGCCGGACCAGTCGCCCAGCTCCACGCGTGCCAGCCCGCGGTTGCTGTAGGCCTCGGGGTAGCTGGGGTTGAGTCGCAGCGCTTGGGTGTAGTCCTCGACCGCGCCGCGGGGGTCCCCCAGGCGTGCCCGGGCGTTGCCCCGGTTGTTGTAGGCCGTGGCGTAGGTCGGCGCCAGGGTGATGGCCTGGGTGTAGTCTTGCACGGCGCCCTGTAGGTCGCCGAGCCGCGCGCGGGCGAAGCCCCGGTTGTTGAGCGCTTCCACGTAGCTGGAGTTGAGCTGCAGCGCGCGGTCGAAGTCCGCCAGGGCGGCGGCCGGGTCGCCCAGCCGCAGCACCGCGAAGCCCCGGTTGTTGTACGCTTCGGCCAGCGTGGGATCGAGGCGCAGCGCCTGGGTATAGTCGTCCACCGCGCCAGCGAGGTCGCCGAGGCGTGCGCGGGCGAACCCGCGGTCGGCGTAGGCGCCGGCCTCCTGGGGGCTCAGCCGGAGGGCCTGGGTGTAGTCGTCCACCGCGCCCTGGGCGTCGCCGAGCCGCAAGCGTGCGCCACCGCGCCCCAGGTACGCCTCGACCGACTGGGGGTCGAGCTGCAACGCACGGGCGAACTGCTCGACCGCACCCGCGAGATCGCCGACCCGGGCACGCTCGATCCCGTGCTGGAGCAGCTCTGTGACCGAGGCAGTGACGGCCGCCTGATCGGCGCCCCGCCCACCGGATAGCGTCGCGCTGGCCTCGCGTCCGGCCGCCCCGGGCCAGGTTGCCGGCAGCGACGTAACATCCTGCGCTCGTGCTGCACTGGGTCCGAGCCACCAACTCCCGCTCAGCATTAGCACCACGATGGCACGCCCGACCCACTGCATCTCTCCGCACCCCGTTTCGCGACGAATGTGGCGACCACTCGGCTCTCCCGAGTATCCGGCCTGCCCCGCCGTCAGTGTAGGGCGCGAAGTACCGATCCGGGCGGACAAAGTGCCCGCTTCGAGATACACGAGTGACTAGCCGCCCGCCGGCCCCCTCAGCCAAGCCCTGGCTGTCCGACAGCGGCCACGCGCCCGGACAGCGCCGAGACGCCTACGGTACTCGGTACTCGGCCACCGCCTCCGGTCGCGGGGTAAGCCCGAAGCCGGGGCGCCGCGGCACGAGCATGTACCCCTCGCGTACCTCGCAGCGCTCCTCTGGGAGGAACAGGAAGTCGAGCGCGGGGAAGTGCTCCACGATCAAGCTGTTGGGGATCGCCGCCGCCAGGTGGATGTGGAACTGATGCAGGAAGTGCGGCGCGATGGGCAGCCCCGCGGCATCAGCCACGGCCGCGATCTTCAGGAACTCGGTCACGCCACCGAGCATGGCCACGTCCGGCTGCAAGATGTGCGCGGCCCCCTGACGCGCGTAGGCAGCGAAGGCGTGGCGGCTCTGCAGGTGCTCGCCCACCGCGATGGGCACCGGCGACTGGCGTGCCAGCAGCGCGTACGCGTCGACGTGCTCGGCGTCGAGCGGCTCCTCGAACCAGTACACGCCTAGCTCGGCCAGCCGCGGCGCCAGCCAGAGCGCGTCGCTCAGCGTGTAGCGCTCGTTGGCGTCGACCATCAGGCGCGCGTCCGGGCCCAGCGCCTCGCGCACCGCCCGCACACGCGCGAGGTCCTCGGCGAGCGGCCGCGCGCCCACGCGGATCTTCACGCCGTCCAGGCCCTCCGCACGCTGGGCGCGCGCCTGCGCCACTAGCTCGCTCACGTCGAACTGGTGGCTCGACCGCCCACTACCGTAGGCGAGCACACGGTCGCGGCAGCCCCCGAGGTAGTCGGCCAGCGGTACGCCGGCGACACGCGCCTTCAGGTCCCAGAGCGCCATGTCGATCGCCGCGATGGCCAGTGCCGCGATGCCCCGCCCCAGCCGATGCGTGGCCTGATACATCGCTGCCCAGATGCGCTCGGTATGGTAGGCGTTCTGCCCCACGACCAGCGGCCGCAGGACGTGCTCGACGAGCGCGCGCACCGCGACCCCGCCCCCCGGCTGTACGGAGAAGGTCAGGCCCAGGCCCCAGTGGTCGCCCGCGTGCACGGTGGCCAGCAGGACCTCCATCTGCGCATCGGGCTGGTCGCGGTGCGACGCCAGCATGGGGAATCGCAGCAGCTGTGCGTCGAGGCGCTCCACTCGCATCGTCACTCCCTCCGTAGGCCGACGCTGGGGGCTAGCGCCCGGGCAGGACGAGCTGGCGGCAGCGCCGCGCGGCGGTGGCGCAGTAACCTGGATCGATCTCCACGCCGATCGAGCGCCGGCCGAGGCGCTTGGCCACGCGGCAAGTCGTGCCGGACCCGAGGAACGGGTCGAGCACGGTGTCTTCACGGAAGCTGTACAGCTGGATCAGCCGCCGCGGCAGCTCCTCGGGAAACGGCGCCGGGTGGCCGTGCTCGCGCGGGTTCTGCCCGGGAAACCGCCACAGCCCCAGCGTCCACTCCATGAAGTCCTCGCGGACGACGTCGGACGTTCGACCGCGCGGTGCCCGACGACGTGTGCCCTTGGAGACCACCAGGATGGCCTCGGCCGCGGTGTTCACCCAGGGGTCGGCAGCACTCAGCCAGCTGCCCCACGCGGTGCGCTTGGAGATGTTGCCCTCCAGCCACAAGATGGTGGTGTTGTACACGAAACCCAGCTCCCGCACGAGCAGCGCGGTGAAGTCGGCCAGCACCGGCTGCTTCGTCGAGCGGCGCCGTCCCCCCTCGAAGGTCAGGTTGATGTCCAGCGGCAGGTTCAAGCAGAGCCGGCCGCCCGGCTCCAGCACGCGCAGCAACGCGCGGCACCAGCGGCGGCACCAGTCCAGATACGCCTGGTAGGTCGCGTCGTCGCGGGCGGTACCGTAGTCCTTGCCTAGGTTGTATGGGGGACTGGTGACGACGAGCTGCACGCTCTCGGCCGGAAGGAAGGCGAGATCCGTACTGTCGGCGTTGTAGATCGTCACCAACTCGTCGCGATAGTACGGCGCGACCGCCGGGACCCCCTGCGCGTCGCGCCGGGCATTCTCAGGTCGCATGACACTCCCACTGGCACTAGGTGTGGCGAGGCCACGGCCGCCGCAAGCGCTGGGCCCTATCCCAGGCTACCGCCCGGACGATCACGAGCGCCTTGCCGCGCCAGCGGGCCGCATCACGCCCCCGTTGCGGGATCCGGCGCTACAGTGTAGGCGACGCTGCCAGCACGGCGGCCGAGCCCGCGTGGCGGCGTCGCATCGTCGGTGCGTCAGGAGTTGCCATGCGAGTCGACCCGACGGCCTCCCCCTCGTCGCCCGCGCCAGCGCGCCTGATCCTGCTGGGCACAGCCGGCGGCCCCCGGCCCAACCGCTACCGCGCCTCGCCCGCCCAGGTCCTGCTGATCGACGGCGAGGCGCACGTGATCGACTGCGGCTACGGTGTGGCTCGCCAGCTGGTGCTGGCGGGAGTGCCGCTGACCGCCCTGCGCTGCGTGTACCTCACGCATCACCACTCGGACCACAACGCCGATTTTGGCACCCTGGTCTGGCTGGCGTGGGCCAGCGGGCTGCGCGCGCCGGTCACCGTGTTCGGGCCCCCACCGCTGGCCGAGATGCGCGAGCTGTTCCTGCGGCTGCACGCCTACGACATCGCCGTGCGCACGGCCGATGAGGGCCGCGTGCCGTTCGCGCCACTGTTTCAGGTCCGTGAGGTCGCGGCGCCTGGGGTCGTGCTGGAAACGGCCCGCCTGCGCGTGACGATCGAGCGCGTCCACCACCCGCCCGTCGAGCCCGCACTGGCCTATCGCTTCGACACGCCCGAGCGCGCGGTGGTGATCTCCGGCGACACGACCTACTGTCCGGCGCTGGTGGCCCTGGCGCGCGACGCTGACCTGCTCGTGCACGAGGCGATGTACGTGCCCGCGCTCGAGCGCCTCGTCGGGCGGGTAGGCAACGCGCGCCGGCAGCTGGAGCACCTCCTGGCCAGCCACACGCCGGCTGCCGACGCGGGCCGCGTGGCGGCGGAGGCGGGCGCCCGCACGCTGGTGCTGTCGCACCTCGTGCCGTGCGACGACCCGACCCTCAGCGATACCATGTGGCTGGAAGAGGCCCAGCGGCACTACGACGGCCAGGTGGTCATCGGCCGCGACTTGCTGGCCCTGTAGGACCACCCGGACCCATAGAGGACCCCGCCATGGACGCACCAAGCCCCGGGTTTGCCGACACTGGCCGCGCGACTAAGCTGCCAGTGCCGGCCGTGGGCCAGGTGGCCGCCGTCCTGGGCTACTTGGCCCGGCAGCCCCAGCCCGTACGCCTGCGCGACGTCGCGGTGGGCACTGGACTCGCCATGGGCAGCTGCCTCAAGCTCCTCCGCAGCCTGGCGGCCGTCGGCTATGTGAGCGTCGACCCGGAGCGGAAGCGCTATCGCCTGGGGCCGGCGCTGGTCGAGCTGAGCCTGGTGGCCCTGCGGACCCAGGACGTGCTGGCTGTCGCCCGACCCGAGATGCGCGCACTAGCAGCGGCCACGGGCCTGGTATGCGTGGCCGCTCAGGAGCTGCCGGAGGGCAACGGGGCCGTGGTGGTGGCCAAGGTCGAGGGAGCGCACCCGGTGAACGTGACCTCCGCGGTGGGCGTGCACTTCCCTTTCGGCGCCACGGCGTTCGGCAAGGCGCTGCTGGCCTGGCGGGCGCCGGCCGATGTGCTGGCTGGGATCGCGCGCTGGGGCCTGCCCGCCAGCACGGCGGCGTCGATCACGCAGCCCGAGCGGTACCTCGCCGAGCTGGCACGCGTGCGCGCCGCGGGCTTCGCCACCAGCGAGCGCGAGTACAGCGCGCACTTCCATGGGGTGGCCGCGCCGGTGTTCGGGCCGGACGGGACGGTCGTGCTGGCGATCGGCGTGCTCGGACTGCCGGAGCAGCTCGACGCCGCGCGGCTGCCCGAGGCCGGGCGCGCGGTGCGAGCGGCGGCGGACCGCATCACCGCGGCACTGGGCGGCCGGGAGCCGGCCGCCCAGCCCGCTGAGGCCGTGGGGCACTAGGGCGTTGCAGAGCCGGCGGCAGGTCGCTATACTGGGCCATCTATTTCCCATACGATACGTCATTTCGTATGGGAAATCACGTGCACCGTGGCGGCGTGGCTGTCGCGGGTGGACGGGGCGGAGAGGAGGAGCACGATGGCGGTCGAGACCGAGCTGAGCTATGGCGAGGCGCTGGTGGCGGAGGCCAAGCGCACGCATCCCTGGCTGCACCATCCGCTGTCGCGGGCGGTGTGCGCCGGGGAGCTGAGCCGCGAGCAACTGCGCGAGTGGGTCAAGCAGCAGGGCGCCTTCTTCCTCGATACGGTACGGCACGCGGCCGTGCGCCTGGCGTCGATCGGCAGCTTTCGCCCGAGCCTGGAGGACTTGCGCCTGCAGCGCGCGATCATCCCGGTCCTGATCGAGGAAGCGGGCGAGGACCTGGTCGGGAAGCGCGAGCCGGCCCACGCGCTGCTGTACGTGAAGCTGGCCGAAGGGCTGGGCATCAGCCAGGAGGAGCTGTTCGGCACCGACTACCTGCCGCACATCGTGATCGAGAAGAACGAACTGTTCCAGCTCCAGCGCGAGGGCCTGCTGGAGGCGCTGTGCGGCGGTGCGATTGCTACCGAGTCGGTCAACGCCATCGCCTCGGCGCGCTTCCTGGACGCGTTCCGCACCCACTACGGGGTGCCCGACGAGTACCTGGGCTTCTTCGCCGTCCACGCGGGCGTCGAGGAGGAGCACGGCGCGCAAGCCGTAGCGCTGGTGAACCGCCTGGCGACGACCGCGGAGGCGCGCCACCGCGGCCGATTGGCGATGCGCCGGGCGATCGTGGTGCGCTGGTTGGCGGCCGACGGGATGTACGAGGCGCTGTTCGGGCGACCGGCGCCACGCGGCTGAGGGTGCTCACCGCCCAGCGTGGCACGCGCCATTCCCCCTGAGCGATGGCCGCCCAGGGGGAATGGCGCAACCTGCTATAATTCATGCTTGGCGCCCCCTGCACAACGCACGCGGCTGGACCGCGCGAGCGTGCCGCGCCCGCGGTTCTCGCACGGGATGAAGGTCGCGGAGGGCACAACGAAGGAGGAGTGATTCACATGCCAGCACCCGTGTCGATGAAGCTGCTGCTGGAGGCCGGCGTCCACTTCGGCCACCAGACCCGCCGCTGGGACCCGCGCATGCGCTCGTTCATCTTCACCGAGCGCAATGGGATCCACATCATCGACCTACAGCAGACCGTCCGGCGCCTGGAGGAGGCGATGGCGTTCGCGCGCGACTTGGCGGCGCGCGGCGGCACCATGCTGTTCGTCGGCACCAAGAAGCAGGCGCAGGAGACGATCCAGGAGGAAGCCCAGCGCGCCGGCATGCCGTACGTGAACCAGCGCTGGCTGGGCGGCACACTGACTAACTTCGCGACGATCGCGCGCCGCATCCAGCGGCTGGAAGAGCTGGAGCGCCGCAAGGAGCAGGGGGAGTTCGAGACCCTGCCGAAGAAGGAGGCGACGCGGCTGAGCGACGAGCTGGCGCGCCTGAACCGCCTGCTGGGCGGCCTGCGCACCATGCGCCGCTTGCCGGACGCCGTGTTCATCGTCGACCCGCACCGCGAGTACATCGCGGTGGCCGAGGCGCGGCGGCTGGAGATCCCCATCGTGGCGATGGTGGACACCAACTGCAACCCGGACCTCATCGACTACCCGATCCCGGCGAACGACGACGCGATCCGAGCGATCCGGCTGATCGCGGGCAGGCTGGCGGACGCCCTAATCGAGGGGCGGCAGCAGCGCGAGGCGGAGCTGGCGGATGAGGCCGAGGCGGGCGAGGAGTTGGTCGGCACCGACGCCCAGGTGGCGGAGGTCGGCGTGAGCCAGATCTTCGAGCCCGACGAAGAAGACATCGAGGAAGAGGCCGGCGCGGTCCGCTAACCGCGACGCACCACGGGCGGGCGACGCATTCGCGCCCGCCCTGGCTGAGGGAGGATACGTTGGCAATCACCGCTGACCAGGTGAAGAAGCTCCGCGAGCGGACTGGCGCGGGCATCATGGACTGCCGCCGGGCGCTCGAGGAGACCGGGGGCGACGAGGACCGCGCCGCCGAGCTCCTGCGCCAGCAAGGCCTCGAGCGCGCCGAGAAGAAGGCGGGCCGCGAGACGCGGCAGGGCCTCATCGAGGCGTACGTCCACGCCGGCGGCCGCATTGGCGCCATGGTCGAGCTGAACTGCGAGACCGACTTCGTCGCCCGCAATCCGCAGTTCCGCGAGCTGGCCCACGAGATCGCCATGCAGGTCGCAGCCATGAACCCGAGCCGCGTCGGCGACGAGCCGGGGCCCGACGGCGCGCCGGCGGGGGAGGAGGCCCTGCTGGAGCAGGCGTACATTCGCGACCCGAGCAAGACGATCCGCGACCTGGTCCGGAGCGCGATCGCCACGTTCGGCGAGAACATCACTATCCGGCGCTTTGCTCGCTTCGAACTCGGCGGCTGAGCGGCACGGCGCGGTGGCGAGCGCGGCTCGCCGCTCGCCCTGTCTACAGGAGGGCCAACGGTGGCCGAACGTCGCTACCGCCGCATCATGCTCAAGCTGAGCGGCGAGGCTATGCAGGGCGATCAGGCCTACGGGATCGACGCGCGTACCGTCGACTACGTGGCGGAACGCGTGGCCGAGGTGGTCGCGCTGGGCGTCCAAGTCGGGGCCGTGATCGGGGGCGGCAACATCTGGCGTGGAGAGACCGCTACCCACACCGGCATGGACCGTGCCACGGCCGACTACATGGGCATGCTCGCCACGGTGCTCAACGCGCTAGCGCTCCAGAACGGCCTCGAGCGGCGCGGGGTCCAGACGCGGGTGCAGACGGCGATCACCATGGCCGAGGTGGCCGAGCCGTACATTCGCCGGCGGGCGATCCGCCACCTGGAGAAGGGGCGCGTGGTGATCTTCGCCTGTGGCACGGGCAACCCGTTTTTCACAACCGACACCGCTGCGGCGCTCCGCTCCCTCGAGATCGGCGCGGAGGTGCTGCTGATGGCCAAGAACCGGGTCGATGGGGTGTACGACCGCGATCCGCACCGGTACCCGGAGGCGCGGCGCTTCCGCGAGCTGAGCTATCAAGAGGCGCTGCAGCGCGGGTTGCAGGTCATGGATAGCACGGCGCTCGCGCTGTGTATGGACAATCGGCTGCCGATCATCGTCTTCGACCTGCGCGAGCCGACCAATCTGCGGCGGATCGTTTGTGGCGCGGAGGTTGGGACGCTCATCACCTAGGGGGCGGAGGGTAGGTATGCTCGATCAGGTCCATCAAACGGCCGAACGCAAGATGAAGCGCGCGATCGAGGCCCTGCAGCACGACCTCAGTGCCATCCGCACGGGGCGCGCCTCGCCTGCTCTGCTCGAGCGCGTACAGGTCGACTACTACGGGGCGCCTACTCCGCTCAACGGCGTGGCCAGCATCTCGGTCCCCGAGCCGCGGCTGCTTGTGATCCAACCCTGGGACAAGAAGATGCTGCCGGTCATCGAGAAGGCGATCCAGAAGGCGGATCTTGGCCTGACGCCCACCAGCGACGGCAACGTGGTGCGCTTGACGATCCCGCCCTTGAACGAGGAGCGCCGCCGCGACCTGGTGAAGCAGGTGCACAAGCGCGTGGAAGAAGCACGGGTGGCCATCCGCAACTGTCGTCGCGACGCGCTGGAGGAGATTCGGAAAGCGGAAAAAGACCAGCACCTGCCCGAAGGGGAGGTGAAGCGCGCGCAAGAGCGGCTCCAGAAGCTGACCGATCAGATGATCACGCAGGTAGACGAAGTCGGCAAGCGCAAGGAAGCCGAAGTCTTGGAGATCTGATGCTGGCGAGCCGCGGACAGCCTGCCGAGGAGTGGCCACCGCTGTCGCATGTGCCGCGCCACGTGGCAATCATCATGGACGGCAACGGACGGTGGGCACAGGCACGGGGCCTGCCTCGCCTGGCCGGCCATCGGGCGGGCACCGAGAACACGCGCCGCATCATCGAGGCGTGTGTCGAGTTCGGGGTGCCCATGCTCACGCTGTACGCCTTTTCCACGGAGAACTGGTATCGGCCGCGCGAGGAGGTCGATGGGCTGCTGGACATTCTGGCCGAGGTCATCGATCGCGAACTCGACGAGTTGCACGCCAACGGCGTACAGCTCCGCCACCTGGGCAGTCCGGAGGGGTTGCCCGAGTCGCTCCGGCGGAAGGTGCAGCACGCCGTCGAATTGACCCGCAACAATACGCGGCTGACTCTCAATGTGGCGTTCAACTACGGCGGGCGCGCCGAGATCCTACAGGCCGTGCGCCGCATCCTCGCCGATGGCGTCCGCCCCGAGGAGGTCACGGAAGAGTTGTTCGCCTCCTACCTGCACACGGCCGGGATGCCGGACCCGGACTTGATCATCCGGACCGCGGGCGAGATGCGGCTCAGCAATTTCCTCCTGTGGCAAGCGGCGTACGCGGAGTACTTCTCCACGCCGATTCACTGGCCCGATTTCGGCAAGGCCGACTTCTACCGGGCGCTGTGCGCGTACAGCCAGCGCCAGCGCCGCTTCGGGCGCGTGCTGCAATAGGCTCGTCGGGCCTCGCCATGGGCGGGCGCCGGGCGCGTGGGTGGGGGCGAGATGGTCAGGCAGCGTGTACTGCCCGCGCTGGTGCTTGGCGTCGCCCTCTGGTGGCTAGCGGGGCTCGAGGTGTGGGTCTATCTGGCGGTGCTCCCGCTATTCGCTATGGGGGG
>JADGHJ010000003.1 GCA_019686175.1 Chloroflexota bacterium | reverse complement strand
CTCCTGCACGGGGGCGGGCGCGGTAGCAGGCATGGGGGCGCGGGGATGGGCCAGCAGCGAGGCCGTGGCGGCCGGGAGCGCGGCGGCGTCCGGCAGACCGAGCGCCCAGGCGATCCGCTCGCGGCGACTGAACAGGTTCGCCACGATGGGCGTGGTGTAGCCCTGCACGCGGTCGAACCGTAGCGCGGGCCCACCGCGCCGGTCGTACCATTCCATGGCGTAGGGGATCTCGTAGCGCGGGGATAGCGCGACCTCGACGCGCTGCAGGGCGCCGCGCCGCTCGATCTCGCTCAGAAACGCGCGCACCGCTCCTCCCTCCCGCTCGCGGCGCGGCGTGCCGCTCACTCGCTGTTCGGTGCGGGGGCGTTGCGCCAGCGATCGACGGCGAGTTGCAAGGCGCCGTACGCCGCGGCCACGGGCGCGAACAGGAACCCGATGATGAACATGAACGTCCCGCCGGCGCGCAGCACCTCGCTGGGCGTGGTGTCGAGCCCGGGCAGCCCGCCGAGCCACACCACGACGATCCCCAGGATCGCCAGCGCGATCGACGTGGCCACGCCAACCAGCGCCCCGAGCAGCGCGCCCGACCACACCGAGCGGCCGGGCAGCCGCGAGCCGAGCCGTCGCAGCACCATCCAGACCGGTACCAGGATCAACAACCCGAAGACGAACCAGAGCGCTTCCACCGCCGTCCCTTCTCTACCTGACGGGCCGGTGCCTCGCCGCGGCCGGCACCTACCAACACTTCTCCCTCAGTGTACCCGCCTGTTACGATCCTCGCACCCAGGGTCCGCGGACTGACCGAGACGCGGGCGGCGCCTCCGCGTGATCGCTACGCTACCCGGCTCTGCTAACGTAGTCATAGGAAGGAGTGGGGGCATCGCTAGCGTCCGGCGCACCGCCCGGGGACTGGCGGAGAGGAGCGAGGCATCATGAACGCTGCGGCCGGGGAGGCAGCTGGACCGTCTCCCGCGGCGCCGGCACTGCGCCGGCGGTGCTGGGCCGCCCTGCTGGCGCTGCTGGTGGCGCTCTGCACGGCGTGGCCCGCGCACGCCCAGGAGGGCTGCCGGCTGCCCAACGACGACCAGCTCGCGGCCGGCGCCGCGCTGGAGGGCATCCTGCTGATCCTGCACGGGCTGCGCAACGAGGTCGTGCCCCTCGAGGACAGCATCTCCTTCGGCGACCCGGGCCCCTGTCCCGGGGGCTCTCGGGACGCTTTCCGCGGCATCGACATTATGGGCTGGGCGCTCGAAACCTCCGGTCCCACGGCTCCTCAGTACTGTGCCCCCAACGATCCGCCCAGCTATGAGGTGCCGCCACGCTTCACCCGCTGCGTCGAGCCCTCCACGACTATCGCTAGCCGCAACGCGCGTGTGGCGTACGGCGAGCTGCTGCCACGCGCCCCGTTCCCCTTGCTGTTGCCCGAGGAGCTGCCGGACGGCCTGGTTCCCCACTGGACCACGCTGCGCGTGACCGCGCGACGCGCGGATGCGCCCGTGCCACGTCAGTACGGCGTGATCGTGCGCTACCGCGGTCTCGACGCGGACACGCCGTGGCTACTGCTGCTCATCGACACGGGCGAGGAGGGCGAATGGGTGCTCGACCAGCTGCGGCAGCACGGTCAACGCGTGCCGGTGCGTGGAACCGAGGGCGTCGCCTTCGAGGGGCTCCCCGAGTACGACGGCCCCGGTAGCGGGCTGCTGTGGGCCGAGAATGGCGTGCGTTTGGTGCTGTTCGGCTCCTACCCGCGCACGAGGCTCCAGGAGATTGCCGATACGATGGAGTCGCATGAGGCGGCGCCGCTGCCCGAGCCCCCCGCTCCCTATCCGTGGCGATAGGCCACGTTGCCCTGCCCCGGCCGCGCCAGCTTGCCCCTCTACGCTCCCGGCGCAAATTCAGCGTTTTTTAAGCGGGCGCTCAGCCTGGCTTTAGCCTGGCCCGGTACGCTGGCCATGGAGCGAGCAACGAGCCTGCTCGCTGTTCGCCACCATCCAGTGGGAGGTACACCGCTATGCGAGTGAGTGGAGGGATGCGACGGCTGATCGTCGCGCTGTTGATCGTGGGGATCGTGCTCGGCGTCGTGCTGGCGGAGGTTGTCCCGCCCGTGGCAGCCGGCGTGGCCGTCGGGGCACGGGACCTGGCAGAGCGTGTGACCACGCTCAACCCGCCTCAGATCGGTGGGCAGCTGGCGCCGCCCCAGCCACGCAACATCCAGTTCGAGCAGGTTTCCTGGCCGGACCTCGTGGAGCGCGTCAGCCCGACCGTGGTGACCGTGGTGAGCGACGTGGGCACGCCGCGCAGCCGTGGCAGCTTGCCCTTCGAGCTGCCGGGGCCGCGGGGCCAGGCGGTGGGCTCGGGCGTGATCATCGACCAGCGGGGCTATATCGTGACCAACAACCACGTGGTGTCGGAGGGCCGCAACCTGCAGGTGATCTTCCAGGATGGCACGCGGGCGCCCGCCAAGCTGGTGGGGGCCGACGACTACAGCGATCTGGCGGTGTTGAAGGTCGATGTTCCGGTGCCGGCCGTGGCCACCCTGGGTGACTCCAGCCAGGTACGCGTGGGCGAGCCGGTCCTGGCGATCGGCAGCCCGCTGGGCGACTTCCGCAACACGGTCACCAGCGGCGTGGTCAGCGCCAAGGGCCGCAAGCTTGACGACAGCGTGCCCGGGCTGACCGACCTGATCCAGACCGACGCGGCGATCAACCCCGGTAACTCGGGCGGCCCGCTGATCGACGCCTCGGGTCAGGTGATCGGCATCAACACGGCGGTGGTCCGTGGGGCTACGAGCAGCTTCGGCACCGGTGCTAACGCGGAGGGCCTAGGCTTCGCCATCCCCAGCAACACCGTGCGCGAGGTTGCCCAGCAGATCATCGACAAGGGGGGCGTGACGCGGCCGTATCTCGGTGTCGCTTACGAGACCGTGACGCCGCGGCTCGCAGCTGCCTACGACCTAGACGCCAAGGAGGGCGCGCTAGTCACGCGCGTCGGCGCGAACACCCCCGCACGCCAGGCAGGGCTCCAGGCTGGCGACATCATCCTGCGTGTCAACGATGAGCCCGTCAATGAGCAGAAGAGCTTGGCCCAGATCCTGAACCAGTACAAGCCCAACGACGAGGTGCGCCTGACGATCATGCGCGATGGCCGCGAGCAAACGCTGACGGTCAAGCTGGCGCAGCGGCCCAACAACGGCTAGCGTCGTGGGGGAAGGCCACGACAGGGCAGTCCCCCACGCAACGGCCGCCGCCGTGCTGGCAGCGCTGGGTTGTACGCGCGGGTTTCCGGCAGAATAACGGCAAGCGACCGGGGCGCTCGGTACCGAGCGCCCCACCCAACCCCTGCGGCTCGAGCGAGGAGGGCGCCATGGGACCCATCTGGGCGGCCGCTCGTACCGTCCTGCCTGCGCTGCTCGTTGCTGCGCTGCTCAGCGCGTGCACTGGTGGCCAGGAGCAGCGCGGCGACCGCGCCCCGACCAGCCAGACCGGCAGCAACGGTATCATCGTGGCCGCCATCGGCGAGGCCGTCAGCTTCCATCCCTACAAGACCACCGACACGGCGTCGTCCACCTACCAGAGCCTGGTCTATGCGGGCGGGCTCACCACGCGGGACCCCGACGATGTGGAGCACATCATTCCCGAGATGGCCGAGAGCTGGGAGGTCAGCCCGGACGGGCGGACGTACACCTTCAAGCTGCGGCCCGACCTCATGTGGAGCGATGGCGTCCCGCTGACGGCCTACGACTTCAAGTGGACCTACGAGCAGGCCAGCAAGCCGGAGAACGGCTACCCCTATATCTCCAACATGGAGCCCATCGAGTCGTACGAGGCGGTGGACGACCGGACTCTGGTGGTGACCCTGAAGGAGGCGCTGGCCGTCGGGCTCGAACAGGCGGACGCGGCCGTCCAGATGCCCCTTCCGAAGCACATCTGGGAGAAGTACGACTGGAACGATCCGTCGCAGAACCCGGAGATTCTCCATCCCACCGTCGGCTCCGGGCCGTTCCTGCTCCAGTCGTGGACGCGCGACGAGCGCGCCGTGTTCGTCGCCAACCCCCGCTACTTCAAGGGCCGCCCCAAGCTCGACAGCTATACGATCCGGATCGCGGGCACGCCCCAGGTGGCTTACCAGTGGCTCCGCGCGGGCGAGGTGGATGTGTCGAGCTTCCCGCCCGAGAACTACGCCGAGGCGAAGCAGCTACCGAACGTCACCGTCTACGAGTGGTGGCCAGCGACGGGCAACTGGAGCTACATCGGTTTCAACCTGACCACGCCGGCGTTGCAGGACGTGCGCGTGCGCCGCGCCCTCGCCCACGCCATCAACCGCGATGCCATCATCGAGCGCGTGATGTTCAACCTCGCGCGCCCCATCGATTCCGCCTACGGCCCATCGTGCTGGTGCTACAACCCCGACGTGCCCAAGCGCGAGTACAACCCCGACCGCGCGCGGCAGTTGCTCGAAGAGGCCGGCTGGCAGCTCGGCCCGGACGGGATCCGTGTCAAGGACGGCCAGCGGCTCCAGCTCCGCCTCATCTACGGGCCCAACACTAGCCGCGTACGCACCGCCATCGCCCAGGTCACCCAGGAGGCATTCAAGCAGGTAGGGATAGGCGTGGAGATCATCCAGCTCGAATGGGGTGCCTATCTGGCGCGGCAGCGCGATCCCTCGGCCTGGGACTTGGCCGTGGCCGGCTGGCGCGCGACCATCGAGCCGCACTGGATGTATCAGATCTGGTCCGAGGAGAACATTCCCGAGCTGAATGCGGGCTCCTACCGCAACCCCCAGGTCGAGGCGCTGTTCAAGCAAGCCGCGCGCGAGTTCGACCAGGCCACGCGCAAGCAGCTCTACGGCGAGATCCAGCGCATCCTGGCTGAGGATCAGCCGTATATCTTCCTGTTCCAGGACAAGTCGTACACCGGCGTCAACAACCGCATCGGGGGCATCCGCCCCACGGCCCTGGGCATCGACTACAACCTGCACGAGTGGTACATCAAGTAGCCGCGGCTGGGTGCTCGTGCTGGCGGGCTGCGGCTGCTAGCCAGGGAGCGTGAGGTCGTACAGGGCAGCCGCGTTACGGCCGAGCACCCGCGCGGCCACGTGCTCGGCTTGCCCAGCGGTCAAGGCCCCGGCGCGTACCCACGCCTCGACGGCGGCGCGCAGCGCCCCGCGCATCGCCCGTGCCGCGAGCCAGACCGACTCGGCCAGCCCGGCGGCGTCCGAGCCGTGCAGCACCTTGCTCGCCGGCGCCAGCTCGAGCGCCTCGCTGACCACCCGGGCGGCTGCCGGGCCGACGAGTGGCACGGCCAGGCTCAGATCGACGTACACCTCGGGATACAGGCTCGCCAGGTAGCCGGCCTCGCGAACATAGGGGTACGTGTGCAGCAGCACCACCGGCACCCCGCGTAGCGCGCCGGACTCGAGTGCTGGGCGCAGCAACAGCGGGTTGGCTTGCAGCAGGTCCAGGTCGCGGTCGCCGAACCCCGTGTGGAGCTGCAGCGGCAGCCCTTGGACCCGGGCGACTGCTGCCGCGCGCCACAGGCACCACTCGATGACGGGCTTCTCCACCAGTCGCAGCGGTCCCGCCCGGGCCAACGCGTGCAGTCGAGGCCAGTGCGCGGCTGCTGCCGATCGGTCGGGCGGGCCCAGCGCCAGGCCGCAACGGTAGGCCGCGATGCTCTTGAGAGCGACGTAGCCGCGCGCGCGCAGATCGTGCAGGGCGTCGGTGAACGCCTCCTCGAACGCACCAAAATCGGCGTGCTGGGCCGCGAGCTGCTCCACCAGGGTCTCCAGGCGCAGCACGCCCCACACCTGACAGTCGGCTGGCACCGCCGCGCGCAGCTCGTTGAGCGTGTAGCTGTCGGCATGGCGATAGCCATCGTCCACCAGCAACGCGCGTACGTTGGCTTCGCCCACGCTCCGCGCCAACAGCTCCTCCGTCGACAGCGCCCGGCGTGCCGCCAGCAGGGCATCGATCTCCGGCGGGCAGCCGTGCAGCGCGCCCAGCGCGTGCAGCGCCTGCTGGAAGTACAGTGTATGCGCCACATGGGGAAGCTGCGCCGGCGCGTCGCTCTCCGTGAACAGGCGGAGGAAAGCGTCGCGGTCCGTCGGCCGCGGCAGCCGCTGCGGCGGGTGCAGGTGGCCATCGACGGCGGGAATCGCGTCGATCCAGGCTTGATCGCTCATCGGCACTCGGCCCGAGGCGGTTGGTTCCCCCACCCCCCACTCCTTCGTGCGATGGAGCAAGGAGAGGACAGCGGCGCTAGTACTTGAAGAAATGGTGGCGCTGCTCGAACGCGGCGTCCGCCGTGGAGAAAGCGCGCCACTCCGAGCGACGGACCGCCAGGTAGCTGCGCGCCAGCAGGTCGCCGAGCGCGTCCATGAGCACCGCATCGCGCTCCAAGGCGTCCAGCGCGGCGTCCAGGGTATCGGGCAGGCGCCGGATGCCGCGCGCCTCGCGCTCCACCTCCGGGATGGTGGCCGGATCCACGTCCGCGCGGAGGGCGTCGTCGAGCTCCAGCTCGCGGCGGAGGCCGTCGAGCCCGGCGACGATCAGCCCGCCCAGCGCCAGGTAGGGGTTGCAGGTGTTGTCGCTGGGTTTCAGCTCGAGGTTGGTCGAGGGCATCTCCCGCCCGCGCAGGGTGGAGACGACGCGCACGGCCGCCTCGCGGTTGTCTAGGCCCCAACAGGTGAAGGCGCTGCTCCAGGACTGTGGGCGCAGGCGGTGGTAGCTGTTGTAGCTGGGACAGGTGAGCGCCACCAGCGCGGGCAGGTGGTCGAGCACACCGGCGACGAACTGGCGGCCGAGCCGGCTGAGGCCCGTGGGATGCGTCGGGTCGTAGAGGAGGTTCGTCTGGCCGGTGCGGTCCCACACGCTCCAGTGCAGGTGGGCACCGTTGCCGGCCTGGTTGGGCCACGGCTTGGGGGCGAACGAGGCGAGATAGCCGTGCTGCCAGGCCACGGCGCGCACCGTCTCGCGGTAGCGGATCTGATTATCGGCAGCGAGCAGGGCGTCCGTGTGCCGGATGCTCAGCTCCTGCTGGCCATGGCCCAGTTCCGGGTAGTACTGCTCGACCTCGATAGCCTGCGCCTGGAGCGCATCGACGAGGTCAGCGATCACGGCTTGGGCGGTGAGCATGCCGATTGAGCTGAAGCACAGGCTCTCGTCGAGGGGGCGGTAGCCCTCGTCGGTGCGCACCGCGAGCGTCCACTCGGGCTCGAACGCGGCCTGGACCTGGACGCCGAGCGCGTCGGCGGCGGCAATAGCGCGTTTGAGGAAGCTGCGAGGGCAGGCGCCCCACGGCTGGCCATCGAGCGTGTGCATGTCCGCGAGCATCGCGGCCTGGTGGGGCGCGTAGGGCAGGACGCGGAACGAGGCGGGGTCGGGCACGAGGCGGATCTCACCGACCGGGCCGAACCCCTCGACCGGCTGGAGCTGATCGAGGGCGTTCATGGCCTGCATGGCGACCGTGAGGCCGATGCCGGCGGCCAGGCGCTCGGGGAGCGCGTGGCGGTGGGTGCTCTTCCCACGGATGATGCCGCCGTTGTCGCAGTACAGGAAGCGCACCAGGCGCACGGCGGCCTCTTCGGCGAGGCGACACACTTCAGCGGCGTCCATAGCGGTTCCTCCCCAGCAGCGGGCGCACATAGGAACCCGGCTCAGCGGGCGCCCGCGGGCATGGCCTCACGGCTGGCGACCCGCTCGTGGAGGTAGTCGATGGCGCGGCTGAGCTGCGCGTCGTGCCCGAGCCGCAGCGCGATGAGGTCCAGCTCGACCACCTCGTCCGGCGTGACGCCGACCTTGTCGAGCAGGGCGCCCCCGCCCGAGTACACTTGCTCGATGCTCAATTGGAGAGCGGAGCCGTCGCCGAGCGCCACCACCACGCTGGCGGCCACGCTGCCAGCCGTGGTCACGCCGATCAGGCGACCGACACCGTGCTCCTGCACCGCCGCCGCGAACAGCTCGCCCATCGATGCGGTTCCCTCGTCGATGAGGACCACCAAAGGCACGGTGAGGATGGGCCGCGCGTCGCGCACGCTAGCGATCTCTACTCGCCCGCGGCGATCGACCGCCTGGTAGATCGGCCCGTCGGGCACGAAGCGGCTGAGCAGCCGCGTGCCCACGTCGATTCGCCCGCCCGAGTTGCCGCGCAAGTCGAGGATCAGGCCGCGGATGCCCTCGCGCTGGAGGCGCTCGATCGCCGCCTCGACCCCCTCGACCACCGATGGCTCGGGGAAGCCGCGCAACTGCACGTAGCCGAGGTCGTCGATCCGGCGCGACTCCACGAACGGCACGTGCACGCGCGCGCGCACGAGCGTCAGCTCTTCCTCCTGGCCCGTGATCGCGCGTTGGACTGTGAGCCGCACGGGCGTGCCCTCCTCGCCGCGGACCCACGTGACCATCTCCTCGATCCGCGTATCGGTCGTGGGGCGCCCGTCGACGGCCACGATGGCGTCGCCCGGGCGCAAGCCGGCCTGCTCGGCGGGCGTATCGGGGTACACTTCGACGACCGTCGGCAGGGGCCCGCGCATCCGCGCGCCGATCCCCGCGTAGCTGACATCGCCGCGCGACCAGCGGAGGTGCTCCTGGTACTGCTCCGGTGTGAGGAAATTTGTATGGCTGTCGTCGGCGCTGTCGGCCAAGCCTTGGATCGCTGCGTAGGCGAGCTCGCGCGCGGGCAGGACATCGGCATAGCGCGCCGCCAACGACTGATAGCGCTGGCTCAGCACCCGCCATTGCTGCAACGCGTCGCCACCAGGCGCCGTCAGCCCCCGCGGCACCCGCTCGACCCCAGCCTCGTGCAGGGCCTGCGTCATCCCTTTCTCGGCGCCCGCGACCAGCGCGGCCGGGTCCAGCGGCATCGCGTAGCGTTCCAGCAGGAGTTCGTACGCCTGGCGGAGAATTTGGACCTCTGGGCTCTCCTCAGCCGGTGCGCCCTGGGCACCGAGTTGCTGGGCCGCCAGCGCGGGCGCCGGCGCGCTTCCCGGGCACACCACGCCCACGGCGGCCAGGGCCAGCGCGAGCATGACCACAAGGAGGCGGCGGCGCGTGACACGTAGATCGCTCGGCATAGGATCGTCTCCGCGAAGCAGTCGCCGGGTGCCCTGCGGCTCCCCATCGCGGTGGGCCCCGTGCCGGCGCCCCCGCGCCGATCGGTCTCTAGTATAAGACCGCTGGGAAGCGGGCGCATCAGCGCTGGTTGGCCATGGTAGGCTGCCGCTCGCGTCGCGTACCATCTCGATGGAGCCTCTCCCCGGGGGGAACCGATGCAGGTCACCATCTACACGACGCCTACCTGCCCCTACTGTCAGCTGGCGAAGGCGTACCTCGCCGAGCGAGGCGTCCAGTTCCAGGAGCGCGATGTGGCGGCCGATCCCGCGGCGGCCGCGGAGGTCGTGGCCCGCACGGGTCAGCGAGCCGTGCCCGTCATTACCTACAACGGTCAGGTGGTGATCGGCTTCGACCGCGCGGGGCTGGAGCGACTGGTGGCGGCGATTCGGGCGCAGCGTCCCTCGCTCGGCCTGAGCGTGGCGGACGCGAGCAAGATCGCCATGCGGCAGGGCCAGGTGCCCGTGTTCGGTGCCTACGTGGGCCGCGTGCGTCCGGGCAGCGTCGGCGAACGCATGGGTTTGCAAGCTGGCGACATCATCACCGAGTTCAACATCCGGCCCATCCGCTCGGCTGCCGACCTCGAGGCCGCGCTCAACACACTCGAGTCAGGCCACCGAGTCACCTTGGTCGTCCAGCGCGGGGACCGGACCTTCCGCACCGAGGCGACTGTGTAGCGCATGGGACGACGCTGGCGACTGGCGCTCGCGGCGGTGCTGGCCACGCTCCTGCTGGGCTGCCGGCTCCCCACGGCCGCAGAGACCGCGGCCCCGCCTGCCGGCGCGGTCGAGGCCCGAGTGGTGCGCGTGGTCGACGGCGACACGATCATCGTGGCGATTGGTGGGCGCCAGCAGCGCGTCCGCTACATCGGCGTCAACGCCCCGGAGAGCGTGGACCCTCGGCGCGAGGTGCAGTGCTTCGGTCGGGAGGCCGCCGCGCGCAACGCCCAACTCGTGGATGGCCAGCGCGTGTGGTTGGAGAAAGACGTATCGGAGACCGACCCGTACGGACGGCTACTGCGGTACGTGTACGTGAACGGGACAATGGTCAACGCCGAGCTGGTGCGCGAGGGCTACGCCCGCGCGGTCACCTTCCCGCCCGACGTCCGCTATGCGGAGGAGCTGCGCCGGCTGGAGCGCGAGGCGCGCGAGGCGCGACGCGGACTCTGGGGCACCTGTCCGCCCCCAGGCCGCTAGCGGCTTCTGGTAGCGCGCGTTCACAGGCCGCGTTCCAGCGCTTGCAGGGCCTGCTTGCTGCCCATGGCCACCAGCTCGTCGCCCGCCTGCAGCACGAGATCGGCCGACGGGTTGCGGATCAGTTGCGAGCCGCGCCGGACGGCCAGAATGATGGCGCCGCTTGCCGTACCGTTGCGGACCGTGCCCAGCGGCTGCCCAGCCAGGGAGGAGCCCTGGCGCACCTCGAACTCCTCCAGCAACATGTCTTCGGTCGGGCCGGGGAGGATCGTGTCCACGAACTCGACCGCTAGCGGTCGCAAGGCCAGCAGGGCCATGCGGCGCCCGCCGATCTGATATGGGGAGATCACGCGGTCGGCTCCCGCGCGCTGGAGCTTCGCCTCCGCCTCTTCGCGGCTAGCACGCGCCACGATGAACAAGCGCGAGTTCAGACCGCGCGCCGACAGCGTCACGTAGACGTTATCCACATCGCTATCGACGGCCGTTACCAGGATGCGTGCGCGCCGGATGCCCGCGGCGAGCAGCACGTCATCCTCGACGGCGTTGCCATGGACGACCAAGCACCCGTCGGCCTGGGCTCGGGCGATGGAAGCTTCATCGCTGTCGACCACGACGAACGGCACGCGCTCGCGCTGGAATTCCTGCGCCACCTGCCGCCCGACCCGGCCGTAGCCGCAGAGAATGACATGCTCCGTGAGTCGGTCGATCTGTTGCTGCATGCGCCCCCGCACGAGTCGCCGCTCGAGCCCGCCCTCCACGGCGTACTGGACGAGCGTAGTCAGGGTGTACAGCATGGTGCCCACCCCGAGCACGATGATCACCATGGTAAAAGCACGCCCCCACGGCGTCAGCGGCCGGATCTCGCCGTAGCCCACGGTCGTCAGTGTGGTGATTACCATATACAGGGCGTCGAGGAGCGACCAGCGCTCGAGAACCATGTAGCCGGCGACGCCCAGGACGACTACCGCAACCACCAGGGCTACAGGTCGCAGCAACAACACGACCTCGCGGTCGAAACGCACGACAGGAGGAGCGACCGGATGCTCTGGCATGACGCGACCCTGGCCGAGTGGGGGACCCAGTGGCGGCCGCGTCGTGCGCGGCCCTCGGCGGCTAGCTTAGCCTATCACGGTCCTCGGTCGCCACGGCCACCGGGTCCCCGGGAGCGGGAGGGCCGCCTTGCCGGTCGGTGAGCTCGCGGGACTGGCGAGTGCGCTGGTGTGGGCCTGCAACAGCACGCTGCTGCGCTGGCTGGCGCCGCGCGCAGATGTCGTGGTGCTCAACGCGCTGCGCTGCGCGATCGCGACCCTGCTGCTGTTCGCGGCCCTGCTAGCGCTGGGCCGTGTGGACGCGCTCGACGACCTGCCGGTGCGGGGCACCCTCCTGCTGCTCGCCTCGGTGGTGGTGGGAGTCGGGCTGGGGGACAGCCTGTACTTCCACGCGCTCCGCCTGGTAGGGGTGGCCCGCGCGCAGCCGATCTCGATGAGCTATCCGCTGTTCACGACCATGCTGGCCATTACGTTGCTGGGCGAGCAGCTCTCCTGGGGCGCGCTGGCCGGCATTGTCCTGGTCGTGCTCGGCGTGTCGCTAGTAGCGACTGCACAGGTGCGTGTGCCCACCAGCACCGCCGCGGTGAGCGGGAAGCGCCTGATGCTGACGGGCCGGGAGCTCCGCTGGGGCGCCGCCCTGGCCCTCGCTGCTGGTCTGTGCTGGGCGATCGGCACCACCCTGCTGCGGCCGGCCCTGGAGGGCGTCGATCTGTGGATCGCTACCACCGTGCGCATGCTCGGCGCGGCGGTGGTGCTCCAGCTCTACGCGGCGCGCCACATGCCGGCCGTACGGCGGGTGGCGCGCGACAGCCGGCCGTTCGCGGTCGGGGTGCTGTGGCTGGGGGTGGGCACAGCGGTGTCGCTCTCGCTGTTCCTGGTGAGCGTGGCCCATGCCGGGGCGGCGCGGGCGTCTGCTCTCAGCAGCGCGGCACCACTATTCGGGGTGCCGCTCGCCGCGTTACTGCTGAGGGAGCCGGTTGGGTGGCGCCTCGCGCTGGGCGCGGCGATCACCGTGGGCGGCGTGTGGCTGCTCGTCCTGCACTGACACGTGACGGGAGCGGCTGATACCGCTGATAAGGCAAGACTCAATCTTAGATTGAGTCCGATATGATACAGTGGGGTGGGTGCACGGTGCTCCCGTACCTGCGGGGCATCAGCGAGCCCGAGTTTTGATCGGAGGAGAAGCTGAACGATGGCGGTCCAGAAGGGCACGCACTCGAAGGCCAACCGGACGCCTACTCTCCAGGTCGGGGACGAGGCGCCGGACTTCGAGCTGCCGACCCATCTCGGCGACACGTTCCGGCTCAGCGCGCTGCGTGGCCAGAAGCACGTGGTGCTCGCGTTCTACCCCGTAGCCTGGACGCCTGTCTGAAGCGTGCAGATGCCCGAATACGAGGCGCTCAAGGCGCGCTTCGAGGGCATGAATGCCCAGGTCGTGGGCATCAGCGTCGACAGCACCTTCAGCAACAAAGCGTGGGCCGATTCCCTCGGTGGCATCACCTATCCCCTGCTGTGTGACTTCTGGCCCCATGGCGAGGTGGCTCGCCGTTACGGGGTCTTGATCGAGGACAAGGGCATCGCTGAGCGGGCGATGTTCGTGATCGACCGGCAGGGCAAGATCGCTTACATCGACGTGCACGAGATCACCGAGCAGCCCGATCCCGAGCTTGTGTTCGACGTGCTCCGCAAACTCGATTAGAGAACGGGCGGGGGTGCTCTGAGGCTACCCCCGCCCATCGCGCGCACGCTCACACCATAGCGCTTCGGAGAGGACTCGCGATGCCGCAGATCTCCCGTCGCTGCATTCCCTACACGCCAAACCGCCGGCCGCTGAGTGAGACCACCGTGGCCCTTGTCACCACAGCAGGGGTCCACCTGCGGGATCAGCCGCCGTTCCGGCCGGAGGGCGAGAAGGAGTTTCGCGTCATTCCTGGCGATACCCCGCTGGCCGACCTCATGATTACCCATCCCCACTACGACCATACCGACGCCGACCGCGACATCAATTGCGTGTTTCCTTTGGCGCGCCTGCGCGAGCTCGCGGACGCAGGCGTTATCGCGGCGGTGAGCAACTATCATGTCGGCTACATGGGTACGTCCCCGCGCCTGCGTGAGGTGTACGAGGAGACGGCCCCGGCCATCGCCGACCGGTTGGAACGCTCGAAGGCGGACGCAGTGGTGCTCACCGCGGGCTGACCGCACATCTGCCATCGCACGGTCGTTGCGATCCAACGCGAGATCGAGATGCGAGGCCTCCCGACGGTGTTGATCACGGTGAGCCCGGAGGCCTCGGCGCAAGCCGGCCCACCGCGCGCGCTCTACCCGGCCGGCTTCGCCATCGGCCACGTGCTGGGCCGCCCGTTCCAGGACGACGTGCAGCGTGCGGTGTTGCGCGACGCGCTGGAGCTACTGGGCACGCCGCTGGAGCCGGGCACGATCACGGAGCGCGACTACCCAGCGTACCGGGCGAGCAGCCCACCGGCCTGACGCGGCGCGCGCTGGCCGCTCAGCGATGCGACGGGCTCGGCCCCACTTCCCCCAGCCCTGCGCTATGATGACGGACACGCAGGGGCAGCCGGAAGACGGTAGTGCGTCCTCCTTTCCACGAAACGGCGGGGGCTATTGCTGGCGGAGGCAGCCGCCACCATTGCTGGGGGTGAGGAGATGAAGATCACGGCAGCCGTGGTGCGGGCGAAGGGGCAGCCGTTCCGCATCGAGGAGGTCGAGCTCGACGCGCCGCGCGAGCACGAGATCCTCGTGCGCATCGTGGCCGCGGGCATGTGTCACACCGACCTCGTGGCGCGCGACCAGCTCTATCCGGTGCCGTTCCCGCTAGTCTGCGGTCACGAGGGAGCCGGCATCGTCGAGCAGGTGGGGACAGCGGTCACCAAGGTGCGGCCGGGCGATCCGGTGGTGCTCACCTATCTCTCCTGTGGCACGTGCTTCAACTGCCTGCGCGGCCACCCGATGTACTGCTACCGGCTGTTCGACCTCAACTTCGGTGGCAAGCGGGCCGATGGCTCGCTGACCATGCGCCAGAACGGGGCGGGCGTCCACGGAGCGTTCTTCGGGCAGTCGTCGTTCGCCACCCACGCGCTGGCGTCCGAGCGCAACGTGGTGCGGGTGCGCTCCGACGTACCACTGGAGCTATTGGGGCCGCTGGGCTGCGGCGTGCAGACCGGCGCCGGCTCGGTGATGAACGGGTTGCGGCCCGAGGCGGGCAGCAGCATCGCCATCTTCGGGGCGGGCGCGGTGGGGCTCAGCGCCGTGCTGGCCGCACGGGCGGTCGGCTGCACGCCGATCATCGCCGTGGACCCCAAGCCCGAGCGCCTGGCGCTGGCCCGCGAACTGGGCGCCACGCACACGATCAACCCCAACGAGGTGGACCCCGTGGCCGAGATCCGGCGCCTCACCGACGGCGGCGCGCTCTACTCGCTGGAGATGGCCGGCATCCCGCAGGTGCTGCGCCAGGCAGTCGATTGCTTGGTCCCCACAGGTGTATGCGGGCTGGTCGGTGCCGCTCCCGTGGGTGTCGAGGCGAGCCTCGACATGACCAACCTGCTGCTGGGGCGCACGGTGCGCGGCCTCGTCGAGGGGGAGAGCATCCCCGACATCTTCATCCCGCGGCTGATCGAGCTGTACCTGGAAGGCCGCTTCCCGTTCGATCGCCTGATCCGCCCCTACCCGTTCGCCGAGATCAACGCCGCCGCCGCGGACTCCGAGCAGGGCCGTACGATCAAACCTGTCCTGCGGCTCTGAGCGCTCAACGAGCGAGGGGCGCGCTCGCGTGCGCTATACTCTGGTCGCCACCACGGCGCCGGAGCACCAGCGCATGCACGCATCTCCCGACCTCGCCTCGGCCATCGAGCAGGCTGCCCACGCGCTCCTGTACGGGCGCGACCCGACCCCGGGGATTGTCTCGGTCGCGGCGGGCCGCGACGGCCGTGTACAAGTCTGGCGGCGCGTGGACGGCGGCGTGGTCTGCGAGGAGGACCGCTTCCCCAACTGGTTCCTGCTCGCGGACGCCACGCTGCTGGGCGCGCACCCCTGCGTGCCGCTGCCGCCCGGCGACCTCGACGCCGCCCGCGCGCTCGGTCCCGGCGAGGTGGGCCTCGTCGCCCTCGCTGGCGACCTACACTACCGCTACCTTGTGCTCGGCTACGGCCTGGCCGCCGTCGAGCAGGCGGTGGTCGAGGCCCACAACGCGCGCACAGGGCAGCAGGCCCGGAGCCTCTACGACCTGCGCGACGTGGTGTACGCGCGCTCGGCCGTCGAGCAGTACCTGATCGGCACCGGGCGCACCTACTACAAGGGGCTCGGCTACCACCATCTGCGCCGCCTGCAATTCGACCTCGAGACCACCGGCCTCAACCGCTACCGCGACCAGATCTTCATGATCGCGGTTCGCAGCAGCGACGGCTGGGAGCAAGTGCTCGACATCGCCGACCTCGGCGACGAGCCGGCGCTGCTCCACCGCTTCGTGGAGTTGGTCCGCGAACACGACCCGGACGTCATCGAGAACCACAACCTGTTCGACTTCGACGTGCCGTTCTTGGTCGAGCGGGCCCGACGGCTCGGGGTACCGCTGCCGCTGGGGCGCGACGGCAGCGAGTTCACCCGCTATGAGGACACGCTCAAGGTCGGGGAGAAGAGCGAACGCTTCACGCGCTGGTGCCTGGCCGGCCGCGAGCTGGTGGACACGCTGCACGCCGTGCGCCGCTACGGGGCGATCGTGCGCGACCTCCGTAGCCATGGCCTGAAGGAGGCAGCGCGGCATTTCGGCTTCGCAGGGGAGACGCGCGAGTACCTCGACGGCGCCGCGATCTGGCCCGAGTACCAGCGCGACCCAGCGCGAGTGCGCCGCTACGCGCTCGACGACGTGCGCGAGGTGGACCGCCTCTCGCAGCTCCTGCTCGCTCCGTCGTTCGCGCTGGCGGCGATGGTGCCGCGGCCGTTCGAGCGCGTGGCCACGGCCGGCACCGGCCAGGGGCTGATCGAGCCCCTCTTGGTGCGCGCCTACGTGACCGCGGGCCACTCTCTGCCGCGCGCGCCGGGCGTCGGCGGTACCTATGAGGGCGCGCACACCGAGCTGTTCCGCACGGGCGTCCTGCGCCACATCGTCAAGGCCGACGTCGCGTCGCTGTACCCGAGTATCATGCTCACCTACCGCATCCAGCCGCGCAGCGACCGGCTGGGGGTGTTCCTCGAGCTGCTGCGCGAGTTGACCCGGCTCCGGCTGCACCACAAGGCGGAGGCGCGCCGGCTCGCCACGGCCGGAGCGGCGGCCACCGCCACGCGCGCCCACCACGAGGCGGTGCAGGCCGCTATGAAGGTGCTCATCAACTCCTTCTACGGCGCGATGGGCACCAGCTTTGCGCTGTTCGGCGACCTCGAGGCCGCGGCCGAGGTCACGCGCCGCGGCCGCGAGATCCTGAAGCAGATGCTCGAGGCGCTGGAGCGGCGCGGGGTGACGCTCATCGAGGCCGACACCGATGGTGTGCTGTTCAGCGTGCCCGCGGACTGGACGGAGGAGCAGGAGCGGCAGCTTGTGGCGGAGGTGGCGGCCGAACTGCCGGCGGGGATCCAGGTGGAGTACGACGGGCGCTGGGAGCGGATGTACAGCCATGCGGCGAAGAACTATGTGCTGCGTGGCTACGACGGCCGCCTGCGCACCGTCGGCGCGTCCTTCCGCTCCAGCCGCAACGAGCCGTACGGCGAGCGGTTCCTGCAGCAGGCGATCGAGTGCATTCTGGCGGACGACCTCGACGGCCTGCGCCGGCTCTATCTGGGCCTGGTCGACCGCCTGCGCCGCCGCGAGGTGCCGGTCGACGACCTGTGCGTGAGCATGCCGCTCACCAAGACCCCGGCGCAATATCAGGCGGCCAAGCGGCGCGAGGAGGCGTATGAGGTGCTGCTGGCGGCAGGACGTACCACCTGGAAGCCGGGCGAGCGGGTGCGCTACTACCAGGCGGTGGGCGGCAAGAAGAAGCCGGCCGAGCTGTTCGCCAACGATTACGATCCCGAAGCGTACGTGAAGAAGCTGCGCACGACCTACGCGCAGCGGTTGGCCGCCGCGCTGGGCCCCGAGCAGCTCAAGACCCTGTTCGCCGACCCGCAGGAGGAGGCGCGTGCCGCCCCGGCCGCCCACCAGCCCTCGCTGTTCGAGTGAGGCGGGGAGGGGCCGCTCTGCTCATCGGGTCGCGCTCTCCGCTCCGGCCGCGCGCTGGCGCTGGCGGTAGTAGCTGTACAGCACGATCGAGCCGGCGACCGCGGCGTTCAGCGAATCGATCACCGGCTCCATCGGCAGCGCCACCAGGAAGTCGCACGCCTCGCGCACCAGCCGCCGGAGCCCCTGCTCCTCGCTGCCCACCACGATCGCCAGTGGCCCGCTGGGGTCGAGCGCATCGTACGCCTGCGGCGCCTCGGCTTCCAGCCCAACGACCCAGACGCCGGCCTCCTTGAGCTGGCCCAGTGCGCGCGCCAGGTTGGTCACGCGGGCGATGCGGAGGTGCTCCACGGCCCCAGCGGACGCGCGCCGCACGGCCGGGGTCACGCCAACCGCGCGGTGCTCGGGCAGCAGCACGCCGCTGACCCCCACCGCCGCGGCCGTGCGCAGCAGGGTGCCGAAGTTCTGCGGGTCCTGCACGAGGTCCAGCGCCAGGTACAGGGGCGGTGGGCCGGCGGCGGGGGCGGCGGCGAGCAGTGTCCCGAACTCCGCGTAGGGGTACGGGTCGGTCTCGGCGGCGATGCCCTGGTGGTGGTCGGCGAGGCGGTCGAGCAGCGCCCGCTCGACGTACTGCACGGGCACGCGCCGGCGGGCGGCCAGCTCCGTGATCTCGCGCAGGTTCGGACTCTCGCGCGCGCCGCTGGCCACAAGGATGCGGCGCACGCGCCGGCCGGCGCGCAGCAGCTCCCGCACCGGCTGCTTGCCGACGACGGTCTCGCTCACGCGCTACTCGAAGCGGTAGGTGGAGCCCTGCGGGCTGTCCTCGACGATCACGCCCAGCTCGCGCAGTCCCTCGCGGATGCGGTCGGCCAGGGCCCACTGCTTGGCGCTGCGCAGCTCTTGCCGCACGGCGAGGAGCAGCTCGATGAACGGCTCGGCGGCGTGGGCGTCCCGCTCGGCGGGGCCCCGCGTCAGGTCGAGCCCCAGCACGCCGGCGAGATCGCGCAGCTCGCTTTGTCCGGCCGCTGCCTCGGCGGGGGCCGGCGCGCGCCGCGCGTTGATGGCGCTGGCCAAGTCGAACAGCACGGCCAGCGCGCCGGCCGTATTCAAGTCGTCGTCCATCGCCTGCTCGAAGCGCTGGCGCGCCTCGCGCACGAAGCCCGGCGGCTCCGCGGGCGGCGCGGGCTCGCCGGGCAGGGGCGACAGGGCCTGGCGCAGCCGCCGCAGGCCGCGGCCGGCGCTGGCTAGCGCTTCCTCGTTGAAGGTGAGCGGCACGCGGTAGTGTGTCTGGAGCAGGTACAGCCGCAGGGCCATCGGGTCGTGGTGCGCGAGAATGTCCTGCACGGTGCGGAAGTTGCCCAGCGAGTGGGCCATCTTCTCGCCGTCGGTGAGCACTAGGCCGACGTGGACCCAGTAGCGGACGAACGGCACGCCGAGCAACGCCTCGCTCTGGGCGCGCTCGTTCTCGTGGTGTGGAAACACCAGGTCCCAGCCGCCGCCGTGGAGGTCGATCGTGTCGCCCAGCGTCTCGCGCACCATGGTCGAGCACTCGATGTGCCAGCCGGGGCGGCCCGGTCCCCAGGGACTGTCCCACGCCGGCTCGCCGGCCTTCGCCCGCTTCCAGAGCGCGAAGTCGCGTGGGTCGCGCTTGCCAGGCTCCAGTTCCTTGCGCGCGCCCACCAGTCCCTCTTCCAGTGCCTCGGCCCGGTGCGAGAGCTGACCGTAGCCCGGGAAGCGCGCCACGCTGAACCACACGTCGCCATCGCTCACGTAGGCGTAGCCGCGCTCGATCAGGCCCTGCACGAAGGCGATGATCGCGGGCATCGTGCTCGTCACCGTGGGATAGACGTGCGCGCGCTGGACGTTCAGCGCGTCCATCACCGCGAAGTACGACTCGGTGTAGGCGCGGGCGACCTCCTCGGGGCTGCGGCCTTCCAGGCGGGCCCGCTCAATGATCTTGTCGTCGATGTCGGTGAAGTTCTGCACGTGGCGCACGCGGTACCCACGATACTCCAAGTAGCGGCGCACGATGTCCGCGGCCACGAACAGCCGCGCGTGGCCCACATGGGGGTGGAACTTGGGCGTCATGCCGCAGACGTAGTACTTGACCTCGTCGCCCAGCGGCACGAACGGCTCCTTGCGCCCTGTGAGCGTGTTGGACAAGCGTAGCATCAAACGCGCTCCCGCGCCGTAGTCTGGTCAGCCGGGGCGGACTCCGTCTCGGCCGTGGCCCGCTCCAGCCAGGCGAGGCGCGCTTCCAGCTCGATGACTTTCTGCTGGAGGTACTGGAGCATCTCGGCCTCGGGGTCGGGCAGCACCTCCACGCGCCGCCGCTCGTGGGTAACGGGGTCGTGGGTAGCGACGACACGCCCTGGGACGCCCACCACGGTCGAGTGCGGCGGCACCGACTGCAGCACGACCGAGCCGGCGCCGATCTTCACATGGTCGCCGATCTCGATCGCTCCCAGGACCTTGGCCCCGACGCTCACCACCACGTTGTTGCCGAGCGTGGGGTGCCGCTTGCCCACCTCCTTGCCGGTGCCGCCCAGGGTGACGCCCTGGTAGAGGGTGACGTTCTCGCCGATCTGCGTCGTCTCGCCGATTACCACCCCCATCCCGTGGTCGATGAAGAACCCCGGCCCGATCTCCGCCGCGGGGTGGATCTCGATCCCGGTCAGGAAGCGGTTGAGGTGCGACAGCCAGCGCGGCAACACTGGCACGCCCAGGTGGTGCAGCGCGTGCGCGATGCGGTGCAGGACGATGGCATGGAAACCGGGGTACGCTAGCACGACTTCGGCCAGGTTGCGCGCCGCCGGGTCGCGCTCGAACACGGCCCGCAGGTCCCTGCGTAGGGCACTCCAGAAGGGGGTCGCCACCGCTACTCCCGCTCGATCAGCACCGTGGCCAGCGCCGCAACGCCCTCCGCGCGCCCCAGCGCGCCCAGGCGCTCCGGCGCCGTGGCCTTGACATTCACGCGCTCCTCGTCCACGCCCAACGCTCGCGCCAGGTTGGCCCGCATCTCGGCGCGATACGGCGCCAGGCGCGGCACCTGCGCCACCACGACCGTATCGCAGTTCACCACCCGCCAGCCCCGCTCGCGCAGCGCCCGCACGACCTCACTGAGGAGCGTGAGGCTGTGCGCGTCGCGGTAGCGCGCATCGCCCGGGGGGAACCACTCACCGAGGTCCCCCAGGCCGGCCGCGCCGAGCAGCGCGTCGGCCACGGCGTGGCTCAGCGCGTCGCCGTCGGAGTGCCCCGCCAGGCCGCGCGGGTAGGCGACGGTCACCCCGCCGAGCACCAGCACGCGTTCGGCCGCGTACGGGTGGAGGTCGTAGCCGATCCCCGTTCGCAGCTCAGCCACCCTCAACGGCTCCCGCGCGCTGTTGCCACAGTAGCCTGGCCAGCACGAGATCGTCAGGCGTAGTCAACTTGATGTTAGCATAGGCGCCTTCGGCGACCGCGACGGGTACACCTAGCTGCTCCACGAGGGCGGCGTCGTCGGTCGCCTCGACGGCAACCTCGCGGTGTGCGCGCGCCAGCAGCTCACCGCGGAACACCTGCGGCGTCTGCACGGCCCACAGCTCGGCGCGTGGCAGCGTCTCTACCACCCGGCCGCCGCGCACGCGCTTGATCGTGTCCTTGACCGGCACGGCGGTTACCGCGGCGCCGGTGGCCCGAGCGGCCTCTAGCGCCCGTACTAGCAGCGCGTGATCGGCAAACGGCCGCGCGGCGTCGTGGACCACGACCCACTCGCACGGGCCGAGCGCGGCCAGGCCGTGACGCACCGAGTCCTGGCGCCGCGCCCCGCCCACCACGGCCACGGTGGGCACCGCCGCCCGGGCGGCCAGAGCGCGGCCCACGTCCAGTCGGCCCGCCGCTACCACCAGCACGGCACGCTCGACCGGCGCCACGGCTAGCGCCGCCAGGCTGTGGGCGACGACCGGGCGGTCGCCCAAGGGTAGCCAGGCCTTGTCCTGGCCCAGGCGCTCGCCCCGCCCCGCCGCCACGATGATGAGCCCCACGCGGGCCCAGGTGGTGAACATCGGTGGGGGCAATGCAGCGCTCTGTGGCGCGGGGGAGAGCGCCATCGCGCGGCTATTCCTCGGCGAGCGGCCGGCCGACCGCCGCCGGGCGCTCGCGCAGCCGGCCGAAGATGATGCGGCCCGCCGCGGTCTGGATCGCGCGGGTGACTACCACCGGCACTTCCTCCCCGACCTGGCGGCTGCCGTTCTCCACTACCACCATCGTGCCGTCGACTAGGTAGCCAACGCCCTGGCCAGCATCCCGCCCCTCGTGGACCAGCCGCACCTGGATGACGTCGCCCGGCACGCAGAGCGGCTTGAGCGCGTTGGCTAGCTCGTTGATATTCAGTACACGGATCCCCTGCAGGCCGGCCACGCGGTTCAAGTTGTAGTCGTTGGTGAGCAGCGCCCACTCGTGCTCGCGCGCCAGGCGCACCAGCTTGGCATCGACGTCCGGCGCTCCGTCGAGGTCGCTATCGAGGATCTCGACCGGCGCCAGGGACTGCTTCTGTAGCTGCTCGAGCACGTCGAGCCCCCGGCGTCCCCGGGCCCGCTTGCCCGGGTCGGTGGAGTCCGCCACCTGCTGTAGCTCGGCCAGCACGCAGCGCGGCACCACGAGTGTGCAGAACAGGAAGCCGGTCTGCGCAACTTCGGCGATGCGTCCGTCGATGATGGCGCTGGTATCCACCAGCACGCGCTCGCTGGCCGGCCCGAGCTGGGCCTGGGCGCGGTCGCGGGCGGCCCCGAACAGAGCGAGCACCGCGCGCTTGTGGTGGATCATGGTGGTCATACCCAGGTAGGCGAGCGCCAGCGAGGCCGTGATCGGCAGCCAGGTGCCGAGCCCGCCCGGCAGCAGCGACAGCGGTGGCTGGAGCAGCACGCCGCACACCAGCCCGATGATGAGGCCGAGCCCGCCCACTAGATAGTCGCTCCCGCTGGCCTGTAGGATGCGCTCGCGGAACCAGAAGAATGGAACCGTCGTGACGTACGGCGTGAGGGCGAAGCCCACGGCGAAGCAGGCCGCGGCCACGCCGAACAGCAGGAGCGCGGCACGCAGTGGCGGCTCTGTCGGCTCTACCAGGCCGGCCGCCATCTGGGAGGCGGTGGCGCCCGCGAGGATGCCGCCGATGAAGCGAAGGACGAGTTCCACGCTCACGGCTCTTGCCTCGCGCCGCCCATTGGGAGACCGTTACGCTCTGCTCGCCGACATGCTAGCACCGCCACCCCAGCCGAGCAATCGCCGCGGCCAGAAGCGTTGACGCCGGACGGATACCTCAGTAGAGTCCAGCCATCACCAGCGGCCCGCGGTCGTGTCGAGGAGGACTGCAATGGTCGGCCCACGATGGGTAGCTACCCTTGGTGTCGTGGTGACTATCTGGACGACGGCCTGCCGGGCCGGGCAGCCACCCGCCGCGCCCACCCGTGCCGAGACTCCAGCCGCGCCCACGCAGGCGGCTCAGACGCGTGTGGTCACGAGCGCGACCGCGGCGGCGCCCGCGCCGGAGACGGTCCGCCTGGGCAGTACGGTCGGTGCCTCTGATGCCGCCTTCTTCATCGCCGACGAGAAGGGCTATTTCCGCGAGCAAGGGCTGAGCGTCGAGGTCACGCCGTTCGCCTCGGCCACCGAGATCGTGGCGCCGCTGGGGAACAACCAGCTCGACGTCGGCGGCGGCGCCCCCTCCGCCGGGCTGGGCAACGCCATTGCACGTGGCATCCCACTCAAGATCGTCGCCGACAAGGGGAGTGCGCCGCCCGGCTTCGGCTACGCGGGCGTCCTGATCCGCAAGGAACTGTGGGACAGTGGGGCGCTCCGCACGGTGGCCGACATGCGCGGCAAGCGCCTGGGCATCAACAGCATCGCCGGCAACACGTTGGAGTCGGCCATGGACCGCTTGCTGCGGGAGGCCGGGATGACCATTGCCGACATCGAGCTGGTGCCGCTGCCGTTCGGCGACCAGCCGGGCGCCTTGGCCAACGGGAGCGTGGACCTCGCGTTCCCCATCGAGCCGTTCGTGGCCTTCTCGGTCGAGCAGGGCATCGCGCATCTGTTCCGCCGTGTGGACGAGTTCTATCCCAACCAGCAGATCGCGGTGGTGTTCTACGGCCGCGAGTTCGCGGAGCAACGCCCGGAGGTCGGGCGCCGCTTCATGCTCGCCTACCTGAAAGCCGCGCGCGACTACAACGACGCCTTCGCCAAGAACGACCCGGCGAAACGCCGCGAAGTGGTCGACATCCTAGTCCGCAACACGCCGGTCAAGGACCCCGCGGTGTACGACATCATGGCGATGCCCGGCATCGCGCCCGATGGCCGCGTGAACCTCGAATCGCTGGAGATGGACCAGGAGTATTACCTCCGCGTGGGCAAGCAGCAGCAGGCGGTCGATTACCGCCAGGTGGTGGATATGAGCTTCGCCGATTGGGCGACCCAGCAACTGGGACCCTATCGCTAGCCCGCCCCGGCTCACGTCTCCGCGGCGTGCGCCGCCCGCCGTCGGGCGCTGGAATCTGGCCGCGCGCCCAGCACCAGCGCGGCCTCCTGCAGCGTGCGCGCGGTGAGCACCTCGATCCCCAAATCGTGCGGCGGGGCGCTGCCGGCCGTGCGCGGCACGAGGGCCCGCGTGAAGCCGAGCTGTGCCGCCTCGCGCAGCCGCCGCTCGAGCTGGGCCACGCCCCGAATCTCCCCAGACAGGCCCACCTCGCCGATTGCTACCAGCTGCGGGTCCAGCGGCACGTCCTGGTAGCTGGACAGGATGGCGAGCGCGGTGGCCAAATCGGCCGCCGGCTCCTCGACGCGCAGGCCGCCGACGACGTTGAGGTAGATGTCCTGATCGTACAGGGCCACATTGAGCCGCTTGGCCAGCACCGCGGCCACCAGCAGCAGGCGGTTGGCGTCGATGCCGTTGCTGGTGCGGCGGGGCACGGCCAGCGCACTGCGTGAGACCAGCGCCTGCACCTCCAGCAGCATCGGTCGCGTGCCCTCCAGCGTAACCGCCACCGCCGAGCCGCTCGCGCCCTCCACGCGCTCGGCCAGGAACGCTTGCGAGGGGTTGCTGATCTCGACGAGCCCCTCGCCGCGCATCTCGAACACGCCCACCTCGTGGGTCGAGCCGAAGCGGTTCTTCACCCCGCGCAGGAGCCGGTAGGCCTGGAGGCGCTCCCCCTCGAGGTACAGCACGCAGTCGACCATATGCTCCAGCACCTTCGGGCCGGCGATGACGCCTTCCTTGGTCACATGGCCGATGAGGAGGACGGCGATGCCCGTCGTCTTGGCCAGCCGCATCAGCTTGAGCGTGCACTCGCGGAGCTGGCCGACACTGCCCGGCGCCGACGGCAGTTCGGGGTCGTACACGCTCTGGATGGAGTCCACGACCAACAGAGCCGCTTCCAGGCGCGTAGCCGCGTCGGCGATGCGTGCCAGGTCCGTCTCGCACAGGTAGTAGAGCTGCTCGGCCTGATGGCCCAGGCGCCGCGCTCGCAGGCCGATCTGGCCGAGCGACTCCTCGCCCGAGACGTACAGGACCCGCTGGCCGCTGGCCGCGAGCGCCTCCGACAGCTGCATGAGCAGCGTGCTCTTGCCGACTCCTGGATCGCCGCCGACCAGCACCAACGAGCCGGGCACGATGCCGCCGCCCAGCACGCGGCTCACCTCGGGCAGCGGCACGGCGAGGCGCCGCAGGTCGCTGACGGGTATCTCACGGACCCGGCGCGGCTCGACTCCGTCCAGCACGGGACCGAGGCGCCGAGCGGCGGGCGACTCTTGCGTCTCGACGTAGGTGTTCCACTCGCCGCAGTCGGGGCAGCGGCCCTGCCACTTGGGCGCCCGCGCGCCGCACTGCTGGCAGATGTAGACGATGCGGGACTTGGTGGGCACGGTCGTCGTCCGTTCTAGTCACCGCGACCGCGCCGCGGGAAGCGGCGGGCGGGCGGAGCGATGAGAAACGAGGGGCTCCGGCGCATCCGGAGCCCCTCGCACACAGGTGCAGTCCTGCGTCGGTCAGGCGGTCTCGACGAGCGCCTGCTCCTCGGTGACGGGCGTCATGGTCAGCTCGTCGCCGACCCGATCGATCTTGACCGTATCGCCCGACTTGATCTTGCCTTGGAGCAGCATCTCGGCCAGCGGGTCCTCGACGAGGTTCTGGATAGCGCGGCGCATCGGGCGCGCGCCGTACACCGGGTCGAAGCCCTTCTCCAGGAGCAGGTCCTTGGCCGCCAGCGTGACCTCGAGCTTGATCTGCTGCTCGGTCAGCTCGCCGCGGACGCGGTTGAGCATCAGGTCGACGATCTGGCGCACGTCGTCGCGGTTGAGCGAGCGGAAGACGATGGTGGCGTCGATGCGGTTCAGGAACTCGGGCTTGAAGAGATTCTTCATCTCGCCAAGCACCTTCTCCTTCATCCGCTGGTACTGCTCCTCCTCCGTCTTCGCCTCGTCGCGCGGGACGTTGAAACCGAGCGCACCCTGGCGGCGGATCAGCTCCGCGCCGACGTTCGAGGTCATGATCACGATCGTGTTGCGGAAGTCCACGCGGCGGCCCTTGGCGTCGGTCAGACGGCCGTCGTCGAGGATCTGCAACAGGATGTTGAACACCTCGGGGTGCGCCTTCTCGATCTCATCGAGCAGGATCACCGAGTAGCTCTTGCGGCGCACGGCCTCGGTGAGCTGGCCGCCCTCGTCGAAGCCCACGTAGCCGGGCGGCGCGCCGACCAGGCGAGCCACCGAGTGGCGCTCCATGAACTCCGACATGTCGATGCGGATCAGTGTCTCCTCGCTGCCGAACATGAACTCGGCCAGCGCGCGGGCCAGCTCGGTCTTGCCCACGCCCGTGGGGCCGAGGAAGATGAACGAGCCGATCGGCCGGCGCGGGTCCTTGAGCCCGGCGCGGGCGCGGCGCACGGCTCGGGCGATCACCGAGATCGCTTCCTCCTGGCCGATCACGCGGCTGCGCAGGGCGTCCTCCATCTGCAGGAGCCGCTGCGACTCCTCCTGCGCGATGCGCATGACGGGGATACCCGTCCACATCGACACCACGTGGGCGATGTCCTCGGCGGTGACCACCGGCTTCTCGGCGCCCTGCTGCGACTGCCAGCCGCTCTCCAGCTTCTCGATGCGCGAGCGCAGCTTGGCCTCGCGATCGCGCAGCTCGGCGGCCAGCTCGTACTGCTGGGCCGAGATCGCCGCCTCCTTCTCCGACTGCACCGACTCCAGGCCGCGCATGGCGTCCTTGAGCGACGGCGGGGTGGAGGCGCGCTGCATGCGCACGCGCGACGCCGCCTCATCGATCAGGTCGATCGCCTTGTCGGGCAGGAAGCGGTCGGGCACGTAGCGGCTGGCGAGCTCGGCAGCCGCCTTGATCGCCTCGTCGGAGATCTCCAGGCGGTGGTGCTGCTCGTAGCGCTCCTTGATGCCGCGCAGGATCTCGATCGTTTCCTCGACCGACGGCTCCTCGACCAGCACCGGCTGGAAGCGGCGCTCCAGCGCGGCGTCGCGCTCGATGTACTTGCGGTACTCGTCGAGCGTGGTGGCGCCGATGGTCTGCAGCTCGCCGCGCGCTAGGCTGGGCTTGAGGATGTTCGCCGCATCCACGGCGCCCTCGGCCGCGCCCGCGCCGACCAGCGTGTGCAGCTCGTCGATGAACAGCACGCAGTTGCCGCTGTTCTTGACCTCTTCGATGATCTTCTTCAGGCGCTCCTCGAACTCGCCGCGGTACTTGGTGCCCGCGACCAGCGAGCCGATGTCGAGCGTGAGCAGGCGCTTGCCCATGAGCGTCTCGGGCACGTCGCCAGCGGCGATGCGCTGGGCGAGCCCCTCGACGATCGCCGTCTTGCCCACCCCGGGCTCGCCGATGAGCGCCGGGTTGTTCTTGGTGCGGCGCGAGAGGATCTGGATGACGCGCTCGATCTCGCGCTCGCGCCCGATCACCGGGTCGAGCTTGTTGGCCCGGGCGGCCGCCGTCAGGTCCATGCCGAGCTGGTCGATGACCGGCGTCTTGGTGGAGTGCCGCGACTCCTGCTGTGAGTACGCCGCCGACTGGTTCAGCACATAGATGACCTGGTTGCGGACCTTGTCCAGGCTCACGCCGAGCGATTCGAGCACGCCGGCGGCGATGCCCTCGCCCTCGCGGACGAGCCCGAGGAGCAAGTGCTCCGTGCCGATGTAGTGGTGGTTGAGACGGCGCGCCTCGTCCACCGAGAGCTCGATCACCTTCTTCGCCCGCGGCGTGAGCCCGATGTCGCCGGTGACCGTGCGGTCCCCGCGACCGATGATGAACTCGACGGCGCTGCGGACCTTGTTGAGGTCCACGCCCAGGTTGGCCAGCACCTTGGCGGCCACGCCCTCGCCTTCGCGGACGAGCCCCAGGAGCAAGTGCTCCGTGCCGATGTAGTTGTGGTTGAAGCGCTGCGCCTCTTCCTGGGCCAGTTGCAGCACCTTGCGAGCGCGCTCGGTGAATTTGTCGAATCGATCTGGCATGGGACTCTCCGCAGTTTCGGCTCACGAACCGGTATGCACATTATACCGAGCCGCCGGCGGTTTTCCGCACGACGGCTAAGGGGGCGAACAGCAGGCCGCTTAGGCCTGCACTGAGGCGCGGTGGGAGGGATTGGGCCCCGCGTCTTCCGCCGGCGCGGGCGCGCCCGCGCCGGCCATTGGCGGCCGCTCCGCACCTTCCATCGCCCCCGCCTCCGTCGTCTCGCTCGTTTCGGGCAAGGACCGCAGCCCGGCGACGTCGCCGAGCGTGGTGCCCGACGGCCCCTGCGTGCTGTACACCGCTGGGAAGCTCTCCTGCCCCTCCTCCTGGGCCTGGCGCAGGCTCAGCCCCAGCCGGTGTCGCTGCGCATCGATCCGGATGATGCGCAGCAGGACTTCATCGCCCTCTTTGATCACGCTGCGCGGATGTGTGATCCGCTCGTCGGATAGCTCCGAGATGTGGATGAGCCCCTCGACGCCCTCGTCGATCTCCGCGAACGCGCCGAACGGCGCCAGCTTGGTGATCCGCCCCTTGACCACCTGGCCGATGTGGTACCGCTCCGCCACGCGCGTCCACGGCTCGGCTTGCAGCCGCTTCAGGCTCAGGGCAATCTTCTTCTTCTCGCGGTCGACGCCCACGACGTAGACCTCGACCTCGTCGCCCACCTTCAACACTTGGCTGGGGTGCGTCACCTGCCCCCAGCTCAGCTCGCTCAGATGGATGAGGCCGTCGGCCCCGCCAAGGTCCACGAAGGCGCCGAAGTCGCACAGGCTGGTCACTCGCCCCGTCCGGATGTCGCCTTCTTGCAACTCGACCAGCAGGCGGTCTTTCTCGCGCTGCCGGCGCTCTTGCACCGCGGCCCGCTCGGACAGGATCAGCCGGTTGCGCCGGCGGTTCATCTCGATCACCTTGAGCAGCAGCCGGCGGCCGTGCATGCCCGCCAGCCGGCTCTCGATCGACTCGTCCGGCGCGCCGGTGCGCTTGAGGTCCACGATCTGCGACAGAGGCACGAAGCCACGGACGCCATGGACGTTGACGATCAGGCCGCCCTTGTTGTGATCGATCACCTCGGCCTCGATCGTCTCGCCGTCCTCGAAGATCTTCTGGAGCACCCGCCAGCCGCGCTCGGCCTGCGCCTTCGTGAGCGAGAGGATGACGTGGCCCTCGGGATCCTCGGGCTGGAGGACATACGCGACCACCTGGTCGCCCACTTTCAGCAGGCGCGTGGGGTCGTCGCCTGGTGCGCCCACCTCGCGGGCCGGCACGATCGCCTCGGACTTGGCGCCGATGTCGACCAGCACCTCGTCGCGATCGACATGGACCACGACGCCGTCGACGACGTCACCGCGGCGCAGGTTGGCATAGCTGGTGGCGTGGCTGTCCAGCCAGCTCTCCAAGCCCTGCTCGGCCTCCTGCGTGGGGTCGCGCGTCTCATCGTCGAACTGACCGTCGATCATTCAGTGCCCCCCATACAGGAGCCAATAGTGTGGAGATTATACGCCCTGCTGCCGCGGGGCGGCAACGGCCATCGAGCCTACTCCATCGCGCGCCGCCCCTCCAGGGCCTGCGCCAGAGTCACCTCGTCGGCGTACTCCAGGTCGCCCCCCACTGGCAGCCCCCGCGCGATGCGCGTCACGCGCACACCCAGCGGCCCCAGCAGCTTGCGCAGGTAGGCCGCGGTCGCGTCGCCCTCCACGTTCGGGTTCGTCGCCAGGATCACTTCCCGCACGCCGCCCCGCTCGATGCGCCGGATCAACTCCGCGATCTTCAGGTCCTCGGGCATGATGTCGTCGAGCGGCCGGATCGCCCCGTGCAGCACGTGGTAGAGGCCTTTATAGCCCCGCGTGCGCTCCAGCGCCAGGATATCCAGCGGCTCCTCCACCACGCAGATCACGCTACGGTCACGGTTCTCCCCGCGGCAGATCGCGCACGGGCTCGTGTCGGTGATGTTCCAGCACTCGGCGCAGAACGTCACCGCCTCGCGCATCGCCAGGATCGCCTCGCCCAGTGCGCGCGCCGTCTCGGGCGGCATGCGCAGCAAATAGAAGGTGAGCCGCTGTGCCGTCTTCGGCCCGATCCCGGGTAGCTTCGCGAACTCCTCAATGAGCCGGGCCACCGGCTCCACCGTCACGTGCATCGCCGTCCCATCGCCTCTGGCCAGTTCCTAGAACAGCCCCGGGATCTTCATCCCGCCCGTGAGCGCGCCGAGCCGCTGTGCCGCCAGCTCCTGTGACTTGGTCAGCGCCTCGTTGAATGCCGCGACCAGCATCTCTTGCAGCAGTTCCACATCCTCGGGGTCCACCGCCTCCGGGGCGATCTCCACGGCCGTACACCGCTGCTGGCCGGTCATTACCACACGCACGGCGCCGCCACCAGCGGTTGCTTCGACGGTCGCCTCGCCCAGCTCCTGCTGGATCTTCATCAGGCGGTTCTGCATCTCGCGCAGCATCTTGGCCTGCTGGCCGCCCTGCATCGCTAGCGCTCCTCTCGTTCAACCGGCGCGCGCTCCACGCGCTCCACACCGCGCGCCCGGAACAGCCGGATGGCCTGGCTAGTGAACCAGTCCTCGCCTTCGAACCGCGCCTGTTGGGCGGGCGCTTGCTCACAGCGCACGCGGAGGCGCTGGCCCAGTTGCTCGGACAGCATCTGCTCGATAGCCGCGCGGCATGCTTGATCAGATTCTACTGTATGCTGGTGGAACTCACTGGTGAACGCCAGCACGACCTCGTCGCCGTCCAGCCGCTCGACGGTCGCCGCTTCGAGCGAGATCCCCGCCATGGGAAACTGGAGCGCCACGACCTCCTTGATCTCCGTCCACCGGTGCCGCAAGATCGCCAGCGCCACGCTGCTCGCCTCGGTTGGAGCACTGGACGACGCGTGCGTCGCTTCGGGCGACTGGGGCGTGACCGGTGCTGGCGCGGCCGCGCCGTTGCCGGCTCCCATCATCGGCACTAACGCCTCGCTGGGCGTTTCCCCAGCGGCCGCGGCGATCACCGGCACGGGCTCGGGCGCGGCCGCTGCCACTGGCGGTAAGCCCGGTGCGGCCCCTGGCCCCAGCGCCGCATCGAGCAGTGCCAGCTCCAGGTGCACTTGGAGCTGGCCGGCGTCGCGGCCCTTGGGGTCCACGGCGCTCAGGCGCCGGATGAGCGCCACGAGGCGCGCGGGCTCCCAGCTTGCCGCCTGCTGCTGGAGTACTGCCTGCTCTTCGGTGCTGTAGTCGAAGGCCAGGACGTCGCTGGCGCCCAGCCGGGCTAGCAGCAGCGCGCGCAGATGCGCGACGAGATCGTCAAGGAACTGTCGGAGGTCTGCGCCATCGCGCACCAAGGCACCGACCAGGTCCAGTGCCGCCCGCGCGTCCTGCCGCTGTAGCGCGTCGGTCGCCTCCCGCAGGGCGTCCTCGGGCGTGAGCCCCAGCACCGTGCGCGCCGCAGCCAAAGTGAGGCGGCTGCCGCCGAAGGCGATCAACTGGTCCAGCGTCGAGAGCGCGTCGCGCACGCCGCCATGGGCGAGGCGCGCCACCCGCGCCAGGACACCGGGCTCGGCGGCCACGCCCTCCGCGGCTAGCACCGTCTCGAGGTGTCGCACCAGGTCGGCCAACGCGATGCGTCCCAGGTCGAAGCGCTGGCAGCGCGACAGGATCGTCGCGGGCACCTTGTGCACCTCCGTGGTGGCCAGCACGAACACCACGTGCGGTGGCGGCTCCTCCAGCGTCTTCAGGAACGCGTCCCAGGCAGGGGCCGAGAGCTGGTGTGCCTCGTCGAGGATGTACATCTTGCGGCGGGCCGTGGAGGGCGCGATCCACACCCGCTCGCGCAGGTCCCGGATGTGGTCGATGCCGCGGTTGGAGGCGGCGTCGATCTCCACCAGGTCGATCGCGCGTCCAGCGGCCACGTCTTCGCAGGCCGCACACGCGCCGCAGGCGTCGCCGTCCAGCGGCTGCGCGCAGTTCAGCGCCTTGAACAGGATGCGGGCGATGCTCGTCTTTCCGGTGCCGCGCGGCCCGCACAGCAGGTAGGCGTGTGCGACCTGGTCCGTGGCCACGGCGTTGCGCAGCGTGCGGGTGACGTGCTCCTGCCCCAGCACCTCCGCGAAGCGCCCAGGGCGCCAGCGGAGGTAGAGGGCACGGCGCTCGGCCGGCTGGCTCATCGGGCGCCTCCAGCGAGTACCGGGTCTGCGGGCGCCGCCGGCTGGAGGCGCGCATCGCGGCGCAGGCGGTCGAGGAAGGCCTCGGTCGGTAGCTGGCGCTCGACCAGCAGTTCGATGTACGCGCGCAACACCGCCTCGACCGCGCCTTGCAGCGCCGGGGCGACCACCAGGCGCACGTGCCCCAGATCGGTCGTGCGCTGCAGGTAGCGCAGCACCTTGAGCACATCGACCGGGATGGGACGGGCGGACGGCTCGGTGGGCCCGCAGCGCGGGCAGAGCACCCCGCCGGACAGGTGCGAGAAATAGTTCGCGCCGGGTTCGATCGGCGCCTGGCAGGCCACGCACTGTGTGAGCTGCGGCCGGTAGCCGAGAGCGCCCAGTACATGGACCGCGAACCAGCTCCGGGCGAGTTGGGGCGCGCGCGGCGCGTCGAGCCCGCGCAGCAGCGCGCACAGTAGCTCGTACACGCCCCGGTTCTCCAGCCGCTCCGGGGTCAGCCGGTCCACCAGATCAAGGGCGTAGTACGCCTCGGAGGTGCGCTCCAGCTCGGCGCGCACCTGGCGGAACGGCTCGCGGGTCTCGGCCTGGGTCACCACGTCCAGCTCGCGACCGACCGCGAGCTGGAAATGGGTTAGGCTGAACAGCTCGACATGGCCCGCGAGCCGGCTGTTGGGGCGCCGCACACCCTTGGCGATCGCCCGCAGCTTGCCGTGCCCAGGGGTATACAGTGTGAGGATGCGGTCGGCCTCACCGAGGTTGTGGCGACGGAGCACGATGGCATCGGTTTGGTACAGGCGCACGCGCCGCATTGCCGCTACCGCATCCCTTCCAGGAGGTGCACGACCATCTCGCCGCGCTCCAGGTCGATGCGCCGGATGACATCCTTGATGGCTGGCAGGAGCAGCTCGCCCGTGTCGGTACCGACGACGTACACGTCGTTGGCGCCCGTGCGGAGGATCTCGCGAACGGCGCCCAGCCGCTCGCCCTCCTCGGTCACGACACTCAGGCCGATCACGTCCTGCCAGTAGTATGTGTCCTTGGGCAGTGCCGCACGCTCGGCACGTGGTACTTCGACCAGCGCGTTGCGCCAGCGCTCGGCCTGGTCGCGCGTGGTGATGCCTTCTAGCTGGAGCAAGACCCGGTGGCCCTGCACGCGGGCGCGCTGGACGCGGAATGGCTGGTGCGCAGGCCCGAGGTAGACCGTGCGTGTGGTGGCAAAGCGCTGGGGCATGTCGGTGATCACCGCGCACTTCAATTCGCCGCGCACCCCGTGCGGACCGAGCACGCGGGCGATCACCATGAAATCCTCGAGTCGGCTGGACGCGGGACGGACTGCCTCCGGGTGGCGCGGGGGCTCGGCGTCGTTCAGACGACCTCCACGTTGACCCGCACCCCCTGGCGGGTGGCGGCGGCCTTGACCAGCATCCGCAGGGCGTTGATCATCCGGCCTTGGCGCCCGATGATCTTGCCCGTGTCCTCTGGCGCGACCTCGATCTCGTAGATCAAGCCCGGGCGGTGCGGGATCTCGGTCACGGTCACCCGCTCGGGATGCTCGACCACGCCCCGTGCTACGTACTCGACTAGCTCCTTCACGCGTCGTCACTCCCCCCAACGGTCACCCGGCTCGCGGTGCCGGTGCGCTAAGGAGATTGTAGCGCGCGACCGCCGGCGTGCGTGCCCCGGGCGCTCAGCTCTCGCTGGCCTCCGCCGCTCCCGCCGGGCGCCCGGCGCGGGCCGCAGCGATCGCCTCGCGCACCCGCGGCGGCAGCGCGGTCTCGGGTAGGATCCCCTCGCGCACGAACAGGCGGGTGACCCGCTCGGTCGGCTGGGCGCCGCGGGCCAACCACTGGGTCGCCTTCTCGCGGTCGACCACTACAGTGGAGGGATCGGTCAGCGGGTTGTAGTAGCCGAGGATGTCCAGGAAACGGCCGTCGCGGGGCGCGCGCGCGTCGGCCACGACCACGCGGTAGCTTGGCTTCTTCTTCGCGCCCGTCCGGCGCAGACGAATTCGCAGCATCCTGCTCTCTCTCCTTGGGGCCGGCCAAGGGCCGCGGCCGGCAGGCCACGGCCCCTCACGACACGCACATGCTCTGTGAACTGCGGGGAATTATACTGGGCCCGCCCGGCCCATCGCGACCGCGGCCTACTCCAGGTACTCGCGCAGCTTCTGGCGCAGCTTCGGCTGGCGCAGCTTGGCCAGCGCCTCGGCCTCGATCTGCCGCACACGTTCCCGCGACACGCCCAGCTCCTCACCGATCTCGCCGAGCGTGCGGTCGCGGCCGTCGATCAGCCCAAAGCGCATCTTCAGCACCGCCCGCTCGCGCTCGCTCAGTTGCTGGAGGGCGTCCTCGACGTGCTCCTTGAGCAGCTCCTGAGCCGCCGCCTCTGCCGGCGCGCGCGCCGCCCGGTCGGCGATGAAGTCGGCCAGTGTGCTCTCCTCCTCCTCGCCCACGGGCGTCTCTAACGAGATGGGCTGGCGTGCCGCCCGGATGATCTGCCGCACTTTGTCGGCCGAGGTGCCCATTTCCTGGGCGATCTCCTCGGCCTCGGGCTCCCGGCCCAACTCCTGCTGCAGGTCGCGGCTCACCCGGTACACATCGCCGATCAGTTCGATCATGTGCACCGGCACCCGGATCGTGCGCGCTTGGTCGGCAATGGCGCGCGTGACTGCTTGACGAATCCACCAGTAGGCGTAGGTGCTGAAGCGGTAGCCCTTGCGGTAGTCGTACTTCTCGACCGCGCGCTGTAAGCCGATGTTGCCCTCTTGGATGAGGTCGAGCAAGGGGAGCCCGCGCCCCATGTACTTGCGAGCGACCGAGACCACTAGGCGCAGGTTGGCTTCGGTGAGGCGGCGGCGCGACTCCTGCCCCTTGCGGTACAGCGCGTGTAGCCGCTCGCGCTCTTCTTCGCAGCCCTCGCCGAGCTGCTTCATGCGCTCGCCAGCCAGGTTGCCCTGCTCGATATCTTTGGCGAGCGAGACTTCCTCTTCGGCCGTAAGCAGGCGCACGCGGCTGATGTCGCGCAGGTAGATGGCGGCGGGCGCTTCCGAGGGAACGTAGTCGACCTCGGCACTATCGCGCACGTGCTCCGGGTCGACGAGCGCCTCGTCGGCCAGCACGGCCGGCTCGCGCAAATCGTCGTCGAAATCCCAATGGAGAGGGGCCGGCTCCGGGCCCTCGTCGTCCAATTCTTCCGCGTCGTCCGCGTCGTCCAGCTCGTCTTCCGGCATCTTCACGCCACGGTCTGCCAGCAGCTTGCGGGCTTGGTCCATCTCGAGGTTGGCACTCGCGGCGAACTGCGCGATCTGCTTCCAGGTGAGTTCGCCCTGCTCCCGCGCGAGCTGTACCAAGTCTTCCAGCTCCTGGGCCGACTCGTGGTGCGCCAGGGAGTCAGCCATAGTCGATCCTTCCACCCGGGCTGGCTTCCGAGCTGATTGGGGCCGCCAACCAGCGCAGAGAAAACCGCGCGTGGCAGGCGCCGCGAGGCATCAGCTCGCGCGGCACCGGAACCACGGCGCAGCTTCGCTGGTATTGCGTTCTTATCACATCATAGCACACGCCGGACGGAGTGGTGCCGCCGGCCGGCGGCGCGTTAGCGCGGCCACTCCGTCCCCTCGAGCAGCCAGGCGCCCATGATCACCTCGTCATCTTCGGCGAAGCACCAGCTCCCGCAGCGCGGGCACTTCCACTTGCTGACGCCCTCGTCGGTGGCGATCTCGGTCGATGGTTGGGGGTGCATGGGGCTGCCGCAGCCCTGGCAAGTCATGTCCATTCTCCCCTGGCCGTCGGCCTGTCCGGCCTTGTAAGGGAACTGTAACACGCTCGCCGCGAGGGGGCGCTGGCGATCAGCGTGGGCCGAGGTCGATCAGGCGGACTAACAGGGTCCCGTTGCCCTCGTTCCAGAACCCGGCGGCGAAGGTCCACTGGGCGAGCCCGGGAGCGGGCAGCGGCAGCTCTTGCTCCCACGGTGCCCGGCCGTGCAGCGTCCCGTCGCTACTGCCCGCGCGGCGACTGCCATCGCGGAGGAACCAGTTCTGCGAGTAGGTGCCGCGGAAGGAGGCGCTCTCGCCGATCGGGAGCACCTGCAGACCATAGCGCCGCGCGGGGTCCAGCGAGGCGCTCAAGAAGCCGTTGCTGTTGTACCCCTGCAGCCACTGCTCGGCGATCACCGTGACGGGTTGAGCGTGGCTGGGATGGGCCACTCCCAGCAGCGCCAGCAGGGTGCTCCCCAACAGCCAACTGCATGCCCAGGCGAGCCTGCGCCGTCGCATCGTCCCGTTGCCTTACCCCGCGCTCGCTGCCCACCGCGGCCTGGCTCCAGCGAGCGGCCCGCGCGTCGTCCTCTCCCTTTATTTATTCAACGGGCGGGCGCGCAAAACGTTACGCCCGCGCCCCCGGCGTGCCGCTCGCGGCTGTGATCGCTTTGCGAGTGCCAGGCGGCTTTGCGGCGCCGGAGGCGTTTCTATACTGGGGGCACGGAGGTGCGAATGCAGTCGTCGATCAGCTTCTGTGCCCGAACGTTTCGTGTGCCAGCCCCCCCACGCCTGCGCGAGCCCGGCTGGCGCGGCTTGGTACTGGCCGGCGCGCTCGCGGTGACCGGCGGCGTCGTCACGCTGGCGGGCGTGGCACGGCCCAGCAACGCGGACGCCCCGCCGGCGCCCGAGCCTCGCCTGGTGAGCGAGGCGACTCCTCTCCGCCGCGTGCCGCTCGACCCGGTGGTGGTCGAGTTGCTTCCCACGCCGGACGGGGGTCTTCCTGGTGAGGCGCCGAGCGTGCCTGCCGCTGGTAGCCCCGTGACATCACCGGTCCGGCGGGTCCTGGAGGCCGACGTCGAGCTGCGCGTGGCGCCCGCGGTCGATGCGGCTCCCCTCGCCTACTTGGCGACGGGGACGGCGGTCGAGATGCTGGGCGAGGAGCGGGACGGTTGGCTAGCGGTGCGCGCGGGCGAGCAAGCGGGTTGGGTGCCCGGCGAGGCCGTGCAGCCCGCCGCCGAGTCCACAAGCTAGATGTCCGCCACGGGTGGCTCGGCCGCGGGGTGCCCGAGGGAGCACCCCGCGGCTGCTATAATCCCGGCTGGTGTGTGCCTGCAACCCACTCCACGCCGGCGGCGAGGCCAGGATGCAGCTTGCCCTCACGTATGACGACGTGCTGCTCGTGCCCCGACGCTCCGACATCGCGTCGCGCCGCGATGTGGACACCTCCACCCGCTTGACTCCGCGACTGGCGCTGGCCATCCCGATCCTGAGCGCCAATATGGACACCGTGACCGAGTGGCGGATGGCCGAGGCGATGGCGCTCGAGGGCGGCCTCGGGGTCATCCATCGGTTCATGTCGATCCCGCAGCAAGTGGCTGAGATCGGCCGCGTGAAGTGCCCCCAGCACGATCTCATGCAGGACGTCCAAACACTCGGCCCCCACCGGCCGCTGCGTGACGCCTGGGCGCTGATGGCCCGCTCTGGTGCCACGAGCGTGCTGGTGGTGGAGCCCGACCACCGGCTGGTGGGCATTCTCACCTTGCGCGACCTGCTGTTCGAGGACGCACCCGACAAGCCGGTGCGTGAGGTCATGACGCGCGGCGACCAGCTGATTACCGCCCCGGTCGGGACGAGCTACGAGCAAGCCAAGCGCCTGCTGCACGAGCACCGCATCGAGAAGCTGCCGTTGGTCGACGAGCAAGGCCGGCTCCGCGGGCTGATCACGGCGCGCGACCTGGTGCGCGTGTACCAGCACCCGCGCGCCACGCGCGATGGTGCGGGGCGCCTGCGCGTGGGCGCGGCCGTCGGAGTGGTGGGTGATTACCTGGAGCGCGCGGAGGCACTAGTAGCGGCCGGGGTGGATGTGCTCGTGGTGGACATCGCCCACGGCCACAGCGAGCAGGCGCTGCGCGCCGTGCGGGAGATCAAGCGCCGGTTCCCCGACGTAGACCTGGTGGCGGGTAATGTGGCCACCGCGCAGGGCACGGTGGACCTGATCGAGGCCGGCGCCGACGCGGTGAAGGTCGGCGTGGGCCCCGGCGCCGCCTGCACCACGCGCATCGTGACAGGGGTGGGCGTGCCCCAGTTGACCGCGGTCCTCAACTGCGTCCGCGCGGCGCGCCCGTATCGCGTGCCGATCATCGCGGATGGCGGGATCCGCACCCCGGGCGACATGGCCAAGGCGCTCGCGGCCGGCGCTGCGGCGGTGATGGTAGGGAGCCTGCTCGCCGGCACCGACGAGAGCCCCGGCGAGACGGTCCTGCGCGACGGCCAGCGGTACAAGGTGTATCGCGGTATGGCCTCCGAGGGCGCGACGATCGACCGCTACCGGCGGCTGGGGCTGGGCATCGACGAGGCGAGCTTCGATGCCCGCGTGCCCGAGGGCGTGGAGACGATCGTGCCCTACCGCGGCCAGGTGAGCGACGTGCTGTTCGAGCTGGTCGGCGGGCTGCGCTCGTGTATGAGCTATCTTGGCGCCCACAATCTAACCGAGCTGGTCGAGAGCGCGGAGTTCGTGCAGATCACCCCAGCCGGGCAGCGCGAAAGCAGACCGCATGCGCTCGACACCTACTAGCCCGGCCGAAGTGGCGGAGGCGCACGCTGCCCCAGGCATAGCCCCCCGCCTCACCGTGTTGGGAGCGGTCTTCGGCAAGATCGGTCTGCTGTCGTTCGGCGCGGGCGCCACGACCCTACTGTTGATGGAGCAGGAGTTGGTGCGTCGCCGCCACTGGCTCACCGCGCAGCAGTTCGCCTTCTCGCTGGCCCTGAGCCGATCCTACCCGGGGGTGCACCTGCTGGCCCAGGCCGTCGTGGTGGGCTATCTGCTCCGTCGGGTGCCGGGCGCGCTGGTCGCTCTGCTCGGGTTGCTGGTGCCGGCCAGCGCGCTCACCGTCGCGCTCACGATCGGCTTCCTGAGCGTGCGCGCCAACCCGCTCGGCAGCGCGGCAATCGACGGCCTGCTGCCTGCCACCGCTGGCATGACCATCGCCATCGGCTGTCAACTGATGCGGGCGGAGGTGGAGGCCGAGCGTGGAGTGGCCCGCGGGATCTGCCTGGCACTGGCGCTCGGCGCCTTCGTCCTGCTGGCGCTCGTCGGGCTCTCCTCCGCGCTGGTGGTGCTCGGCTCGGGGGCGGCGGGCGTGCTACTGTACCGGGTGCTGGCCCCGGGCGTCGTGCCCGTCGAGCACTGGCCCGAGCGCCGGCCGGACGCGGAGTGAGGCGTGGACTTCTGGACGCTGTTCCTGATCTGCCTCAAGGTCACCTTGCTGTCGTTCGGCGGCACGGCTCCGCTGCCGCTGCTGCAAGACGAGCTAGGCCGCCAGCGCGGGTTGCTCACCGACGACGACTTCGCCATGGCGCTCGCCATCGGCCGCCTCTCGCCGGGTCCAGCGGGGCTGTTCGTGCTGCCCGTGGGCTATTTCGTGGCCGGGGTGGGCGGGGCCGTGGCGGCGGCGCTCG
>JADGHJ010000137.1 GCA_019686175.1 Chloroflexota bacterium | reverse complement strand
TGGGCTCTGCGGCGGCTGCACCGGCTGAGGCGGCGTGAGCATTGGTCCGCCCGGCGCGGGCGACGACGAGGCGTTATTCGGCGGCGCGGGCTGGGGAGCGCGGCGACCGCGCGGCGGAACGACGGGCGGGCCTTGGGGGGCCTCTCCACCCTGGGGAGGAGCCCACTGCGGTTGGCCGCCCGCGGCTCCCGGGCTGGTCGGCAACGGATTGTTATGGACCTGGCGACCGGGGACAGCGCCGGCATCGTTCGCACCCGGGCCCCAGGGCGACTGGTTGGGCGCCGGGGTTGGCTGGACGGCGGGACCGCCCCGGCTGCCCCGCTGCGCCAGTGGCTCGGCACCAACGCTGGGAGCAGTCAGGCTGTTTCCAACAGTCGCGACGAGGAGTAGCAACAGGCAGAAGAAGTATGAGCGACGGGACATTGGGCGCCTCCAAGCAGCTTTCCCGCCCGCGGGGGCAAGCTAGCGTTTCCAGCCGCTCACTGCGGAGCGAGCCTCTCCACTTGCGCTCGGAGTCCCAGAGGGGGGCTAGACCCCAGCCAGCGAGTTGGAGGGAGCGGGCCTATCCAGTCCGAGACTGACTATGTCTAGTGTATAGGCTGGGCCCGCTGTGCTGCACCGTTTTGCGCGTGGAATATGTCGGCCGGAGCGTCCTGGGGCGCAGCGGGCCGGAGCGAGGCCTAGCGCGACAGGAGGGTCCGTGCAGCGGCCTGTACGGCGTCGACGATCCGCGCGTAGCCTGTGCAGCGGCAAAGATTTCCGCTCAGGTACTCGCGCACCTCGGCCTCCGTCGGCTGCGGATTCTCCGCGAGCAGCGCGGCGGCGGCCATCAACATGCCCGACGTGCAGTAGCCGCATTGGATCGCGCCGGCGGCGATGAACGCGGTCTGCAGCGGATGCAGCCCCTCCGCCGGCCCAGCGGGCGCCTCGCCACCCGGGACCAAGCCGGGCAGCCCCTCGACTGTCGTCACCCGCCGGCCCTGCACATCGAAGGCGAACACCAGGCAGGCGTTCACGGGCTCGCCGTCGAGGTGGACCGTGCAGGCGCCACAGTCGCCAGTCTCACATCCCTTCTTGGTGCCGGTGAGTCCCAGGTCCTCGCGCAGCAGATCGAGCAGGCTGCGCGTGAGCGGCACACGTACGACCTGCTCGCGGCCGTTGACCGTGAGGACGATCTGCTGTTCCATCACTCCTCCCTGCTCTCGGAGGCGCCGCTAGCTCGTGCCGGCCCCGTTAGCCGCGGCCCGCGCTCGCAGCAGTGCGGCGTGCAGCGCGCGCGCCCCGAACACCCGCGCCATGCGGCGCCGGTACTCGCCAGAGCCGCGGATGTCCGAGGGCGGATCGAGGTGGTCGGGGATTAGCGCGCTGATCCGCTCCAGCCGAGCGGCGTCCAGGCGCTCCCCGCGCAGTGCGGTCTCGACCGCCGTCAGGCGCAGCGGGCGCTCCGCGCAGTTACCCACCGCCAGGCGGGCGTCGGTGCACACGCCGTCGCGGTCCAGGGCCAGCACGGCCGCCACGCCAAGGAGTGGCATGTCGGTAGCCCCGCGCGGCGACCAGCGCGCGTACGCCGCGCCGGCGCGCGGCGGCAGTGGCGGCACGTGCACGGCGCGCAGGAGCTCGCCCGGCCGCAGCGCCGTCTCGTAGTAGCCGACGACAAACTCCGCCACGGGCAGGGTGCGCTCGCCCTGGGCGTCCACCAGCGTCACGGTGGCGTCGAGGGCGGTGAGGACGGTCGGCGGGTCCTGCGCGGGGTCCGCGTGGCACAGGTTGCCGCCCAGGGTGCCCCGGTGGCGCATCTGCACCGAGCCGATGTGGCGCGCCATCTCGGCGAGCACCGGGCAGTGGGCGCGCACCAGGGGGTCCAGCTCCACGGTGCGGTGCCGGACCAGTGCCCCGAGCTGCAGGCCGCGGCGATCGTCCCAGACGACCTCGGCAAGGCCCGGAATGTGCTTCAGGTTGACCACCAGGCCCGGCGCCAGCAGCCGCTGCCGGAGCAAGAGGATCAGGGCCACGCCGCCGGCCAACGGGCGCGCGGCCTCGCGGGCCGCCAGCAGGGCGCAGGCCTCGGCGAGAGTAGTCGGCTCGGCGTAGTCGAACGGGCGCAACGCTCCGCTCCTCCCTCGTGGCTCAGTCGGCGAAGCCGGCGCGGCGGCGCCAGGTGCTCCAGGCCCGCTCCGAGGACAGCGGCGCGGTCAGCGCTTCGCTCATGCGCGCGATCTCGCCCGGGCTCAGGTAGCGCACTTCGCCCAGCGCCAGCGCCTGGGCCTGCAGCCGGGCGTTCTGCTCCATATACACGCAGCAGATCACCACCTCGCGCAGCGTCCGGCCCGCCACCACGCTGCCGTGGCCCCGCATCAGGGCTACCCGCCGCGGGCCGAGCGTGCGGGCCAGGGAACGGCCCTGCTCCATCGTCTTGACCAGGAGGTCGGTGTCGCCGAAGTCGTCGGCGATGTCCCAGATGGGGACCTCGGTGCCCAGCAGCGCCGCCATATGGTAGATCGGTCGCAGCGGCACGCCCGTCACCCCGTAAGGGATGGTGGAGGGCGAGTGGTTGTGGCAGATGGCCTGGACCTCGGGCCGGGCCTCGTAGATGGCGCCGTGGATCGCTCGCTCGGCGTACGGCGGCTGAGGGTTGCCCGCCACCTGCTCGCCGGTGAGCGTGAAGCACTGGAGATCGTCCTCGGTGACCAGCTCCGGCCCGCAGGAGCGGGAGATGATGTACTGGTCGGGGCGCTCAGGATGGCGCACGCTCACGTGCCCAAAGGCGTCGAGCACCCCCTCGCGGGCCAGGATCCGGTTGGCGATCACCAAGTCGCGTAGCAGGGCGGGATCGGCGAGAGGCGTGCTGGCCATGTGCTCTTGCTCCGACGAGTAGTGCGGCCGCTGGCGCGATGAGCGGCCGGCGCGGGCATCATAGCGCAGCCACGGCTCGAGGAGCACGCGGGTGCTGACGCATGCTACAGTGGGCCCAGGACGCGTCTCACTGGCGAGGTATGCCGATGGATGGCACTGGCTTCCAGGTGATCGGCCGCTCCCCGCGGCGCCTCGACGCCCTGCGCAAGGCGACCGGCCGCGCCCTGTACGCCGCCGACCTGCATCCTGCGCGCTTGCTGCATGGCAAAGTGCTGCGCAGCCCGCTGCCCCACGCGCGCATCGTGCGCATCGACGCGCGCGCCGCCCTCGCGCTGCCCGGGGTGGTGGCCGTGGCCACCGGCGCCGAGGCACCCGGCCTGTATGGCTCCCGCATGAAGGACACCCCGCTCATGGCCCAGGACCGCGTGCGCTACATCGGCGAGGCTGTCGCGGCCGTGGCGGCCGAGGACGAGGAGACCGCCGAGGAGGCGCTCGCGCTGATCGAGGTCGAGTACGAGGAGCTGCCGGCCGTGTTCGACCCGGAGGAGGCGCTGCAGCCCGGTGCCCCGCTGCTGCACCCCCGCCTGGGCGGCCCGCTGAGCGGCGGACCCGATAGCTACGCCTGCGACTACCGCGACTGCCATCCTGTGCCAGGCACGAACATCCTCTCGCATGTCAAGGTGCGGCGTGGCGACGTGGAGGCCGCGTTCGCCGCCGCGGACTACGTGGTCGAGGAGACCTACACCTCGCACGCCCAGCAGCACGTGCCGATCGAGCCGCACGCCGCCGTGGCCGAGTGGAGCGCCGACGGCAAGCTGACGGTGTGGACCAGCACGCAGTCGCCGTACCTGCTGCGCGGCGATCTGGCGCTGGCCTTCGGCCTGCCGCCCAGCCGCGTGCGCGTGATCGCCACCGACATCGGAGGCGGGTTCGGCAGCAAGATCCACCCCCACGCCGAAGGGCCAGCCGCCCTGCTGGCGCGCAAGACCGGCCGTCCGGTACGCGTGGTGCTGCGGCGCGCCGAGGAGTTCGCCGCCACTACGATCCGGCATCCCACGCGCATCACCATCAAGAGCGGCGTGATGCGCGACGGCCGCCTGGTGGCGCGTCAGGTGCGGGTCGTGTTCGACACCGGCGCCTACAGCTACGCGGGCGAGAGCGTGTGCTGGCAGGCGGCCATCGGCGCCGCCGGCCCGTACGCCGTCCCCAACCTGCACGTCGACTCCCTGGCCGTGTACACCAACAAGGTCCCCGCTGGGGCCATGCGCGGCATGGGCTGGCCGCAGACCGCCTGGGCCCACGAGTCGCACACTGATACTCTGGCCTACACCATCGGCATGGACCCGCTGGAGTTCCGGCGCCGCAACGCCTACCGCGACGGTGACGCCTCCTCGACCGGCCAGATCCTGCGTGACGTGTCCCTGCACACCTGCCTGGAGCGCGCGGCCGCGGCGATCGACTGGCACGCGCCGCTGCCGCCCTACCGCGGCAAGGGCCTGGCGCTGGTCAGCAAGGTCACCAACCCCTTGGTGTGGTCGTCGGCGTTCGTGAAGGTGAACGAGGACGGGCGCGTGAACGTGCTCACCAGCGCGGTGGACCTGGGCACGGGCAACAGCACGATCCTCGCACAGATCGCGGCGGAGACGCTGGGGGTGCGCGTCGAGGATGTCGATGTGTCGCAGGCCGACACCGACGTGACGCCGTTCGACATCGGCGCCATCTCCGACCGGCTAACCTACCACATGGGCAGCGCGGTACTGGCGGCGGCCGCCGACGCGCGCCAGCAGCTCGCCCAGGTAGCCGCTGAGCTACTGGAGGCCAGCCCGGCCGATATCGCATTCGCGGCTGGCCGGGCGCAGGTCCGCGGGGCCCCGGCGCGACAGGTGCCGCTCGCGCAGGTCGCCTTCGCAGCGCAGCGCCGGTTTGGGGGCGTGCTGGGCCGGGGCAGCCACAGCGACACCGACCTGGTGCCGCTCGACCCCGAGACCGGGCAGAGCCCCAAGCCCACGCCGTACCACAAGTGGGGGGCGCAGGCCGTGGAAGTCGAGGTGGACCCGCAGACCGGCCAGCTCCGCGTGCTGCGCGTGGTGTCGGTCCACGACTGTGGCCGGGCCATCCACCCGGACAACGTGCGCGGCCAGATCGAGGGCGCGGTGGTGCAGCACCTCGGCTTCGCCTTGCAAGAGGAGCTGCTGTTCGACAGCGGCCGCGTGGTGAACCCGAGCCTGCTCGACTACCGCGTGCCGAGCATGCTGGACGCGCCGCGCGTGGAGCCGATCCTCGTCGAGCAGCCGCGGGCCGACGCGCCGTACGGCGCATTCGGGGTCGGCGAGGTGGGTTCCATCGGCGTGGCGGCCGCGCTCGGCAACGCCCTGTACCGCGCCTGCGGCGTGCGCGTACGCGACCTCCCGCTGACGCCGGAGCGCATCCTCGCCGCGCTCGACGGGCGCGCCCGCCTGCAGGGCGGCGAGGGCGGATAAGCCATGCCCGCTTCGGAACAAGGACCCGATCCACCCTGCCCGTGCTGTGGTGCGGCCGATGCAATCGTGCCCATCGCGTAGGGCTACCCTAGCCCAGAGATGATCGAAGGGGCAAACCAGGGCAAGGTGCGGCTCGGCGGCTGCGTGATCGGCCCGAACGTACCCGCCTGGTATTGCTCCCGCTGCGCGCACCCGTTCGGCCGACTCGCCGGGATCCCTGCCTGGCGCGACCGGCCGTAAGCAGCATCGGTCGGTGGGCGTGGCTCAGCCGGGCGCCTCCGCGCAGTGGCACCCCTCTGGGACCGCGAAGCCGCGGGCCGGTCGCTGTGGGGGCGAGACGCTGCCCAGGCGCCCGTCGTGGACGACGCGCCCGCCGACCATGGTGAGCAGCACCTGCGCGTCGCGCACTTCCTCTGGCGCTGCGGCCAGAGGATCGACCGTCAGGGCCGCCAGATCCGCTAGCCTGCCGACGGCCAGCGAGCCCTTGTACTGCTCCTCGAACGCCGTGTAGGCGCTGCCGCGCGTGTACCAGCGGAGCGCATCTGCCAGCGGGATCGCCCATTCAGGTCCCAGCACGCCCTCGAACTGCGTCTCGCGAGTGGCACAGCTCCACAGGTTCAGCAGCGGATCGTAGGGGGTCACCGGCGAGTCGGTGCCGTTGCCGACCGCCAGACCGCTCTCGAGATAGGCGCGCAGCGGCTCGTTGTTCGCCGCGCGCTCGCGGCCCCAGTACTTCACCCAGCCCGCGCTCAGTGCGTAGGTGAGCGGCTGCTGAGCGGTGATCACGAGGTCCATGGCGCGGGCGCGCACGAAGTGCTCGGGGCGCGCCAGCATCATGTGGATCAGCGTCCAGCGCTTGCCCTGGAGCGGGCTGTGCGCGTGGACCGCCTCGAACGCATCGAGCACCAAGTCGATGCCGGCGTCGCCGACGCAATGCACGCCCATCTGCCAGCCTAGCTCGCTGGCGAGCTGGCAGACCGCGACCATGTTCTCCAGCGAGGCGTGCGGCTTGCCGCGCGGCTCCTCCGGATCGTCGGCGTGGGCGAACGGCTCGCGCAGATAGCTCGTCTCCACGCCCCCGTCGGCGGTGAACTTGATCCCCCCGAGCCGCAGCCACTGGTCACCGAAGCCCGTGGCGAACGCCAGCCCCCGGATGGTCTCCAACGCGCGGGCCAGCTCGGCGTCGGTGGTGCCGGGGAACACGCGGAGCATGGCGGTAGTGCGCACCGTGAGCTCGCCGCTGGCCCAGAGCCCCTGGAAGGCGGCGAACTCCGCCGGCTCCAGGCCCGGCTCGATCACGCTGGTGATGCCCGCCGCGTGGTAGGCGCGGATGGCCGCCCGTAGCGCCTCGCGCTCCTGCTCGCGGGTCGGCTGCGGCAGCAACCGCGCCAACCGCCCGAACGCGGGCCGCCCGATGATATGGCCGGTTAGCTCGCCCGTGCTCGGATCGCGGACGTAGGTGCCCCCGGGCGGGTTCGGGGTGCTCTCGTCAATGCCCGCCCGTGCGAAGCCGAGGCTGTTGGTGACCACGTTGTGGCCACCGCGCGGGATGTACACGGGGTGGTCCGGCGCCACGCGGTCCAGCTCGGCGCGGGTCGGGAAGCGCCGCTCGGCGAGGCCACCCTCGTGCCAGCGGCTGCTGGCGACGATCCACTCGCCCGCCGGGGTGATCGCGGCGCGCGCGGCGATGGCGGCCAGGACGTCGGCTACCGAGCGCGCGCCGGAGAGATCCACCGCGAAGAAATTGAGGCCGGTCGCGCGCAGGTGGTTGTGCGAGTCGTAGAAGCCCGGTACTACCGTGAGCCCGGCGAGGTCGTACTGCACCGTGTCGGGGCCAGCGAGCGCGCGGATCGTGGCGGTGTCGCCGAGGGCGAGGACCCGGCCATTCTTGATCGCCAGCGCCTCGACCGTCCGGTTCTCTGTGTCGAAGGTGTGGATGCGCGCGTTCAGCAGCACCGCGTCTGGGACATCGCCTGGCTGGAACCGCGGCAGCGACGCCGCCCACGCCTGGCGCGCGGTGGGACCAAGTGGCACGTCGCGCCACCCGGCCAGGGGTAGGCCGGCGGCGGTGACGCCCGCGGCCCTCAACAGCTCTCGCCGACTGACGATCGCCATGGCTCTTCCCCCTGCACTACCTGGCCGCGGCAGGCAGCGCAAGCCCCAGCCAGGCAGCCATGATACGCCCCCCGGGATGGCGGGAGTGTATGCCGCGCGCGGCTGCCTGTCAATCCCCAGGTGGTTGCTGCGAGGCCTCGGGGAACCAGGCTGCGGCGATGTCGCGGATCAGCGCGGGATCGACGTGCTCGTGCTCCAGCACGCGGAGGAGATCGCTGGCGACGGACGCCAGTTCCGCGCGGGCGCGCGGGGCCGCAGACGCCGCGACGAGCCGGCGGCGTACCAGGAAGTCGAGATACAGGGGCAGTAAGCCGAGCAGCGCCCCCGCGCGGTACGGCTGCCAGGTCAGCTCGGTGAGGTAGCGGCCCAGAAAGCGGTCGAGCCGCCGTGGCGCGGGGACGAGCAGCGCGGCGGCGTTCTTCGGCTTGCCACGGCTCGCTTGATCGGTCTGGTAGTCGAGCAGCGTCTCCGTGGCCAGCAACGCGCGGCTGGGTGCCACGCCGTGGTGCCGCCAGACGTCGCCCAGCCACTCCCATCCAAGCAGCCACAGCCGCCGCTCGCGGGGCTCCGTGCGGGGCGCCGACTCGAAGTCGCGGGGCTGCCAGGCCCGACCCCGCGTGCCGAGCAGCGCGGCGAGGTTCTCGCGGAAGGTGGCGGGATCCGCCTCGAGGTACGGGGAGACGACTTCCCAGAGCGCGGGGTCGTCGGGCCGCGCCCCCGGATGCTCTGCGAGATACGCGAGCAGGCGCAACTGCCCGAGCAGCTCGCCGTACTGCGCGGTGAGCGCCTCCTGCCCGCTGGCCTGCACGCGCGGCCAGCCCGCCTCCAGCGTCCGGACCAGTGGCGCGGTCACCCCGTGGTACATGAGCTGGTCGGCGATCCGGAACAGCTCGTCCGCCCATTCCACGGGATCGCGGGCGAACGGCTCGAGGATCGCGGGGATCTCGTCCAGGCGGCCGCTGGCGAGGGCGGCGTCGAGCAGCCAGCCTGCGTAGTAGCCCGCGTCGGGCGCGTACAGCTCCGGGGCGGTGGTGGCGTACTCGCGGACCAGCGCCGCCACCTGCTCGGGCTCCTGGCGCGCGGCGGCCTCCGCGGCGATCTGCCCGAGCATCTCGAAGGCCAGCTCGCTGTCCAGCTCGCCCGCGCGCAGCGCCCGGCGGAACAGCGCGATCTGCTCCTCGTACTCGGCCGCCTGGAAGCGATCCCAGAGGTCGGGAGTCTCCGCACCATTGTCGGGCGCGGCGGCCATCACCGACTCGTCGGCCCCGTCGGTGGAGGAGGGGGCGAAGGCGACCGGTTCTGGCAGCGGGGCCGCCCGCTCAGCGCGGGCGCGCGCCTCATCGGCCGCGAGGCAACACTGCTTGTACTTGCGCCCACTCCCGCACGGGCAGGGGGCGTTGCGACCGGGCTGCTGGCTCATGGGCCGCCCCTTCACGCACATCTACCGGATGATACCGTCCCCCGCGGGCAAGAGACCGCGGGCCCGGCGCTCACACTTGCCCCAAGCCCGGTCGCTCAAGTGTAGCGGCGACGCTAGCACTGCTGGCCCGCCCCGAGCTGGGGGAGAGCGCGCCGTGTCTGCTGCGGCCGACCCAGAGGACCGAACGGCTCCGCGGCGTCGAGCCGAAGCTAGTCCACGGCACCTGTGCGCCCGCCCAGGCGCAGCGCCGCGCGCACCTGGGCGCTCTGCCAGGGCTTGCGCAGCACGATCGCGGGCCAGATGTCTCGGTCGTCCAGCGCAGCAAGCTCCTCGGCCCGACTCCACAGCAGCACGATAGCGACGTCTGGCGCGAGCGCGCGCAGCCGCGGGAGCAGCGCGACCCCATCGGTTTGGGCGGCCCGGGCATCGACGAACGCGCGGGCCACTGCTACCTGCCCGGCTACCTCCAGCGCCGCGGTCGCCGTGGCGGCCTCGACGACGGCCTCGCCCTCGGCCTCTAGGACCGCCCGCAGCGCGGCGCGGGCCGCGGCGTGCTCGTCCACCACCAGCACCGGGCGCACAACCCCGGCCTGCCAGCCGGCAAATGTGCCGATGCCGTGGCGGCTCACCAGGTGGCCGTCGCGCTCCAATAGCTCGATGGCGCGCCGCAGCGTCATGAACGAGACGCCGAATTCGCGCGCGAGCTGGAGCTGATTCGGCAGCCGCTGACCGGGCTGGTACACGCCTGTGCGCAGTCGCTCGCGCAGCGCGGCGTACACGCGCAGGTAGCGCGGCCCGGCTGGTGGTCTGTCCCCGGGCGGCTCGCGCATGGCAGCTTTCTACCCCTCATCAGGGATCGGGGGGATCGGCAGACTATAGCGACGTCGGCAAATTCGCGTCAACGCCCTCGGGCGCTGGCGCGGCGAAGCTGAGCTCGCGGCGCTACCGCCTCCTCGCCGTCAACCAGCAGGCGCTGAGCGCGCCTCGGCGATCGTGCCTGCTGGGCCGCGGGCTCGTTGCGACCGGCGTCCCAGCGCGCGGTACCATTCCCGTAAACGGACCGCAGAAGCGAGCCGAGGAGGCAGGCGATGAGCGCGAATCTCGCCGACCAGCAATGTGTCCCGTGCAAGGGCGGCGTGCCGCCACTGACGCCCGAGCAGATCGCGCCGCTGCACGCCCAGCTCGACCCAGCCTGGGAGGTGGTCGACCACAAGCGCCTCACACGCACCTACCGCTTCAAGAACTTCGCGGAGGCCCTCGCCTTCGCCAACGCGGTGGGCGCCATCGCCGAGGAGCAGGGCCACCATCCCGACTTGCTCGTCCGTTGGGGCAGCGTGCGGGTCGATGTGTGGACGCACAAGATCGACGGATTGACCGAGAGCGACTTCTACTTCGCCGCGAAGTGCGACCGGGCCTATGCCCAGCACCAGGCGGCCAAAGCAGCCGCCGGTGCCTGATGATGCCGTAACCCTGTCCGTATCCTCTAGACGGGCGCGAGGCGGGCTGCTCGCGCCCGGCTGCGCGGCGCTGCCCGCGCTGGCGGCACGCCAGGACATGGAGGTACGGCGATGGAGATCTCGCGGCGCGCTCTGTTGAAGGCCACTGCGGTGGGCGCCGCGGCGCTGGCAGTGCCGTTCCCTCTTGGGGCGGCTCGCCCAGCCCGTGCGCAGGCCGACATCGAGCCGGACGACCGCGTATTCGTCTGCAACGAAGACTCGAACACGCTCTCCGTCATCGATCCCCGCTCGAACACCGTCGAGACCGCGATCAATTTCACGAGCTTCGATGAGGACCCGCGCCCGCCGTTCCGGTTTGTCACTGGCGGGGTCGTGCCCACGCACGCGGCGATGATCAACAAGCCACTCTACCACGGCGCCATCGCCCTCCACGGCGGGGTCATGTCGCCCGACTCGCGTCTCCTCGCGCTCACCGGCCGGGGCTCCAGCAACGTGTACCTGGTGGATCCGCTGGCCAAAGCCGTGGTGGGCAACCGACCGAACCCGCAGGCCGGGCCCACCACCAACGCTGAGCAGTTGAGCAGCGGGATCCTGGTCGGCCGCGAGCCGCACGAGCCGACGTTCACTCGCAACGGGCGGGAGATCTGGGTAGCGGTGCGCGGCGAGAATCGCATCGCCATCCTCGACACGGCCGCCGCCACGCAGGCGAGCGCTGGCGAGCCGGTACAGGCGGTGCGCCAGTGGGTGCCCACGCTCGAGGGCCCGGCCCAGGTGTGGTTCTCGGCCGACGGCGCGCTCGCCTTCGTCATCAGCCAGAAGCTTCCGCGCGTGGACGTCTTCCTGGTCAACCCCGACGCCACGGGCTACTCGCGGCCCGAACGGAAAGTCACGCTGGACATCCGCGCGCAGGACCCCGCCGGCTTCACGCCCTTCTTGAAGCTGTCGCCCGATGGCGGCGAGCTGTGGCTGTCGCCCAAGCTGGCCGACGCGGTGTCGGCGCTGGCGGTGGCCGACCCGCATCCCGTGCTCGACACGGTGCCGCTCGGCGAGCTGGCGCGCCCCAACCATATCGAGTTCGTGGAGAACGCGCGCGGCCGCGCCGTGTACGTGAGCCTGGCGCGCGTGGACGACAATGGCCCGGGCGGCGTCGCCTCGAGCCAGATCGCCATCATCGACCGCGACGCGCCGCCCGGCCAGCGCCGTGTGGTGCGCACCTTCTTCACCCATGGCCGTGAGGCCCACGGGCTGTGGACCAACCCTGCGCGTACGCTGCTGTACGTGGCCCACGAGCAGGACGAGCTGCCCGAGACGCCAGCGGC
>JADGHJ010000136.1 GCA_019686175.1 Chloroflexota bacterium | reverse complement strand
GCCCCCGCTGTGGCCCCGACGCCCCCTACTGGCGCCCCCAGCCCGACGACGGGCGGCCGTGCGCAGGCCATGCACAAAGTCCGCGTGGCGCTCGCCGGCTCGATCTCCGAGGCGGGAATCTACGTGGCAGAGGCCAAAGGCTACTTCCAGCAGGAAGGCATCGAGATCGAGCACCAACGCTTCGACTCGATCGTGCGTGCGATTCCAGCGCTCGGGACCAACCAGGTCGATGTGGGCGCCGGGGCGATCGGCGCCTCGTTCTTCAACGCTATCGAGCGCGGTGTGGACGTCCGGATCGTGGGGCCGCAGTCGCAGGCCATCGCGGACGGCGACCGCGGCTCGCTGTGGTACGTGGTGCGCAAAGAGCTCTGGGACGCCGGTCGTGTGCGCGACTGGGCCGACCTCAAGGGGCTGACCATCGCCATCCCCTCCAAGGGGGGCAGCAACGAGTACCAGCTCGACGGCGCCCTGCGGGCCGGCGGGCTGACCAGCGGCGACGCCAACGTGGTCGAGATCCCGTTCTCCGACCAGGTCACCGCGCTGGAGAACGGCTCGATCGACGTCGCGCAGCTCACCGAGCCGCCCGCGACCGTGGCCGTCGACCGCGGGCTCGGCGTCAAGTGGCGGCTCGCCTCGGCGTGGACGCCGCGCTTCCAGCTCACCTACCTGCTGTACGGGCCGGCGTTCCGCACGCAGCAGGCCGATGTGGCTCGCCGCTGGATGGTTGCCTACATCAAGGGCGCGCGCTGGTACACGCAAGCGCTCGCCGAGGGCGGCGCGCAGCGCGACGAGCTGTTCCAGATTCTCGCCGACCAGACCACCGTGAAGGACCACGCGCTGCTGGCCCGCATGAGCTTCACAACCCTGGCGGTGAATGGCGAGATCATCACCGAGGACATCCTGGCCCAGGCCCGTTGGGCCCAGGAGCGCGGCTACATCGGTAGCGTGCCGACCCTGGAGACGATGGTCGATGACCGCTTCGTGCAGGCGGCCATCGATGAGCTGGGCCGCGTGTAGCCCGCGGTCGCCTATAATCTGGGGCAAGGGGGAGAGGCGATGCGTCAGCGCTACTTCACGGTCGAAGAGGCCACCGCGCTGCTCCCGCGCCTCACCGCCCTGCTCACGGAGCTGCGGGAGCGGCGGCGCGCGCTGCTGGCCAAGGAGCTGGAGCAGCAAGAGCGCTACCGCACGCGTGTGCGGGTCAATGGCCACGCCCGCGGCGGCGAGGAGTTTGCCGAGCGCCAGGCGGCGATCGAGGCGGACCTGGCGGCGCTGAATCAGGGCGTCCAGGCGGTTACCGCGCTCGGGGTCGAGCTGAAGGATATCGAGACCGGCCTGGTCGATTTCCCCTCCTGGCGCGAGGGACGCGTGGTGTACCTGTGCTGGCGGCTGGGCGAGCCCACCATCGCCTGGTGGCACGAGGTCGACGCCGGCTTCGCCGGCCGCCAGCCGCTCTGAGCCCGCCGCGGGCGGCCGGCGCCTGTGCTATCCTGCGGGAGAGCGCGGTCGCGTCCCCCGCACCGCGGCACGCTGCAAATCAGGAGCACGGCGCATGAGTGTGGAGCCCCGCGCGACGCTCGATCACCTGGTGCGCCCGGCCGTTGCGCGCATCTCGCCGTACGTGCCGGCGGAGACGATGGCCGAGCTGTGCGCCGCGTCCGGCCTGACCCCGGCCGAGATCATCAAGCTGGACGCCAACGAGAACGTCTACGGTTCGTCGCCAGCGGTGGCGCGGGCGTTGGCCGCCCAGGGCTCGTACCATATCTATCCCGACCCCGAGCAAACGGAAACGCGCGCCGCAGTGGCGCGCTATCTCGGCGTGCCGGCGGCCAATGTGCTGCTGGGCAACGGCTCGGACGAGCTGATCCACCTGCTGACGCTGGTGTACCTCGACTCGGGCGACGAGGTGATCGACTTCACCCCCAGCTTCGCCATGTACCCCATCTACTCGGGGCTGATGGGCGCGCGCATGGTGTGCCTGCCGCGCGACGACGCGTTCGCGCTCGACCCCGAGGCGGGGCTGCGGGCGGTGAGCGACCGCACGAAGATCATCTTCGTGGCCAACCCGAACAATCCCACGGGCACCTTCACGCCGCGCGAGGCGATCTTGCGGCTGCTGGAGAGCGGCCGGATCGTGGTAGTCGACGAGGCCTACGCCGAGTTCGCCCCCGACTCGCTGGTGCGCGACGTGCTCCGCTACGACAACCTGGTGGTGCTGCGCAGCTTCAGCAAGTGGGCTGCGCTCGCGGGCGTGCGCGCCGGCGCTATCGTGGCCCAGGAGCACGTCCTGGCACACTTCTGGAAGATCAAGAGCCCCTTCAACCTGACCGTGCCGGCCATGCTGGCGGTACAGGCGGCGCTCGATGACCTGGCCTACCTGCAGAACACCGTCGAGCGCGTCAAGCGCGAGCGCGAGCGGTTGGCGAGCCTGCTGCACCAGATCGACTACCTGCGCGTGTACCCGTCGGCGGGCAACTTCCTGTACGTCGAGGTGACGCGTGGCAGCGCGGCGCGGCTGCGGGCGCGGCTCGTGCAGCGGGGGATCTCGGTGCGCCACTTCGCGGCGCCGGAGCGGATCGTGCAGGGCCTGCGCATCACGGTAGGCACGCCGGAGCACACCGACCGCCTCGTCGCCGCCTTGCGCGACCTGTCGCCCGAGTAGCGGCCCGCGCGACGTTCAGGGGCTGGATCAGCGCGACCGCCGTTTGGCGCCCTGCAGGCGTGCGATGAGGCCATGGCTTGTGAGCGAGTATCGGCCTGCGGCTGGCATCCTGCCGGAGGGCTCGGCGCCCTGACGGGCGGTGAGGAGCTCTACCCGCGCGGGGGTCAGGGCTGGGCCGTACGGCGGTAGACGACGAGGTCCCTGTCGGCGTACACTGCCTGCCAGCCGGGCGCGGCCTCGACGGCCCGCACCAGCGGCGCTTGCGCCGCTCGGCTCAGCACCAACCCGTCCACGCCGTACGTGTGCAGCCGCTCCTCCCAGCCCGGGGCGGCCACGCTCACCGCCAGGTAGTCCGCGAACACCTCTCGCGGGTGCGCCTCGTAGCGGCCGTCGGCGAACACCGGCCGCTCCAGCCGCCAGGCGAGATACGGTCCCCACGCCAGGTAGTGGAACGGCCGCACGGGGGCCGGTTGCTCGACCAGCCAGTCGGCCGCCGCCACCAGGGGCGACGGCGTCAGCAGTGGCGGAGTCGGCAGTGGGTAGCTGGGGCGCCACCACGGCAGGCTGGCCACGCTGGCGGTCACCGCGGCGCCCACCACCAAGGCGTTCAGCAGCGGGCGGCCGCGCGGTGCCGCCCCGACCGGACGCCCGGTCCACCAGCTCTGGAGCGCGCCGGCCAGCGGCGCCGGCAGCACCAGCCCCCACCAGACCACGCCCCGGATCCAGCGCAGCCCCAGCACCGCGAATACCCCCAGCCGCAGGAGCTCGGCCGCAGTCAGGCGCTGGCGACTGGAATACAGCGCGGCGGCGAGTGCCGCCAGCGACAGGAAGAACGCCGGGCCGCCCGGCGTGGCGAGGCTGGTCGGTACCCACTCGGTGAGCAGCCCGCCGAGGCCCACGTGGCTCGGGTTGGTCAGGAGGTACATCCGGAGGTAGTGCACCAGGCCCAGCCCGTAGGGGGTGGCCAGCGGCGCCACGGTGCTCAGCGCCAGCAGCAGCGTCAGGCGCCGTGTCGCGACATCCCGCAGTACGGCCCTGGGTCCCTCGCGCCGGCCCGCCTCGCCCACGCGCGCCACCAGGGCCAGAGCGACCAGCGCCAGGCCCAGCAGGAACGAGCCGTGCACGTTGGCCCAGAACACCATCGCCAGCGGCAGCAGCCGGCGCCACCGCCCGCCCGCTTCCGGGTGCCGCGTGGCCTCGAGGTACAGCACGAACGGCACCAGCGCGAAGAGCTGCGGCCGCAGCGCCAGCCCGACGTTCACCAGCGGCAGTGCCAGCAGGGTACAGAGGCCTGCCACAGCCGGCGCCGCCCCGGCCCGGCGACTGCCGTGGTACAGCAGCGCGAACGTCGCCGCCACCAGTGCCGCCCGTAGCACCAGCAGCAGCTCGAAGCCTCCCCACCGATAGGCGCCGTACAGGAGCAGCCCGGCCAACCACTGGGCGTACAGGAACGGCTCCCCCGTAGGGGTGAAGGCCAAGGGGTCATGGGGCGGCAGCCCACCGGTCGTCCACACGGCGCGGCCCAGGGCGAGCGTCCACCAGAGGTCGCCGTCGTCGGCCGCCAGCGAGTCCCAGTTGAGCACCACGAAGGGATAGGCGACGCACACGGCCAGCCAGGCCGTATCTAGCGACGGGATCCACCGCGCCACGGCCTGCACTGGCGCGGTCGGCCTGGCGTGCTGCCGCTCCACGCTCCATCCCAGCCGGACGCGCGATAGAGTGGCGAGCGGGCCATGCGACCGGCTCACGGGCCACCTCGATCGGTGCGGGCCTGGCGGAGCAGCAGGCCCCAGAGGAGGAGCAGCCCGGCCAGTGGGCCGGCGCTGAGCACGATGCCCCATCCCACCCGCCACGGCAGCTCACCCCAGTGCTCTGGTCCCAGGGCCAGGCAGCGCTGCTGCACGCCGACCAGGTCGCAGAAATCCGTCGGCAGGCTTAGTAGCAGGCTGGCCAGTAACAGCGGGCGCAAGCCACGCGGCCAGTCGGCCTGGACCCGCGCAGCGGCCACGGCGAGGGGCAGCAGCGCGATGGGTACCGCGTACCACCCCGTGATGGGCGAGACGAGCAGGGCCGCAACCACCAGGCTGCCAAAGGCGGGGCCAGCATGCACAGGCTCGCCGCGAGTGCGCCAGACCGCGTGGGCAGTGCTGACTACCACGGCGGCACTAGTGGTCAGGGCGAGCGCGCGCGCCAGCTCGTTGGCAGCCACCACCGGCACCGTGAACGCCTGCTCCGCCAGCAGTCGCTGCCAGAAGCCCGTCAGCGATACATTGAACGGGCCGGCGAGCCAGCGGCTCTGCCGGGGCACCACCTCGGTGAGATAGATCGCGTAGACATCGGGGCCTAGGGCGAGCGCGCCGGCCGCGGCCACGAGTGCGCCTCCTAGCACACAGCCAGCCAGCGCCCGCCATTCGCCGCGCAGCAGGAAATAGCCGGCCAGTAGGCCCGGAAAGCTCTTGAGACCCGCGGCGACCGCGACCCACCCGCCCGCGGTGCGGGGCCGCCCCGCGCGCGCCGCGGCGTAGCTGAGGCTGAGCGCGAGCAGCAGCACGAGGCTGACCTGGCCGGTGGCGAGGGCGGCCATCGTGGAGGGCACGAGCCCCAGTCCGGCAGCCAGGACGAGGCCACGCCGCCCTTGCGTCGTTAGCCCCGTCGCACGCCAGACAGTCGCCACTGCTAGCATCAGACACGCAACGTTCACTGCCAGCCAGCCCCAACGCGCGGTCCTGTAGTCGAGATGTGCAGCCCATGGGGCGAGCAGCAGCGCCAGCAGCGGGGGATAAATATAGTCGGTCAGTTCCTGGGGGCGGTCCTCGCGGGTCCACGCGTAGAGGTCGCGGCCCTCGACGACGCTGCGCGCGCCGTTCCAGTAGGGCGTGAAGTCGTCGGCCCGGACCAGCCCGGCGAGCACCGTCGCCTGGATGCGCGCCGCGCTCACACCGACCACTAAGGCGGCCAGCAGGCAGGCCGCCAGCCGGCTGGTCCAGCCGACTAGGCGAGCGAACTGCGTGCTGCGCGCCGCGGCTTGCTGCATCGCGCCCTACCCTCTCGCGCCTCCGTCCATCGAGCATAGAGATAGGCCCCTGGCTCTCACCAGGGGCCTATCAACTTCGGAATAGCAGAGCTACTGGACGTTGAGGCTGTCGGCGGTCTTCTGGAACATGGACGCGATCTTGGGGCCCAGGGCGAACAGGGCGACCAGCACGGCGATGGCCACCGCGGCGATGATCAGGCCGTACTCCACCATCCCCTGGCCGCGCTCGCGCTCCTCCAGGTGCGCCTGGAGGCTGACCAACCACGCCATGAGCTGCAACATCGTGCCTCTCCTCCTTCCCGAGCCGGTCGTGCCCCCGCACGCCGGCCGCTGTCGTCCTCGCCGGACCACGGGCGCGGTGGCTCGGAGCGGAGAGCGGAGAACCGATGGAATAGATGCGAACGATGTTTCGCTCTCTGCCCCTGGCCCCGGCCGTGCCTCGTGCCCCCGGCTCTCTCCGGCGGCCGCAGTCCCAACGTCGACCGCCTTGCTCCTTACACTATCGGAACCTTCCCCACCTGTCTCTACCCCATCTGGGTCCTGCAAGGGAAGGGTCGGTTAATGTCGCTCGCGGCATCTCCCGGAGCCTCGGCGCCGCACGGCCAGCGGCAGGGGCGCACGGGTCGCTACAATAGCCTCGACACCAGGCGAGGAGCAGGCGATGGCCGAGCGAGTGGGACGGTGCCGGCGCGAGACGCGCGAGACGCGCGTGGCCGTGGAGTGGGTGCTGGACGGCAGCGGGCAGGCCGACGTGCACACCGGCATCGGCTATCTCGACCACATGCTCGACGCGCTCGCCCGCCACGGCCTGTTCGACCTGCACGTGCAAGCCGAGGGCGACCTGCACGTAGACGCGCACCACACTGTGGAGGACGTGGCGATCGCCCTGGGCCGCGCCCTGGCCGACGCGATCGGCGAGCGGCGTGGCGTGCGGCGCATGGGCGACGCCACGGTCCCGCTCGACGAGGCGCTCGCCCTGGTCGCCGTCGATCTCAGCGGCCGCGGCCTGGCCACGCTCGACATTCCCCTGCGCGGCCCGGCGCTGGGCCAGCTGCCCACCGAGCTAGTGCCGCACTTCTTCCAGTCGCTGGCCATCGAGGCACGCATCACTCTGCACGTGCACGTGCTGCGCGGCGAGAACGACCACCACAAGGTCGAAGCCTGCTTCAAGGCGCTGGCCAAGGCGCTCGACTGGGCCACCAGCGTCGATCCGCGGGTGGCCGACGCGGTGCCGTCCACCAAGGGCGTCCTCCGCTAGGATGGCGCCCCTCGGCTTGGGCGTCGTGCTGGAGCGGTTTGGGCGCCAGCGCGCTTGCGGCCAGGACTCAGGCTCTCTACACTCTGGGCATCTCGCGCGGGAGCTACCCGCGCTAGCGGGAGCTGGACCGCATGGTGGACTGGAGCAAGCGTGCGCGCGTGGCGGACAGCATTCTCGACACGGCCGGACAGACGCCCCTGGTGCGCCTGCGGCGGGTGGCGAGCGACGTCGCGGCCGAGGTCCTGGCCAAGCTGGAGTACTACGGCCCCAGCGGCAGCGTCAAAGACCGCATCCTGCCGCACATCGTGGCCGAGGCCGAGCGCCGCGGCGCCCTGCGGCCGGGCATGACGCTCATCGAGGGCACCACCGGTAACACCGGCATCGCCACCGCCATGGTCGCCGCCGCGCGCGGCTACCGCTGCATCATCGTGATGCCCGAGGGGATGAGCCGCGAGCGGCAACAGACCATCCGGGCCTACGGCGCCGAGCTCGTGCTCACGCCTGGCGGCGAGAGCGACGTGGATCTCGTGGTGCAGAAGGTGGCCCAGCTCAAGGCCGAGCGGCCAGGCGAGCTGTTCGAGGTCGGCCAGTTCGTGAACCCCGATAACCCGGCCGCCCACTACGCCACCACGGGTCCGGAGATCTGGGAGCAGACGGCCGGGCGCGTGGCCGCGGTGGTGGCGCCGCAGGGCACGGGCGGTACCATCTCTGGCGTAGCGCGCTATCTCAAGGAGCAGAACCCGGCGGTCAAGGCGTACGCCGTCGAGCCGGCTGAGTGCGACATCCTGGCGGGCGGCCACTGGGGCACGCACCGCATCGAGGGCATCGGCGACGGCTTCATCCCGGCGGTGCTGGACCTCGAGCTGATGGACGGCGTGGTGACGGTCAGCTCGGAGGAGGCGATCGCCATGGCGCGCCGGCTGGCCCGCGAGGAGGGCATCTTCTGCGGCATCTCCTCCGGCTGCAGCGTGGCCGCCGCGCTCAAGCTCGCGCGCGCCCACCCGGAGCTGTCGCCGATCGTGACGTTCGTCTGGGACAACGGCCTGCGCTACCTCTCGACCGAGCTGTGCACTGGCGCCGCGCCCGAACTGGCCTCGCCCGAGCGGCCACACGTCCTGAGCCCGGCCGAGCGCGAGCGCCTGGCCCGCGCCCACCTGGAAGTCATTCGCTGACCGTCGGCACACCACCCTAACGACCGGAGCAGAGCGATGAAGCGCGAGTACGGCGGCAAGCTCATCGACGTGGCCGGCGCGGTCGACCTGCACTGCCACCCGTTCCCAGACCTGTTCCCGCGGCTGGCCGACGACATCGACATCGCCATCGCCGCGCGCGACGCCGGTATGAAGGCGCTGCTGCTGAAGTGCCACCACGAGCCGACTGTCTCGCGCGCCTACCTCGTCCAGCGCATGGTGCCCGGCATCCGCGTCTACGGCGGCGTGGTGCTCAACTCCTACGTTGGCTACATCAACCCCGCCGCCGTGGAGGCCGCGCTGCGCCTGGGCGGCAAGGAAGTCTGGATGCCGACTATCGACGCCGGCTACCACGCGCAAGTCCACGGCGGCGCGGGCGGCTACGACGCGCAGAAGGGCGGCCGCGGCGGCGAAGGCATCTGGATCCTGGACAAGGAGGACCGCCTGAAGCCCGAGGTCGAGGAGGTGCTCAAGCTGGTCGCCGAGCACAACGCCATCCTGGGTACCTGCCACCTGTCCCCGCGCGAGATCGTGGCGCTGGTGCGCGCCGCGCGCAACCTGGGCGTGGAGAAGATCGTGGTCACCCACCCGTTCTTCAAGGTGCCGAACCTCGACATCCCGACGCTGGAGGAGATCGTGCGGCTCGGCGGCATGCCGGAGTTCGGCTACTGCACCGTCTCGCCGGCCTGGCAGTACGCCTCGCCCGAGAAGGTGGCGCACGCCATCCAGACGGTCGGCGCCTCGCGCTGCCTGCTGGTCAGCGACACTGGCCAGCGCCACAACCCGCTGCCCTCGGAGGCGCTGCGCATCTTCGCCCAGACGCTGTTCGAGAAGGGCGTGCCGGAGCAGGACATCGAGCAGATGATCGTGCGCAACCCGGCCGACCTTCTGGAAGTGGACGCGGCCCCGCCGACGATCGACGACCAGGCGCGCACCTGGGCGGCAGCACTGCAGGACCCCTGCCTGCTCCACGAGCACGACCACGTGCCCCATTCCCCCTCGGACGTGGCCGCCCGATGAGCATCCGCCCCGCCGATTTCATCGAGGCGCGCCGGCGCCGGGCCGCCAAGCCGAAAGGGGCGCGCGACAAGCGTCTAGATGCCGCCGAGGCGGTGCGCCTGGTGCGCGACGGCGACGTGATCGCCATCGGCGGCTGCTGCTTCTCGCGCACGCCCATGCTGCTGCTGCGCGAAATCCTGCGCCAGGGGCGCACGGGCCTCACCCTGGCGCGCAACCTGATGGCCATCGAGCCAGAGCCGTTCCTGGTGGCCGGCGCCGCGCACACGCTCATCACCAGTTGGATGGGCCCCGGGCTGCCGTGGGGGCTGTCGCGCGTGCTGCGCCACTATGTCGAGAGCGGGCAGGTGCGCTTCGAGGAGTGGAGCCATCTGGGCCTGGGTCTGCGCTTCCGCGCCGGGGCCATGGGCGTGCCGTTTCTACCCACCCTCACCATGCTCGGCTCCGACCTCCTGGGCGTGGGCGGTGCGAAGACGATGGCCTGCCCCTTCACGGGCGAGACCGTCGCGCTGGTGCCGGCGCTGTTCCCCGACGTGGCGCTGCTGCACGTCCACCGCGCCGATCCCCTGGGCAACTGCCAGATCGACGGCTACGTGCACATGGACCCCGACATCGCTGCCGCGGCCACCACGGTGCTGGTCACCGCCGAGGAGCTGATCAGCGAGGAGGACACGCGCCGGCATCCCGAGCGCACGGTGATCCCCGGGCTGCTGGTCGACGCGGTGGTCGAGGCGCCGTTCGGTGCGTTCCCCGGCGAGTGCTACGGCCTATACGAGACCGACTTCGGCTTCTACGATGCCTACGCCGCGCGGCTGGCGGCCAAGGGCCTCGACGGCGTGCGCGAGTTCATGGACGAGTACATCTACGGCCCGGCGACGCACGCCGAGTACCTGGCGCGGTTCGACCCGACCGTGCTCGCCCGCCAGCAGCAGTACGCGCGTGAGCTGGTGGGGGGAGAGCCGCTGTGAGCTACACCGACTCCGAGCTGCTGTGCGTGATGGCCGCGCGCCAGCTGCGCGACGACCAGACGGTGTTCGCCGGGGTGGGCCTGCCGCTGCTGGCGGTGGCGCTGGCCCAGAAGACCCACGCCCCGCACCTCACGATGGTGGTCGAGGGCGGGGTGATCGGCGCCGAGGTGGTGCCGGGCCGGCTGCCGATCTCCACCAACGAGATGCGCCTGGCGCACCGCGCGCTGATGCTGCCGCCGATCACCGACATCTTCCTGCTGGCACAGCGCGGGCTGATCGACGTCGGCTTCATCGGCGGAGCGCAGATCGACCAGTACGGCAACATCAACACCAGCGTCATCGGCCCCTACGAGCGGCCGAAAGTGCGGCTGCCCGGCAGCGGCGGCGCTAACGACATCGCCTCGCTATGCAGCGAGGTGACGATCGTCACTGTGCACGAGCGGCGCCGCTTCGTGCCGCGCGTGGACTTCATCACCAGTCCGGGCGGGCTGAGCGGGCCGGGCGCGCGGAAAGCGGCGGGGCTGCACTTCGGGCGCGTGGCCCGCGTGATCACCAACCTCGGCCTGTTCGGGTTCGACCCCGCCACCGGGCGCCTGCGCCTCGACGCCCTGCATCCGGGGCGCACGGTGGAGATGGTCCGCGAGCAGACGGGCTTCGAGGTGCTGCTGGCGCCGGAGATCGCCATCACCGCGCCGCCCACCGCGGCCGAGCTGGCGATCCTGCGCCGCCTCGACGCGGAGAGGAGATTTCTCTGATGGCAGTGGCCTTCGGCCTCGCGTTGCAGAACTTCGTCGGCCCCGGCGAGCAGCCGGACATCGAGGCGCTGTACCGCTACGCGGCGCGCGCCGAGGAGCTGGGCTTCGAGTCGCTGTGGGCCTGGGACCACATCCTGCTCGGGGTCGAGCCGGCTTTCCCGGTGCTGGAGTCGATCACCACCCTCACGGCGCTGGCGGCGCGCACCCACCGCATCAAGCTGGGCACCGGCGTGCTCGTGTTGCCCCTGCGCAACCCCGTGGTGCTGGCCAAGCAGCTCGCCAGCCTCGACCAGATCGCCCACGGCCGGCTGCTGCTCGGGGTGGCCAGCGGCTGGTACCAGCGCGAGTTCGACGCCGTGGGGGTGCCGTTCCAGCGCCGCGGCAAGTTGATGGATCGCAACCTCGACCTCTTGATCCGCTTGTGGACCGAGGATCGCGTGCGGCTGCAGGTGGACGAGTTCAACCTGCGCGACGCGCGCCTGCTGCCGCGGCCGGCCCAACAGCCGCGCCCGCCCATCCTGGTCGGCGGCTACGTGGACGCCGTGCTGCGCCGTACCGCCCGCGCGGCCGACGGCTGGTTGACCTACTTCTACACGCCCGACAGCTTCCGCCGCTCGTGGCAGAAGGTGTTGGCCTACGCCGCAGAGTATGGCCGCGACCCGGCACAGCTCACGGCCACCAATCAGCTGGCCATCTACGTCGGGCCGTCGCGCGCGGCCGTGCAGGAGGCGATGCGCCACTGGCTGAGCACGGAGTGGGACACGGCGGGCT
>JADGHJ010000135.1 GCA_019686175.1 Chloroflexota bacterium | reverse complement strand
GGGCTCGGGGCCGGGGTAGCGGTAGGTGCCGGCGTCTGCTGGGCCGCGGGCGCGACCAAGACGTGGGCGGGCGTGTGCCAGGGGTCCAGGTCACTCGCGGCGGCGCCGCTCACAGTGAGTGCGAACAGCGCGGCGGCGCCGAGATAGGATACTCCTTGCATGAGTCCCCCTCCTCCAAATGGCACGATTGCGTGGGCTACGCCGAGGGCGTCGCGAGCGCTATCACCTCCTCTCAACTGACCTCGACGAGCGGGCGCGCGACGCCGGGCCGGCCGCTCTGCTCCGCGGCGAGCGCCGGCACAGCGCTCCCGCGCAACGGTCTACGGGGTGGCCGGCGCCGGGGTGGCGGTCGGCGCGGACGGCTCGGCGGCAAAGGTGCTGGTGATCGTGACGGCGATCCCGACGTTCCGGTACGTTGTGCCCGCCACTGGCGCCGGCGGCAGATTGTCGTGCACCGTGTCCCAAACCGTCTCGCGGCCGTCGCTACCCGTGAAGCGGACGGTTACCGTGGGCACCACCTGATAGCGCAGCTCGTCCGCTCGCAGGGTGAGCGTCAGGGAGATGTCTGCACGGTCGGCCGCTGAGGTAGTGGCCGGGGTGGAGGGCGGCTGGGACACGTCCACGGGCGCCTGGGCTCTAGCTGGAAGCGCCGACAGGGCCGCGAGAGCGAGGAGGCAGCCGCTAACGGCCATTGGGCCGCGGCGGCGCCGCACGCGCTGGGCGATGCCGAAACCAACGCGGAGGATACCCATGCCGGGGCTAGCAAGCATCGGCCCTTGTCTCCTGACAGCGGATCGAGGTGAAGCCGCCTGTCACATGCACGAACTGTGCCAGAGGAAGCCTAGGCCCAGGCGCGGCTAGTACTCGTCGAACAGGCGCTGGAGTTGGTCGGGGTCGCGCGTGCGGGTGAGACCCAGTTGGAGCAGCAGCCTGGCTTTCCACGGCACCAGGTTGTCGGCGGCGACCCAGCCGCGCTGGCGCACTCCCGGACTGCGCACCACGCGCCCCGAGCCGACCCGGCTGCTCTGCACCACGACCACTCCCCGCGCGCTGGCCCGCGTTAGCGCAGCCTCCTCGGCCGGGGTCGGCCGGCCGGCTCCGGTCCCCGCGCTGACGATGCCCTGAGCGCCCGCCGCCACCGCGGCGTCCACGAGCGCCCCGTCGGCCCCCAGATAGGACAGCACGATATCCACCCTAGGCAGATCGCCCAAGGCTGTGACATCGAACTCGCTTTGGGCAGTATGCCTACGCATGGGGGAGTGATAGAATACCACGCGGCCGTCGGCGTCGGCGTAGCCGAGCGGCCCCAGGTCGCGGTCGGCGAACGTCTGCACGCGGTAGGTCGCTGTCTTGGTCACGTCGCGGGCGGAGTGGATCGTGTCGTTGAGCACGACCAGCACGCCCCGGCCATGCGCCGCGGGGCTAGCCGCCACCTGCAGAGCACGGAGGAGATTGAGGGGGCCGTCGGGGCTCAGCGCCGAGGCGGGCCGCATCGCCCCCACCAGCACGATCGGCCGGGCGGTTCGCACCGTCAGGTGCAGGAAATAGGCGGTCTCCTCCAGAGTGTTCGTGCCGTGCGCTATCACCACGCCGTCGGCCGCATCGCTGGCCAGCAGCTGTGCCACGGCCCGGCCCAATTCGATGAGATCTGCCGGCTGCAGGGCATGGCTCGACAGCCGCCGGAAGGGGACCTCGGTCACCGCCGCGACCTGCTCGGCCTCGGGTACCATGCCCAATAGTTCGCCAGGAGCCAGCCGCTGGCCGGCCTCGTTGTACCAGGCGAGATCCAGCCGGTCGCTACCGACCGAGTCGATCGTGCCGCCAGTGAGGAAGAGGGCGATGCGGGGCAGGCGAGCCATGGTGGCGCTCTCCAAGCGACAGATGGGCGGGACGGCTCGGTCATTGTGGCCGGCGGGGCGGGCGGCCGTCAACGCGCCGTGGCGCGTCACAGCGGTGCTGCGACGCTCGCCACCGGCCCTGACGCGCGGGTATCCTGAAAAAGGACCACGGCGTGTGCGTGTGGCCGGCGGCCGTATCCCCACGGCCTGGCCGCGTCCACCAGCATCGCTAACTATCGCGGAGGACTGGCCTGGCTCGTACTACTCGTGTGCCGAATATCTACCAGCGGCTCCTGTTCCCCCTGGCCGCGCGGCTCGACGCCGAGCGCGTGCACGACCTCACCGTCGCGTTCCTGGCACAGCTCAGCCGCTCGCCCGCAGCGTGCGCGCTGCTGGCGCGGCTACTCGCCCGGCCCGCGCCGTCGCTGGCTGTCGAGCGACTGGGCCTACGCTTCCGTAGCCCGCTGGGCCTGGCCGCCGGGTTCGACAAGAACGCCGTGGCCGTGCCGGCGCTCGGGGCGCTGGGCTTCGGCCACTTGGAGGTCGGCACGGTCACCCCGCGCCCGCAGCCGGGCAACCCCCGCCCGCGCGTGTTCCGGCTGCCAGCCGACGAGGCGCTGGTCAACGCCATGGGGTTTCCCAGCCGGGGCGCCGCGGCGGTGGCCGCCAATCTCCGGCGCTGGCAACCGCGACGCACCGGCTCCGAGCTCGTGCACGTCCCCTTGGCCGCCAATCTCGGCAAGAACAAGGACACGCCGCTGGCACGCGCCTGGGAGGACTACGCCAGCGGACTGGCAGCGCTGTACCCTTACGCCGACTACTTCGTGGTGAACATCAGTTCGCCCAACACGGCGGGCTTGCGCGACCTCCACGCTGCGGCGCTGCTGGAAGAGCTGGGTGCCGCCCTAGCCGAGCGGCGCGCGGCCCTCGCCGGTCCAGCCGGGCGCGTCAAGCCCCTTCTCCTGAAGCTCTCCCCCGACCTGACCCCCCAGCAGCGGGCGAGCACGCTCGCGGCCGCCCGTGAGGGGCCGTGGGCGGGCCTTGTGGTGGGCAACACCACGGTCCGCCGGGCCGGCCTGCACACCTCGCGGCCGGACCTGCCGGGGGGCGTGAGCGGGCGTCCCCTGTTCGCCCGCACGCTCACGTGGATCGCAGAGCTACGGCGCGAGTTGCCGCCGGGGTGGATGCTCATCGCTGTGGGCGGCGTGTTCGACGCCGACGGGGTCTGGCAACTGCTCCTGGCCGGCGCCGACCTTGTGCAGGCGTACACCGGCTTCGTGTACCGCGGCCCCCTGTTTGCCGCGCGTGTCAACGCCGATCTGGCCGAGCGGGTGGCCGCACTCGGGGCGCCCTCGCTCGACGCAGCCCTGCGGGAGGCCCGTGCAGTGGCCGGCGCTCGCGCGCTGGTCGCCGTATCCTGAGTGCCGGGGCGCGCGCCTGAAGGCACCTCGGTCGCTCCGTGGGGCGAGCGCCGGTCGGGCGGACCAGCGCCAGCCCCAGAGCGCGGCAGGCGCCTCCGCGGATGCGGTACAGTACGCGCACGGACCGCGTAGCGGAGCTGAGGGCGCGGCATGGACGAGCTGATCTACGGCGTGGTTCGCGGCGTCGACGTGCCGACCCCAGGCGCCGCGGTCGAGGAGCGGCGGTTGCTGGTGTTCGCGCTGGACACGCGCACGCATAGTCCGGCCCGCATCTACGGCGAGCTGGCCCAGCTCGAGCAGCTCGACGGCACGGAGCTTCCAGAGGATGCCGCCGTGACGCCCTTCGTGTACGCGCTGGCCGGGCCGGCGCCGGCGGTCGTGGCCGCCTGGAGGCGCGTATGGGCCGCGGTGCAGGCGGCGCTCGAAGGGATCGCCCAGGGCGGGGGCAGCGAGGAGCGTTTGGCGGCGGCCGAGCGCGCGCTCGTCGGCCTGGCCGTCTTCACCCCCGAGCGCTTCGCCGACCTTCCCTTGTTGGAGCTACTCGGTAGCACGACGCCCACGTATCCCATGGCCGTGGGGGCTGTGCTGCCTGGGGGATGGGAGGCCCGCGGACTGTTCGCGGCGGAAAGTCCGGACGACGACGCCTGGGTGCCGCTGGTGGAGGCGCTGCTCGAGGCGTGGCTGGAGGTGGAGGCGGTGCCGGGGCGCGACCGCCCGTGGGCCGCGCACGACGTGGAGGCGGTGGTCAACGACCCCCGCTACGGCTTCGGACTGACGCTGGAGCCCCGCGCCGACGTGATCGCCACGGTCGCGGCGTTCACGCGCGGGCTGGCCGAGCGGCCCGAGGCCTGGACCCGCGCCAGCCTGGAGGCCGAGTATCGTGCGCTGTTCGCGCGGATGGTGGCCAGCGGCCGCTTTCGCCGCGGTCCCGACGTCCCGCCGCTGGTGCCGCTCGAGCAGTGGCTCGATCACCAGCTCGCGCGCATCGCTCGCCTGCGCGGCCGCGAGCCCGCGCTGTGAGCACGCTCATCTCCGCCCTGTGAACTGCTCCACAGCCGCGTGGTGCCAGCAAACCGTACGCTCACATCGTCCCCGCGAATCCGGGCGAGTGCGCTGCCGCGGGGGGCGCGGCTCCGGCTCAGCGCGCGGCCGCCGCGTCCAGTTGCGTTGGCGATGCCCACAGCTGTCCCGTCCCTCCCCTCCTCGCCAGCGTTGGTGCGGGTGTGCCGGCTGCTGAGGGGGGCGGAACGTGCTGAAGCGGCCGTGAACAGGGGCGCGTGCGCTCTCTGTGGAGGATACGGTGAGAAGTGGTGTGATCCTGCCGAATATCGGCGCTGGCGTGGGGCCCGAGGAGTTGGTGCACGCGGCGCAGCGGGCGGAGGAGCTGGGCTACGCCAACCTCTGGGTGCCCGAGCGGCTCCTGTACCCGCTCGCGCCGCGATCGCCCTACCCGGTCACGCCGGACGGGTCGCTGCCGCCCTACTACAAGCACGCCTTGACGCCGGTCGAGACGTTGACCTACGTCGCGTCCCAGACCCGGCGCATCGGCCTGGGGATGAGCGTGCTGCTCATGCCGCTGCACAATCCGGTTCTGCTCGCGCGGCAGATCGCCACCCTAGATGTCCTCTCGGGCGGCCGAGTGCGCCTCGGCCTGGGCCAGGGCTGGTCGCGCGACGAGTTGGAGGCGGGCGGCGGAACGGCGGGTCAGCGGGGCGCGCGGGCCGATGAGTACGTCGCGGTGCTCAAGGCGATCTGGACGACCGATCCGGCCGAGTTTCAGGGACAGTACTTCACGCTGCCGCGCTCGATCCTGCAGCCCAAGCCGCTCCAGCGGCCCCACCCCCCGATCTACATGGCGGCGTACGTACCCAGCGCGCTGAGGCGCGTGGCGCGGCACACCGATGGGTGGATGCCCTCCGGCGTGTCCCTCGCGGCGGTCGGGCCGCTGATGGAGCAGGTGCGCCAGGAGGCTCGCACAGTGGGCCGCGATCCTGACGCGCTGGAGCTGCTGGTGTGGGCCTTCGTTGCCGTCCAGGACCGGCCCGCCGGGGAGGGCCGCCCCGACTTCGTGGGCACGTGGGACGAGATCCGCCGGGATGTCGAGACGGCGCGGCAGCTCGGGGCGAGCGAGATCGTCTTCATGCCGGGCTACGGCACCGGCGAGCTATCGCTGGAGACCTACTTCCGCCTGCTGGAGCCGCTGCGGCAACTCGTCTAAGCGTCGCATGGTGGGCTCGCGGCGGCCGGTGGCCGACCTGCAGCGCCGGCCGAGCCACGGTAGGTGCCGTCGAGGTGCCCGCAGCGGAGGCGCCGGTGCCAGAAAGCGACCGGGGGGAAGGAACCGCCAGCCCCCGGGCTCGCAGGAGAGTCCTGGCGAGTCCGGGGGCACGGCCGTAGCGCGCGGCTACTTCTTCAGCGGCACGAGGTAGTCGTCGGGGTTGATCTCCTCGGTGCCCGGCACGCGGATCTCGTCCGGATAGTTGCTCTTGCGCGTGGCGTCGATGGCCACCTTGGTGACGATGTGGGAGCCGCCGGCCGGGTCGTACGACGCCGGGTCGAGGGGTGAGCCCCGCGCGTGCGTGACCATGAAGGTGTCGGTGTCGGCCCGCACCCGGGTGGCGATGGCGTGGAGCACCTCCGAGTCGTTGAGGATATCCACGTCGTGGTCGACGACTACCACGAACTTCAGGAAGGGATCGGCGGCGAAGGCAGCCATGGCGGCGTTCTTCGGGTCGCCTTCGATCAGCTTCTCCATCTGGATGTAGCAGATGAAGCGGCAGCGCCCGGACGGCGGCACGTACACGGCGCGCGTGGTTGGCGAGGCCACCTTCACCATCTTCTCGATGTAGCTCAGTCGCGTGACGCCCGACAGCAGCAGGTTGTCGGGGTGGCCGACGAACGACGACTGGTACAGCGGGTTGCGGCGCATGGTGATGGCCTTGACGTGCACCACCGGGTTCATGCGCCGCGGGCCGTAGGTGCCCGGATACTCGCCGAACGGCGCCTCGGGCTCGCGGCGGTGCGGCTCGATCTCACACTCCAGCACGATCTCGGCGTCGGCCGGCACCTCCAGGGGCACTGTCTCGCAGCGCACCAGCTCCAGCGGCCGGCCGAGCATGGCGCCGGCCATCGCGAACTCGTCGGCCTCCAGCGGGCTGAAGCTCAGGCAGCCGAGATGCACGGCGGGGTGGTGGCCGATGAACACCGCCATCGGCGTCGGCTTGCCCGCGCGCTCGTGCTTCTTCCAGATGTAATGGCCGTGGGCCGTCTCCGAGATCTGGATCCCGAAGGTGTTGCGGTCCCGCCGCATCAGCCGGTAGATGCCGGCGTTGGGGATGCCGGTGTCGGGGTCCTTCATCACCGTGTAGCCGCAGGTGATGTAGTAGCCCGCGTCCTGCTCGTGGTAGGTGAGCAGCGGGAGCTGGAACAGGTCGACCTCGTCGCCCTTGAGGATCACCTCCTTCACCGGGCCGCTGTCCACGATCACCGGTGGGATCGGGCGATCCTCGCGCCGGCCGTACTCGCGGGTGAACTCGCGCGGCCCGGCGGTAGGTGGCAGGCCCAGCGCCATAGCCAGCCGCTGGAAGCTGGCGTGGACGTTGGTGACTACGGGGATCGAGGACCCCTTGACCCGGTCGAAGATCACCACCGGGAAGCGGCCCTGCTGCTCCAGCTTGGCCAGCAGCGCGGTGGCCTCGAAGCGCGGGTCCACCTCGCGGGTGACGTGATACACCTGGTCGGGGTGGTGCTCTTCCAGGAAGCGCAGGAAACCCCGCAGGTCGCGGCCTGTCTGGCCGGTGCCGCCGGCTGCCGGCGGGGCCTCGGCCTTCAGGCGCTCGCGTTGCTCGGCCGTGAGGCCCGGCTCCATGATGTCCATAAGCCTGGTTCCTTTCCCTTGTCGCTTGCGTAGCTCGGCCGCCGCGTGGCGGGCCCGCACGCGCGTTCGTGGCCTGGGGCCAGCTGCTGCCTGGTGTAGCTCAGCCCTGCTCCAGCAGCCGCCCGAAGCCGGCCAGTGGCGTGCGCACCCCGGCCGCGCGCAGGGCTGCCCAGCAGGTCGCCTGGTTGCTGCTCACCACCGGCTTGCCCAGGTCGCGCTCCAGGGCCCCCAGCACCTCGAGGGTCGCGAAGTTGGTGCAGGCGATGAACACGGCGTCGGCCTCCGGGCGATCGACCTGCCGCGCCAGGGCATACGCGGTGCTGGGCGGCTGGTGGCCGATGGCGCGCCGGCTCTCCGGTGTCGCGCCCAGCCCGAGGCCCGCGATCGCGACCACCTGGAACCCTTCGTGCTCGAGGTGTGCCTGCTCCAGCGCGTTGACTTCCGGGATGTAGGGCGTGGCCACGGCCAGCCGGCGCGCGCCGAGGTGGCGGAGCGCCGCTGTCACCGCGTCGCTCGTGGTCACCACCGGCGCCCTCGTGGCCGCTGCCAGCGCCGCTCGCACCGCGTACCCCTCCTCGCCGGTCGAGCCCGCCGTACAGCCGTATATGACCACATCTACCTCGGCGCTGGCCAACTCCTCGCCGGCGCGGCGCGCGCCCTCGCCCATTGCGCGGTACGACTCAACGCTGGCGCCGCCGCTGAGCAGCAGGCGCGTGGTGTGGAGCGAGACCCCGGCGGGCGCCAGCCGCGCGAGCTCCGGCTCCATCACCACGTTCAGCGCCGGCACGATCAGCCCTAGCCGCGCGCGCCAGCCGTAGTAGCTGCGGCGCGGGAGGGTCGCCCCAGGCGCCTCCCCGGGGCCGGCGCCGCTACTCATACGGCCCGAGCACCTGGACCGCGGCCTCGATGAACTGCGTGTCCACCAGCTGGCTCATGTCGATCCGCTGCTGCTGCACGCCGCGCGCCAGCCAGAACTCCTGATCGTCGGCCAGGCTGTTGATGCTCATACGGCCGTCCGGATTGAGCCCGGGCATCGCCATCCGGTCGTACAGCGCCGCGTCCTTGACGGGGGTGTGGCGCGTCAGCGACTCGACGACCTGCTGGCGCTTGGCGGCGTCCCCTTTGACGTACGCGTCGTTATAGAAGCGCACGCCCCGCAGGTAGGCGATCATGAACCGCCGTGCCGCGTCGGGCTGCTCGTTGATGAACTGCTGGCTGTACAGTACCTCGGCGATCTGGTAGCCGGGCAGCAGTTCGTCGGTGCGCTGATAGAGGGTAGCCGCGCCGATGTCCAGCGCGCGGGTGAGGAACGGCTCGATGGTCACCGAGGCGTCGATCGCCCCGGTGGCGAGCGCCTGCGGATGGTCGGCGAAGTTCAGCAGCACGATGTTGACGTCGTCGAGCGACAGGCCCTCGCGCTGCAGCCAGCGCCCCAGCGCCGCCTCCGGCGTGATGCCCTGGGCTGGCACGGAGATCCGTCGCCCCCGCAGGTCCGCCGGGGTGCGGAGCGTGCCCGACTCGGCCAGGTCGCGGCGGAACAGCAGCCCCTGGAAGCCGAACCCTGGCAGGGAGGAGCCCTTGTCGGCCACCAGCTTGATGCCCACGCCGCGGGCGATGGCGTTGTACAGGCCCGCGCTGTGCGAGCCGCCGCCGAGGTCGAGCTGGCCTGTGCCCAGCGGCGCGACCATATTGGCCGCCGAGTCGAACGGCGTGATGTCCAGCTCGATGCCCACCTCGCGGAAGTAGCCCTGATCCATGGCGATGAAGAAGCCGGCGTCGCTGGCCGAGCTGAGCAGGCCCGTGCGCAGCCGCGTCAAGCCCTGGGCGAGGGCGGGCGGCGGCGCTACGACCGGCTGGATGCTGAGTGCCAGAGCCATGAGGATGGCGAGCCCGCTCGCCACGATCATGCCTATCCACCGAGTAGCTGCTCGCATCGTGGTCCTCCCCCCACACATAACGCGTTGTCTGGATCGGCCGGGTGTACAGGACGCCACCAGAGGCAAGAGCGCGCGTCAGCCGGGGCCCGGGCGATTGACACTATAGTGCCGCAGGCGTCGTCGGCGCGCTAGGTATAAGAGACCGCTTAGGCAACGGGGCCGGCGCGCGACGCGCGTAGCCGTGGCTAGCCAGCCTGCTGGGACGCGCGGGGTCTGCTATCATGCCCCGCTAGGGCGAGCGCCGCGGTGGGGCGGGGCGATGCAGCAGCGATTCCGGCATTGGCAGCAGGGTCTGGTGCGGTACCGGCTGGCCTTCGCGCTGGTGGCCACGCTGGTCCTATTCATTGTGGTGACCTTGCCGTTCTCGCTGCTGAGCGTGGTCGACGACCTGCTCGGCTCGCCCGACAGCCGTGTGTACCCGGTTCCCCTGGGGACGCCCTCGACGGCGCCGGCCGCCCGCGAGATCCATCTGCACATCGCCTTCACGAACATCGACGAGATGCAGCGGCTGCTCACCGTGCGCCTCTCCGGGCATCAAGTCTGTAGCTCGGCGTGCGGCCCGGCGCGGCAACTGGTGTTCTTCTCGCTGGAGGCGGACGGCGAGCGCGCCGAAGGACTCCCCCCATCGTTCGTCCTCGTGCTGCCGGCGCGATCGGAGACGATCTCGCAGACGTTCCAGCTGCCGATTCGGGGGGCGCCGGTCCGCTACCCCTTCGACAGCTACGCGATCGTATTTGCCCTGCACTACCAGGAGGAGGGACCCGATGGGGAGTTCCGGCCGGTCGCCCCGGCCGAGGCCTCGCAGCAACTGTTCCTGACCGTGCAGGAGAAGCTGCCCCGGCTGGTGATGGAGGAGCCAGACTTTCAGCGACTGGATCAGCCGGCGACCGCGAACGGTGCCACCCCGTACTTGCTCGTCATGGACGTGCGGTTCGTCCGGCCGCTGTACCTGCAGGTCCTCACCGTGGCGCTGGTGCTGCTGGTGAGTGCCGCCGCGGCCTACGCGGTGTTCATGCGGCCGCTCAGCGACCTGGTGATCGGGTCGGGTGCGCTGGTGCTGGGCGTGTGGGGCATCCGGGCGATCATCGTGCCCTCGTCGCAGAATTATCTCACGGCCGTGGAGCTATCGCTGGCCAGTGTGATCCTGTTCCTGCTGCTGGCGATCACCGTCCGCGCCCTGTGGTTCGTCCACGACCGCGCCGGGCTGCATCTGCTACCCACCTCGCCGCCCAGCGGCTCGCAGCTGAGCACCACCACGGCGAGCACACCGCGCCGGCCCACGCTGCGGCGCGAGCGGCGGGCGCATCGTCCCCCGCCACGGCGGCGCGTCCGCCTGACGCGGTGATCAGGGCCAGCGGCCCTCACGCCTGGGGCGGCGACGGGAACGGCTGCAGGCGCGGCGCGTGAGCCCGCTTCCACACCATGACGCTCCGCCGGAACTCGATCACCACCTGCCCGTGCTGGTTCAGCCCGCGCGTGCGCACTTGCACGATGCCCCATTCCGGGCGGGACTGCGACTCGCGCACCGCCAGCACCTCCGTCTCCGCGTACAGCGTGTCGCCCGCGTACAGCGGGTGCGGCAGGGTGACCTCCTCCCAGCCCAGGGCGAAGCCGTTCTCGCTGACGTCCGGGACGGTGAGCCCGGTGACGATGGCCAGCGTGAGCGTGCTGTTGATGAGCGGCCGGCCGAAGAGGGTGTGGCGAGCGTAGTCGCTGTTGAAGTGGAGCTGGTTGCTGTTGTTGGTCAGCAGCGTGAACCAGATATTGTCCGCCTCGGTGACCGTGCGCCCGACGCGCGAGCGGTAGACGTCACCGACGCGGAAGTCCTCGAAGTAGCGCCCCTCCCAGCCGGGCTGTAGCGGCATCGCGCCCTCCTCCTCGCACGCGCCTGGCGGCCCAGCGCGCCCTCTCTGGCAGAGTGTAGCGCTCACCCCGTGCGACACGGCAGGCCGGCAGCCCCCTGGCGGGCAGAAGGCGCTGTAACGTTGATACGCCACATTCGTTTAAGTCAATAGGAATATCCAAGATCAGTCTAACCTAATACTCTTAATCAGAGGAGGGCAAGCCATGTCCAGAGCCGCCCCGGCGCGCTGCCGCCGGTTGCTGGCAGCCGCGGCGCTCTTGGTGGCGCTCAGCCAGACGAGTGTGAGCCCCGCGGCCGCGGCCAGCGCGACGACGTTCTCCCCGACCACCGTGCCCCTTGCACCCGGCCAGTCGGTCACGGTCACCATTCAGGTCACGGGGCTGGCCGCCAATGTGAATGGCGGCCAGTGGGCCATCGTGCACCCGACCGACGGCAGTGTGACACTCACCAATGCCTCCTGCACCGGCATCTTTGGGGGTGCCGCGCTGCTGGGGCCGAGCGCGCAGCCCTACGGCACGCTGGTCGCCTGTGGGTACCTGACCGGCACGGTCTCGGGCACCAGCGGCAATGCTCTGACGTTCACCCTCACGCGCGTGTCGGGCAGTGGCCCAGTGACCGTCAGCTTCCAGCCGAGCACGACCTACTACATTCGCAACGACGGTACCGAGGAAGCGGGCGGCCAGCTCGGCACGCTCACCCTTGCCCCGCCCGCGACTGCCACACCCTCGCCAACGC
>JADGHJ010000134.1 GCA_019686175.1 Chloroflexota bacterium | reverse complement strand
GGGAGCCCGTGCCGGTGGTGCGCGGCCTGGTCACCGGACTGCCGATCCCCGCCTACGCGGAGATCGTCCTCGAGGGCTACGCGCGCCCCGACTTTCGTCTGCCGGAGGGGCCGTTCGGCGAGTGGACCGGCTATTACGCCTCGGACACCCGGCCGGAGCCGGTGCTCGAGGTGGAGGCAATGTACTTCCGTAACGACCCGATCCTGCTGGGGCAGCCGCCCGCCCAGCCGCCGGACGAGCAGTCGCGCTTCCGCGCCTTCATGCGCTCGGCGGTCCTGAAGGACGAGATCGAGAAGGCCGGGGTGCCCGACGTGGTCGGCGTGTGGTGTCACGAGGTGGGCGGCTCGCGCTTGTTCAACGTGGTGGCCATCCGGCAGCGCTACCCGGGCCACGCGCGCCAGGCCGGCCACGTGGCGGCGATGTGCCGCGCCGGCGCCTACACCGGCCGCTACGTGGTGGTGGTGGACGACGACATCGACCCCACCAACCTGGAGCAGGTGATGTGGGCGCTGTGCACGCGCTCGGACCCGGCCACGTCGATCGACATCATCAAGCGCGCCTGGGCCACCCCGCTCGACCCGCGCATCCCGCCCGAGCAGCGCGCCGTGGGCGACTACACCAACTCGCGGGCGATCATCGACGCCACGCGGCCGTACGAGTGGCGCGACCAGTTCGCGCCGGTCAACACGATGTCGCCCGAGACGATGCGCAAGGCGTACGAGCGCTGGGGCTGGCTGTTGCGCGGCTAGCCCTACTCGTCGGTCGTCTCAGGAGTGGGCGCGCTGGTTGCCGACACCGGAACCGTCGTCGGGAGGACGAAACGCGTGGGCGATGCCGCGGGCGCCGTGGTCCGCGCAGGGGCGGTAGCGCGTGGCGTGGCCGTGGCGCTCGCGGCTGTCGCCCCCCCGCTGCTGGCCGCCAGGGTCACCGCCCGCGTCGTGCCGGTCCACCCACAGGCGTTGCGGACCTGGACGTACAGCGTATGCGGGCCCGGGGGCAGGCCCGTGGCGTCCCAGGCCAGGGCGAAACCAGTGGGCAGGTAGCGCTGGCTGCCGAGTAGCGCCGCGATGTCGGGCCGCTCCCAGCCGTACAGCGCGGGCACCGCCACGCCCCCCTGCTCGGGGTCGGCGTCGAGCGCAATGCGCACGGCGGTGATTCCCGTGCCCTGCGCTGCGGCCAGATCCGCCGCCCAGCCGGTGATCGTGACCACGCCGGGCTGGATCGTCGCGCCCTCCGGTGGCGTCTCCACGGTGCCGCGGATGTCGCAGTCCTGCTGCGCTGACGACCGGCCCGGCGCCAGCGCGCCGAGCGCGACACAGACGACCAGGAGCCAGATAGCGTACCGTTGCATGCCCCGCCTTCTCACCACATGATCAACCTCGGGCGGCGGCTGGGGGCGAGCGTGGCCGAGTCTATACGGCCAGACGGCGGGCCGCCACCCGCACTAGGCTCCATTATGGGCGAGTATCGGGTGGATGTCGAGAAGGCGGCGGGTGAGCATCGCCGTCGGAGTGGAACATGACCTGGGTGGATCACGGCCAGCCCGTGCGTTGGTGGGAGCGCGGCGGTAACCGAGGCGAGGCGTACGAGGCCGCCCTCGAGGCGCGCGCGGCGGCCGGGCAGTACCTCCATGGCGAGGCAGATTTCGTGGAGGCGCTGGGCGTGCGCGCCGTGCTCGACGCCGGCTGTGGCACCGGCCGCGTGGCGCGCGAGCTGGCCCGGCGCGGCCTCGAAGTCGTGGGGGTGGACCTCGACCCCGAGATGCTCGCCACGGCGCGCCGCAAGGCGCCGCACCTCGACTGGCGGCTCGGCGACCTGGCCAGCATCCAGCTCGGGCGGACGTTCGACGCTGTGCTGCTGGCCGGTAACACGATGCTCTTTCTCGACCCGGGCAGCGAGGGGGCGGTCCTGGCTAATCTGGCGCGACACTTGCGTCCGGGCGGACTGCTGATCGCGGGGTTCCAGCTCTTCCCCGGCCACCTCACGGTCGCGCGGTACGACACCCTGGCCGCAGCCGCTGGCCTGGAGCCGCTGGAGCGTTGGGCGACCTGGGAGCGAGCGCCCTGGACCCCAGACGCCGACTACGCGCTGCTGATACACCGGCGGCCTCGCTAAGCTCCCGCGAGGCCGCTTCCCTCGCTCCCGGGCACGCTCCTTGCACTTCTATCGCCGGCTCGCCGCCGCTGGCGGGCGGAGCCGCACTAACAGCGGTGAGAATGTGCGCTACATCGTTCTAGCCTGCGACTACGATGGCACGTTGGCCACCGATGGCCGGGTCGACGACCCTACTCTGGGAGCGCTCAAAGAGGTCCGCGCCTCGGGGCGCCGGTTGGTGCTGGTCACGGGGCGCGAGCTGCCGGACCTGGAGCGCGTGTTTCCGCACCTCGACCTGTTCGATCGGGTGGTCGCCGAGAACGGCGCGCTCCTGTACCGGCCGGCGAGTCGCGAGGAGCGGGTACTGGCCGAGGCACCACCGCCGGCGCTGGTCGCAGCACTGCGCGAGCGCGGTGTCACGCCGCTCAGCGTGGGACGCGCCATCCTGGCGACCTGGGAGCCGAACGAGACGATCGTGCTGGAGGTGATCCGCGATCTGGGGCTGGAGCGGCAGGTCATCTTCAACAAGGGGGCGGTGATGGTCCTGCCGGCCGGGGTAAACAAGGCCAGCGGGTTGTTAGCGGCCCTCGCGGAGCTTCGCCTCTCGCCGCACAACACGGTGGGGATTGGCGACGCGGAGAACGACCACGCCTTCCTCAGCACCTGCGAGTGTGCGGTGGCTGTGGCCAATGCGCTCCCCATGCTCAAAGAGCGTGCCGATTATGTGACCGTCGGGGACCACGGCCAAGGCGTGCGGGAGCTGATCGCGCAGCTCCTGGCCGACGACCTGGCTGCGCTCGCTCCCCGGCTGCGGCGCCATGACATCCTGTTCGGCTACGACGCCACCGGTCAGGTGGTCGCCATCCCACCGTACGGTGCCACCCTGCTGCTCGCCGGGCCGTCGGGCAGTGGCAAGTCGACTGCGGCCACCGCGCTGCTGGAGCGACTGGCCGCGGCGGGCTACCAGTTCTGCCTGATCGACCCAGAGGGCGATTACGAGGCATTCGCGGGCGCCATCGTGCTAGGCGACGCGGCGCGGGCTCCGAGCGTCGACGAGGTGCTGCAGGTGCTCGACGATCCGAACGCGAGCGTGGTGGTGAGCTTGCTCGGAATCGCGCTCGCCGACCGCCCGGCCTTCTTCGCCGCGCTGTTGCCGCGGCTCCAGGCACTGCGGGCGCAGACCGGTCGCCCGCACTGGATTGTGATCGACGAGGCCCACCACCTCCTGCCCGCTACCTGGGATCCGGCCACGCTGACCCTGCCCGAGGCGCTCGGGGAGCTGATGCTGCTGACCGTCCATCCCGACCACTTGGCTCCCGCCGTCCTGCGCCACGTGACCCACGTGGTGGCCGTGGGGACCGCGCCCGAGGAGACGGTGCGCCGGTTCGCGCAGACCGCCGGTCAACGCGCACCAACGATGCATCAACCGACGTTGCAGCCGGGTGAGGTGCTGGTGTGGCAACCGGAGCAGGGCGCCCCACGGCGCGTACGGGTGGAGCCCGCGCAGACGGAGCGGCTGCGCCATCGGCGCAAATATGCCGCGGGCGAGCTGGGACCGGACAAGAGCTTCTACTTCCGGGGGCCCGAGGGGAAGTTGAACCTGCGCGCGCAGAACCTCGTCCTGTTCGTACAACTCGCCGAGGGCGTGGACGACGCGACCTGGTTGTATCACCTGCGGCGCGGCGACTACTCTCGCTGGTTCCGCGAGGCCATCAAGGACGAGGCGCTGGCCGAGGAGGCCGCCAAGGTGGAGCGCACCAGTCCCTCGGCGGCCGAGAGCAGGGCGGCCATCAAGGCCGCGATCGAGGCGCGCTATACCCTCCCCGCCTGAGCGGCACTCGCCCCGTCAGCTCAGCATAGTGACGCGGCCGGACTGGAGATCGTAGTAGCCCGCCACCACCCGGAGCGTCCCCTGGCTCACGAGACGGACGAGATCGGCCTCCGTCGCCACCTGGCCGGCCACCAGCCGGGCATTGGCGCGCGTCACGTTTTCCAACTGGTCGCCTGGCTCGCTCCGGGCGAGCGCGACCGCCGGACCGATGCTGGCGACCAGCGTGGCGATGTCGCCGCTGAACTGGGCGCCGTTGTTGACGGCTTGGATGGCGGCCTCGACGGCGCCGCACGCCGAGTGCCCCAGTACCAGCACGAGCGGTGTGCCCAGCACACCGACGGCGTACTCGATGCTGCCGATGATGCCGGGCCCGGTGATGTTGCCAGCCACGCGGACCACGAACAGCTCGCCCAGGCCCGCATCGAACACCAACTCGGGGGCCACACGCGAGTCGGCGCAGGCGAGCACGGTGGCGAATGGTCGCTGGCCGGCGGCCACCTCGCGACGGCGCGCCTCCGACCGGTTGTCATGCTGGAACTGGCCATCGACAAATCGTTGGTTGCCCTCGAGCAGGCGCCGCAGCGCCTCGTCGGGACCGACCGGCGCCGGCTCCTGCGCGTGCGTCGAGGCGACGAAGGCGCCGCTCGCGAGCAGCGCTGGTGCCAGCGCCACGGCCGCGCCAGCCGCTTGCAAGAAGGTCCGCCGGCTGCTCGCTCTGGCCAGGGGCTGCATAGGCATCACTCCTTCCTTAGGATGCTGTGAGAGCCCGAGGTGCGAACGCCGCAGGGATGTTGGGCGACCGTGGCCAGGCCGCAGCCGATACACGCGTCGGCCGCGCCCCGCGCGAAGAGTCACCGCCTCAGTGTAGATGGGACGGCATATAGCCGCAAGGGAAGATAGGGGGAAGCGTGGGTGAGCCGTTTGGGAGGCTCACCCACGCACCGTCGCCGCGCTGGCCTGCTCCTTCAGCGCGCGCAGGACCTTCTCGGCCGTGATGGGCAGGCTGGTGATGCGCACGCCGACAGCGTCGAAGACGGCGTTGGCGATGGCTGCCGCCGTGGGCACATTGCCGCTCTCGCCGATCGCCTTGGCGTGGAAGGGCGAGGGGCCGTCCTCGCTCTGGACGAGCACGGTGACCAGCTCGGGGATATCCTCGACCGTGGGGATCTTGAACTCGCCCATGTTGGCGGTCACGACGCGGCCCTCCTCTTGGACCAGCTCCTCCATCACGGCGAAGCCGAGCCCCATGATCGTGCCGCCGTCGATCTGTCCTTGATGGCCGAGCGGGTTGAGGATGGTGCCCACATCGTGGCCCGTGGTGATCCGGCGCACCTTGACCTGTCCCGTCTCGGGATCGACCGCGACCTCGGCCACCTGGGCGGCGAAGCAAGTCACGTCCACGTGCGCGCGCGCGTAGCTGGCGCGCCCCTCGGTCGGGCCGCTGGCCGCCACCTCGTTCCAGTCCACGCCGCGGCCGCCATCGCTGACCACCACCCAGCGGCCGTCCTCCAGGCGCACGTCGCCCGGCGCCGCCCCGAGCGCCTGGGCCGCCCGGGCGCGCAGCTCCTCGCGCACGCGCTCGGCCGCCTGGTAGGTCGCCTGGCCGGCCACGTGGGTCACGCGACTGGCGCCCGAGCCCGTGTCCGGCGGCGCCTGGCTGGTGTCGCCGACCTGCACTCGCACCCGCTCGATCGGCTGGCGCAGCGTCTCGGCCACGATCTGGCGCAGGATGGTGTGCGCGCCGGTGCCCACATCGGGCACCGCCGTGATCAGCGTCACCGCCCCGTCGGGCTCCACGCGCACCACGGCCTCGGAGCTGCCGCCGCCAATGTGGCGCTGGCAGCAGGCGATGCCGCGGCCCACGTTCGCGGGCTTGGGGCTGCCCCAGCCCGCAGCCGCGGCCGTCTTCTCCAGCAGCTCGCTGAGCTTGATGTTCCGCCAGCGCTGGCCGGTGGGCGACAGGTCGCCCTCTTTGACAGCATTGCGCAGCCGGAACTCCAGCGGGTCGAGCCCCAGGGCGTGGGCGATCATGTCCATGTGCGACTCGACCGCGAACGTCACCTGCGGATCGCCCGGTGAGCGCATGTGCCCGCACGGCACGTTGTTGGTGTACATCGAGTACGAGTCGATGCGGACGTGCGGGATGTTGTAGACGCCGCCAGCCTCGAAGGTGCCGCCGAGGTTGACGAGCGGCATGGGCTTGAAGCCGCCGTAGGCGCCGCTGTTGAAGTAGATCTCCGCCTGGTGCGCGCAGATGCGGTGGTCGGCGGTCACGCCCGTGCGCAGACGCACCACCGAGGCGTGGCGCGGGTTGCCGGCCATGAGCTCCTCGGTGTAGCTCATCACGATCTTGATGGGGCGGCCGGTCTGCCGCGCCAGCCAGTAGGCGATCGGCAGGTCCATCAAGCTGCCCTTGCCGCCGAAGTCGCCCCCGATGTGTGTCTGGTGGATCACGATGCGGTCCTCGGGCACCTCCAGCAGCTCGCTGAGGTGCTTGCGGGCGGTGAACGGCATCTTGTTGCACATCCAGGCCTCGATAGAGCCGTCGTCGTTGAGGCGCAGGATGGCGGCGTGGGGCTCGATGTAGCCGTGGTGGCCGGTGGGTGTGGTGAAGGTGTGCTCGAACACGCGCACCGCTTGGCGGAAGCCCTCGGCGACGTCGCCCTTGGTCACCTGGATGTGCGAGTGGCAGTTGTTGACATCCTTGGGCACCTCGGCGGGCGGGACGGGGAGGCCGCGGTAGGTCAGCAGGTCGGGGTGGAGCACCGGCGCGTCTGGCTTGGCCGCCTCGAGGGGATCGAAGACCGCTGGCAGCTCCTCGTACTCCACCTCGATGAGGTGGACGGCCTCCTCGGCGGTCTCGCGGTCATCGGCGGCCACGGCGGCCACGCGCTCGCCGACGAAGCGCACGACGTCGCGGGCCAGCACCTGCATGTCCCACAGCGCGCGGCCCCAGCGGCGGTCGGGGATGTCGGCGGCGGTGAGCACGGCGCGCACCCCCGGTAGGGCGCGGGCGCGGCTCGTGTCGATGGCCTTGATGCGGGCGTGGGGCAAGGGGCTGCGGAGGCACTTCGCCCAGAGCATGCCGGGCAGGTTGACGTCGGCGGCGTAGCGGGCCGTCCCGGTGACCTTGGCCTCGCCCTCGACGCGGCCGACGGGCTTGCCGATCGCCACGAACTGCGCCATAGCGGCCTTTCCTCCCGAGAGGCTGATCCCGGTTGGGGATGATAGCCGAACGCGGGCGGGCGCGAAAGCCCGCCGTGAACGGCGCGCCCGCTCGTGCGGGCCGAGGCCGGCCCCTTTCTCCTGCAGACCCCTCTACCGAGGAAGGCGAGAGCCGCCCGGCCTACCGCCGGGCGGCTCCTCAGCGTAGCTGCGGGCGTTGTCCCAGAGCGTCGCTACTGAGTGATCGCGGGGTTCAGCAGCACGTTATCGTTGATCACGGTCACCGAGTTGCTGCCGAAGTTGCCCACGAACGCTCGGTTGAGATCCTCCAGGAAGTCGACGCCATACGGCTGGAGACCTGGCGGTGTGTTGCTAGCCAGGTTCACTGCTGTCGTGGGAGTGATCGCGCCCAGTGCTCCACCCGGTGTCGGGTTCTGTGGCACCGTGTAGATCGTCACCAGGTTCGCCGCTGGACCGCGGTTGGTCACGTAGACGAGATTGCCAGGTCCGGCGCCGATGTTAAGCGCCTTGGCCGCGGCGCGGAACGATCCCTGGGCGCCGGAGGTGCCGGCGACAAGAGACCCCACGGCCGGTCCACCAGCACATACCGCCGTGCCACCGAGTCCTGCACATCGAGTATCGAGGATCGCCGTGGAGGCGGCCGCACTGGACGTCTGTGCCGGATTGGGCGTTGCTGGTGCAGGCGCCCCGAAGTTGGTCACGTAGAGGTACTGCGTTCTGGGCGCGGCCGTGCGAACCTCGACACCGGTCGGGTTGCTAAAGGTGCCGGCGGGAACCGTGATCGTTACCCCGGGTGCCCCGACAGCACCGATCGTGGAGATCGTCGCAGGGTTCAGGACGTTGAAGAAGCTGACGGTGTTGAGGCCCCGGTTCGCCCAGAACACGAGGTCTACACCTGCGGTGCCGCCGCACCCCACGCAGACGTCGATGCCTTCTGGATCCGCGCCTGGAGGCAGTTGGATCCGGCCGACGAAGGTCATGTTCAACGTGCCCGATGGACCCAGTGGTGCGACGTCGATGATATGAATCTGGTCCCTCCCGCGGTCCGTGACGAACACGCGCGTGACCGGATCGCCGTACGTATGTGCCACGAGATCAACCGGTACGGGCACGCCCGTCTGGACCGTCGTCGCGCCCGGGGCTAGCACAGCGGGCTGGTTGTTGTCACTGAGATTGATGGTCTGGACCACAGACGGCGTGATGCTGGTGGCGTTGGTGATCATCGAGACCGTGCCAGCGCCAGTGTTGGCGGTGAAGACTACCGCCAGGACACCTGCCCCGCGGACCTCACGTGAGAACGCTAGCCCCTCGGGGAGCGAGCCCGCTGGCAGAGACACGGTGGCGTAGCGGTTACCAGGCTGTCCACCTGGCCCCAGGACGTTGGGATCGATGAACGTTACCTGGTTGGCATTCCGCAGTGCCACGAACACGCGGTCGTTGCCGCCGCCCAGCTGGTCACCATCTCGGTCGTGCGTGACCTGCACGTCCGTCGGACCGAACAGGAGCGGTGTCGCCGTGGCCGTCCGGGTCGGCGTAGCGGTCGTCGTCGGGAGTGGGATCACCGTACCGGGGCCGGGCGTGCAGAGCGGCGCTGGCGAGCCGGTCACGAATGGCGGGAAGGTCGGCGTCGGCGACGGTGTCGTGGTCGGTGTCAGGGTCGGCGATGGCGTCAACGTCGGGGTGACGGTTCCCGTCGAGGTGGCCGTCGGCACCGGCGTGTTGGTGCGCGTCGGCGTCGAGGTCGCGGTGCCCGGCACCGGGGTGATGGTCGCGCACAGCACGACCGGCGTGAACGTTGGCGCAGGCGGCACGACCGGCGGCACGAACGGCGGTACGAACCCGGGGGCCACCGTGCCGCCACCGAAGAAGCCCACCGGGGGTGCGCCAAGGAGTGGCGGCGGCACCGGCGGCCCGCCGAGCGGTAGTGACTGGAAAGCGCCCTGGGCGGCGCGCGGCAGCATCTGCTGCGCGAGCTGCGCCGCCTGCTGGGCGCCCGCACGGTTCGACACCTGCGACTGCGTGGTCTGGGCGATCTGGGCGTTGCGGCCCAGGCCCATCACCGGCCCGAGGCCACGGCCCTGGGTGGCCAGCACCTCCTGGCCGCCCAGGATCGTCACACGGAGGTTGCCAACTGCCTGCGCGGCCGCGGGCGGGCAGGGCGTGGGCGCGCCGGCCGGCGGCTGCGCCCCCGGCGGTAGTGGCGCGGGCGTGGGGCAAGGCGTCGCCGCTGCCGCCGCTCCCTCCGCGCCCAGTACCGAGGCGTCGGCTGTCACCTCCACCGGGTCACCGCCAGCGGGAGTGCTCACGTTCTGGAACAGGAACTCCTTGGGGGCGTCGGGAGACGTACGGCGCTCGCTGATGCCGAGGTCGGTGCCGCGCACGGAGGCGGTGCCGGCGACTGTCTCGACCTCGAAGCGCGCCGCCGCGTCGGTGAGTGGCCGAACCCGGTGCAGCGTGGTGCCCGAGGCCTGCACTAGCCGCACGACCGGCTGGCCGCTGTCGGTCTGCTGCAGCATCCACAGCACCACTCCCGTGTTGGGGCTCAACTCGCTGCGCGAGCCATCGCTGTACACGATCCGCGCCGAGCCGCTCGACAGCGTGCGGACGCGTGTCCCCTCGGCCAAGGGGGTATCCGTCTGCGCGGGACCCCATTCCGTGCTCCCAGGGGGCGACACCTCGACCTGTCCCTGCCGCACCTCGAGCGTGGCGGTGGCCGCACGGCTGCTCGGCGCGGGGGCTGGCGTGGTCGGGGGCGTGCCCTGGCTCGCCACCTCATCCGCCGCTAGATCGCCGGCCGCCGACAACTGCGACAGCCGGATCGGTGGCTCGGCCGGTGACGCCGCGAGTTCATCCGTCGTTGAGGGCTCGGTCGCCTGTGCTGAGGGGAGCCCGGGGCTGTCGGCGGTCTGCGCGCTCGTCGGCGTGCCCAGAGGTAGCAACAGGGAGACCACAAAGATCGCTACCCAGGCCGCTCCGAGCGCACGGCATATCGCATCGTGCTTTAACATCGGCCGCCTACGCCTCCCTTCCATAACGTTGCTCGTCGCCTGGCGGTGGCGCCCGGATCGGGCGCAGAGGGCACGATGGCCCCGCTGGACATGCTCCAGCGCTTCACGTCGATAAACGAAGACTGCGGCCATCCGTTACATGCGCCGCAGGAGCAATCTCGGCGTGCGCACCCAGGCCGTTGCACCTGTGGTCGCGATCGGTTGCGCCGATCGGAAGCTCTCAACCGCGCAACCAAAGCGATTGAGGAAGAGAACGCTCGCGGCTTCGTAGCGTGCTCGTGACGTACGGGGGCCACTGCCGTGGCTGGGGGATAACGGCGTTGCCCTATCGCGGCAGGTCACTGCGTCGGCAGTTGGGCGACGAACCGCCGGATTGCCGCCACCAGCGCGGCCGGCTGGTGCAGCGGGATGTCATGCGCCGTCTCCGGGAACCACTCGGTGACGGCGTGTGGCAGGGCGCGCTCGGCAGCGGCCACTGCAGCACGACGGGCGGCGCGAAACGCCTCTCCCCGCGGCTCCGCCGCCCGGTCGGCAGGTAGCAGCAGCACGGGACAACGTACCGCGCTGTAGAGGTGCGTGGGGCGCTCCTCCCACAACGCTCGCAGGATCCGCAGGTGGCGCTCACGCGTCAGCCACGGGCGCAGCGTGCCGGTCGGGGTGATCTCGAAGTTCGCCAGCACCGCGGCTTCGATCGACGGGCGCATCACTGCCCCCAGTGGCCCCGCGCGCAGGTGGTCCAGCAACTCGGCCGGCGTGAGCCGCGACAGGTCGGGCGGCGCCAGCTCGCGCTCGGCCTCCGCCCACGTGTAGCGCGCCTGCAGGTCCAGAAAGCCGCCGTCGACGAGCACCAGCCCCGCGGGGCTCGTCGGATAGCGGGCGGCGAAAGCCAGCGCCACGTTGCCGCCCCACGAGTGGCCCACCAGGACCGGGGCGGCGAGGTCGAGGCGCGCCAGCAGGGCGGCCAGGTCGGCGCAGACCGCATCGAAGTGGTACGGGCCGTCGGGTTTGTCGCTGAGCCCGTGGCCACGCTGATCGTAGGCCACGACCCGGTGGTGCAGCGCCAGCGCGGGCGCGACGAGGTCCCAGATGCGCGCGGTGGACGCCAGGCCGTGCAGCAGCACCAGGGGCCGCCCCGGGCCTCGCCACTCGCGGACGTGGAAGCGCAGCCCGCCCGCCTCCACGTAGTGGTCGCGCACTTCCTCGCCGCTCGCCATCACTCCTTGCCTTCGCTCGGCCCTCGATCCACTCATACGGCGAACTACGGCGCGCCAACTAGCTGCCTCGCGGGAGGGGGCGCTGCCCTGTTGCGCATCAGGCGGCGTCCTCACGAGTGCGGAGCAAGAGGGCGGAGGTGGCTTCCAGCACCACGTCGCCGCGTTGGTTGACGGTCGTGATCTCGCATACGATGATGCCGCGCCCCGGACGCGACGAGCGGCGCGTCTGGGCGATGCGCAGCCGGGCCTGGATCGTGTCGCCGAACTTGACGGCGCCCGTGAAGCGCAGGTGCTCGTAACCGAGCAGGGCGATGGTGGTCCCGGCCATCAGACCGAGCTGGTTGATCAGCCCCGAGGTGATCGCCAGGGTGAGCAGCCCGTGCGCGATGCG
>JADGHJ010000133.1 GCA_019686175.1 Chloroflexota bacterium | reverse complement strand
CGCGGTGGTCGAGCAGATGCCCAGCGGCTTGATCGTCCTGGACCGTTCCGGCTGTGTGGAGTTGGTCAACCGGGCGGCACGTCAGATCCTGGGCGTGTCGTTGGACCCGGCCACGCCGCTCGCCGAGCAGCTCCCGCGGTTCCAGTTGCGCCACGCTCGTGATGGCCGCCCGCTCCAGCCGGCGGAGAGCAGCCCCCGGCGTGTGCTGGCCGGCGAGGTGGTGGATGGCGCAGAGTACGTGCTCCGCCGGCCCGACACTGGGGAGGATGCCTGGCTGCGCTGCTGGGGGGTGCCTCTGCACGACGCGCAGGGGGTAGTGAGCGGCGGGGTGCTGGTCTTCACCGACGTCACGCGCGAGCGCCAGCTCGTGGAGCGCCTGGCGGCGTCCGAGGAGCGCTTCCGCATCGCCCTGCACAGCGCGCCGATCACCATCTTCCAGATGGATGCCGCGCTGCGCTACACGTGGGTCTACCATCCACAGCGGGGGATGGAACGCCCGCTGCTCGGTTGCACGGATGCCGAGCTGTTTCCTCCTGCGGCGGCGGCCCAGCTCACGACGCTCAAGCAGAGCGTGCTGGACACGGGCGTGGGCCGCCGGGAGGAAGTACGCGTGGAGCTGGATGGCCGGCGGCTGTACTACGACCTCTGTGTGGAGCCGCTGCGCGATGCTGACGAGCGGGTGGTGGGGCTCACGGGCGCCATGGTGGACATCACCGCCCGCAAGCGTGAGCAGGAGACCTTACAGCGCCTGGCCGCCATCGTCGAGTCGTCGGACGACGCCATCATCGGCACGGCGCCCGATGGCACCATCGTGAGTTGGAACCGCGCCGCCGAGCAGTATTACGGCTACACCGCCGCCGAGGCGTGCGGCCAGCACATCACGCTCATCGTGCCGCCGGAGGAACACGTGCTAATCGCCGAGCGCCGCGCGCGCGTGCTGGCCGGCGAGCGTGTCGTGGTGTGGGAGACGCAGCGTGTGGACCGCGATGGCCACCGCATCGACGTCGCGGTGAGCATCTTTCCTGTCACCGACGCCGACGGCCAGATCGTCGGGACGGCTTCCATCGCGCGCGACATCACCGCCAGCAAGCGGGCAGCGGAGGCGCTGCAGCGCAGCGAGCAGTTCGCCCGCGCCGTGCTCAACGCGCTGCCGGCCGAGATCGCGGCGCTCGACCGGGGGGGCGTGATCAGCGCGGTGAACGACGCGTGGGCCCAGGCTGCGCCCAGTGGCCGGGGCCTGGTGCGCGCACTGGTCGGGCAAAGCTATCTCGCCGCCTGCGCTGCCCTGAGTGACGACGCCCCCTACGCGGCCGAGGCTGCGGCCGGGATCGCGGCGGTGCTCAGCGGCGCGCGGCCGCGCTACAGCCTGGAATATAGCTGCGACATCGACGGCGAGCCGCGCTGGTTCGCCCTCTACGTGACGCCGCTGGGTGGGGACCGTGGGGGAGCCGTGCTCGCCCACCTCGACATCACCGAGCGCAAGGTCGTGGAGGAGCAGTTCCGCCAGGTGCAGCGGCTGGATGCGATGGGCCGCCTGGCTGGCGGCGTGGCCCACGACTTCAACAACCTCCTCACCGCTATCAACGGCTTCGCCGAGCTGTTGCTGAGCCAGCTGCCGACCGTGGACCCCCGCCGCGCCTTCGCGGACGAGATCTTGAAGGCGGGCGAGCGGGCAGCCGACCTCGCCGGCCAGCTACTGGCCTTCAGTCGCCGGCAGCCGGTCTCACCGCAGATCCTCGATCTCAACGCCGTGGTGCGGGACACCGAGACGCTGCTGCGCCGACTGATCGGCGAGGACATCGTCCTGATCACGCGCCTGGACCCCACCTGCGGGGCCGTGCGCGCCGACTACGGGCAGCTCCAGCAGGTGCTGGTGAACCTGGCGGTCAACGCGCGCGACGCCATGCCTCGGGGCGGCGAGCTGGTGTTGGAGACGCGGCGGGTGCAGCTCAAGGCTCAGGCCGCGGCGGCCGCCGGCCTGCCTCAGGCCGGGCCGCACGTGGCGCTGGTCGTGCGCGACACGGGCTGTGGCATGGATGCCGCCACGCAAGCGCGGATCTTCGAGCCGTTCTTCACTACCAAGCAGCCGGGCCGTGGCACCGGGCTGGGGCTCTCCACCGTCTATGGGATCGTCAAGCAGAGCCGCGGTGCCATCGGGGTAACCAGCCAGCCCGGCTGCGGAGCGACGTTCACGCTGTACCTGCCCGAGGTGGCCGAGCACCCCCACGATGTCCCCGCACCGGAGCCGGTCAGCGCGCCGGCCCGCGGCACCGAGACCATCCTGCTGGTCGAGGACGAGGCGCAGGTGCGTGCGCTGGCACGGACCTGCCTCATCGAGGCCGGCTATACGGTGCTCGAGGCGCGCGACGGCGCGGAAGCCCTGGCGGTCAGCGCCCGGCACAGCGGGCCACTGCACTTGCTGCTGACCGACGTCGTGATGCCGGGGATGAGTGGCAGCGAGCTGGCCCAGGTCCTACGGGCGCGCTGCCCGGGCCTGGGCGTCCTGTATATCTCTGGGTATCCCGACGAGACGATCGCCGAGCGCGGGATGGCGGAGCCGCACGCGCTGCTGCTGGCGAAGCCGTTCACGCCGGAGCAGCTGCGCGCGCAGGTCCGCCGAATCCTGGACCGGCGCGCGGCCGGGTAGGCCACCGCGACGCGGCGCAAGTGAACATAACGCTAGTCGGGCAGGGGAGTGGCCGGCGACGGGTCGGTCTCCTCGACCACCCGGAACGCGCCGACGGGCGCGACGATCTGCCAGCCGCGGATGTGCACGGTGACGATCCCGTTCTGGGCGGTCTTGGTGACGAAGCCCCGGGCGCCCACGGGCAGGTCCGGGTAGCGGTCCAACGGCTCGATCAGCTCGACCTCGTCGCCGACGAACAGCGGGGGTAACGGCATAACCCTCTCCGACCTCGTACGTGGGGGTGATGCAGGCGCGCACAGCGCGCGTTGCGCGGCCACTGGTGCAAGACGCGGGCCGGGCCGTATCGGGGGCTGCGCTTATGATAATCCACCTTATCATCACCATGGCCAGCTCGGCTTACCCCGGCGCCCCGCGCTCGCCCGGAATGGCGCCCCTGCGCACGGCCTGGAGGAACGCCGCCGCCACGTCCGGATCGAATTGCGTGCCCGTGCAGCGCGCGATCTCCGCGACTGCCACCTGCACCGACAGCGCCCGCCGGTATGGCCGGTCGGTGGTCATGGCGTCGAACGCGTCGGCCACCGCCACCACCCGGGCCTCTACCGGGATCGCCCCACCGGCCAGCCCGCCGGGGTAGCCGCCGCCGTCGAACCGCTCGTGGTGGTGGAGCACGCAGCCGAGCGAGCTGCGCAGGAACGGCACGTGCTGCAGCATCCGCGCGCCCACCTCCGGATGCTGCCGCATGATGGCCCATTCGGCGTCTGTCAGCGGGCCGTTCTTGAGCAAGATCTGGTCGGCCATGCCGATCTTCCCCACGTCGTGCAGCAGCGCGCCCAGCTCGAGGATGTACAGCCGCTCCGCGTCCCAGCCCAGCTCGCGCGCCGTGGCGACCGCGTAGGCCGCCACGCGCTCGACGTGCCCGCCGGTGTAGGCGTCGCGCGTCTCGATGGCCGCCGCCAACACCCGCACGGTCGCCACGTACGCTTCCTGGAGCTCCTGACGCCGCGCGCGCTCCTGGACGTACGCCTGGCGCAGATCGCGGGCGTAGGCCAGCAGCTGCCGCTCCGCGCGGGTCAGCGCCTCGGCCCGGGCGGTGCTCTCTGCGAGCAACCGGGCCTGGTAGAGGCTGGTCGCCGCGTGCTGGGCGAGGATCTCCAGTAGCAGCCGCTCCCGCTCGTCGGTGCGGTGCGGCAGGGGCCAGCCTACATACAGCAGCCCGAGCCGCTCATCCCGCACGCGCAGCGGCAGCACAGCCAGCGCCTGCCAGCCGAGCGCCCGCGCCGCGGCCCGGTCAGCCGGAGGCAGGTCGTCGCTCTCGATCCCCGTGGCCTCCAACGCCTGCCCCGTGGCGAGCGCGCGCGCGCCGAGCGCGCTGCCGCGCAGCGCTGCCAGCACCGCTGCCGCCGGCGCCGCGCCCGCGACCAGCGCCGCTCCCAGCGCGCCGGCCTCGGCATCCCAGGGAAACACGATGGCACCGCGCGCGCCTAGCAGGCGAACGACAGCGTGCGTCAGGCGGTCCAGAAGGTCCGGTAGCGCGAGGCCGGCGTTGAGCGCTGCGGCCACATCGCGGACACCGAGCAACACCTCGTCGGAGCGCGCCAACTCGCCGACGACTCCGCCGGTCCTGCCATCCCCGTGTGCCGGCGGCCCCATTGGGGCCGGGTCTACGGGCGGGATGCGGCGGATCATGGTGCGTGCGCCGTTAGTGCGTGCAACAACACGGCCTGCCCTCCCTTGCCAGACGACGCCCGACGCGCTGCTCACCGCGTCGGGGGGGTGGGCGCGCTCGCCAGGGCCGTCCGTGGCCCGGCCAGCGGCAAGGTCAGCGTGAAACGGCTGCCCGTTCCCACGCCGCTCTCCAGCGCGATCTCCCCACCATGATCGTCGGCAGCGCGGCGCACGATGGCCAGCCCCAGCCCGAGCCCTCCGTGGGTGCGTCCGGGGCCCCGACTGACCTGGTAGAACCGCTCGAAGATACGCGGCTGCTCCTCGGGCGGGATGCCCGGGCCCCGGTCGATCACGCTGATAGCCGCGCAGCCATTGCGGACCTCCACCGTGAGCTGCACCTCGCTGCTCGCTGGGGCGAAGGCGGCCGCGTTCTCCAACAGGTGCCGGAGCGCCTGCCGCAGCAGCAGCGGTGCCGCGTGGTCCATCGGCAGGGGCGCGGCCGGCCGCTGGTAGCTGAGGGCGACCTGTGCCGCGGTAAACGCCGCTGCGGTGTCGGCCACGGCCTCGTCCAGCACGGTGCCGAGGTCGATCGCCCGCCGTGCCTCGGTGGGGCTGACCAGGAGCAGCACGTCCTCGAACACCCGCGCCAGCCGCTGGGAGCCCGCCGCGATCTCGCGGGCGAAGATCTCCAGATGACTCCGGCTCAGCGTCTCGCCGCGGGCCTGCAGCAGCTCCGCGTAGCCCAGCACCAGCGACAGCGGGGTGCGCAACTCGTGGCCGAGCAGCTGCAGGACCTCGCTCTTGAACTCCTCCAGCTCGCGCCTGGCCCGGACCCGGGCATGCTCCTGCGTGCGCAGCGCGGCGCGGCAGCGCGCGATCAACTCGGCCGGGTCGAACGGCTTGGCGAGGTAGTCGATGGCCCCCGCCCCCAGGCCGGCCACTTTGTCCTCGGGTGTGCCGCGGGCGCTGAGGAACAGCACCGGCACCGGCGGCTCGCGTGCGCTGAGCCGTGCGCACAGCTCGAGGCCGCTCCGTTCCGGCAGCATGATGTCGAGCACTACCAAGTCGGGCGTCCACGCCGCCAGCACTTGCTCGGCCTCCGCCACGTCAGCTGCCGTGCGCACGTCCATGCCTTCCAGGGTCAGGTTGTCCCGGACTAGGCGCCGCAGGTGCGCGTCATCGTCCACCACCAGGACGCGCGGTTGACTCACCGTCGGCCCCTTTCCCAACCGCTGCGCGCCACGAGCCTTCGCCTCTATTATTATCGGCAGCCCTAACACTGCCAGCAGCGACCTGCCGTGGGCAATGCGACCGTCACGGGCCGCTGTAACCAGTTGCGCTACCCGCCGACAATGATAGGAAACGAGCAGGGGGAGTAGCGTGGCGCGGCGGCGCCTGTGGGTGAGCCCGATCGCCTGGTGGCGAGTCCCCCGGCGGGGCGGGGGACGCCGCTCGGGCTGGCCCGTGGGCCGCGCCCGCCTGCGCGCGGCCTGGCCGTCGTGGGGGCTCCAGACCAAGGTCAGCGCGCTGCTCGCTCTCACCGTAGCCGTGGCCATCCTGGTGGTGGGGCTAGTGATGGGCCGCGAGGGGGATGCAGCTCTCCGTGCCGAGGCGCAGCGCCAGGCCCAGGCCACGGCGGCCCTCGCCGCGCGCATCGCCCAGTACCACTTCGCGAGCGCCCGCGACCGGCTCAGCGATCTGGCCCAGAAGCCCACGCTGCTGGAAGCCGTGGCTACCAACGACGCCGAGACGGTCGCCGCGCTCCTCCACCGCTATGGGCCGCGCCAGGACCCGATGATCGGGAGCGTCCACTGGGTGGATGCCGCCGGTGTCCTGCGCGCCTCCACCAGCCCGACCGCGCCCCTCGGTCAGAACGTCGCGGGCCAGCTGTGGTTCTTCGCCGCCCGCTCCGTGCTCGAAGCCCGCATTGGGACGCCGCTGGCGAACGGGCCTGCTGATCGCGCCATCGTCCCGGTCAGCGTCGCGCTGCGCGATCCGGACGGCACGTTCTTGGGCCTGCTGGTCGGGCCCCTCGACCTCGCCGCACTCACCGACAGCCTCGCGCTGGCCGCCGTACGCCCCAGCCAGCGCGTGCTCCTGGTCGACACGCGCACGGACATCATCGGCGGCTCGACGCGCCCCGACGATCTCCTTCAGCCGGTGGCGACCCTAGGCCTGACGACCGACTGGCGCCAGCTCCCGCCAGCCACGGTAGTCGCCGTGGGCACGCCGCCGACAGAGCAGCTGCTCATCGGGCAGGCGCCGGTAGCGGGGCTCCCGTGGGTGGTGCTGGTGGTCGAGCCCTACGACGCAGCGCTGGGGGTACTGCAAGTGCTGCTGCAGCGGGGCGGCGAGTTGCTGCTGGTGGTCGTGCTGGTGGCAGCCCTCGCCGGCTGGCTGCTGGGCCGCAGCCTGGTGCAGCCACTCGTCGAGCTGCGGACCGCCGCCCGCCGCGTCGCTGCGGGCGAGCTGGGCTACATGGTGCCCGTTCACAGCCGCGACGAGCTGGGTCAGGTGGCCAGCAGCTTCAACACGATGAGCGCGGCCCTGGCGCGGGCCTACGCTCGAAGCCGGGCGGCTGCCCAGCGCGAGGCGCTGCTCAACCGCATCAACGCTCGTGTGCGCGCCTCCCTCGATGTCGATGCCGTGCTGCGCACGACGGTCGAAGAGCTGGGCGCGGCGCTGGGCGCGGGGCGCTGCTGCCTCCATCTCGTCCGCGGCGAGGAGCTGCAGGCCTATGCCTACGAGTGGACGCGGCCGGGCGTGGCGTCGCTGCGCGACGTCCAGCCGTGTCTGCTGCCCCTGTCGCGGTTGGCCGGCCGCGAGCGGCGCCCCATCGTGATCCCCGATCTGGACGCTGCGCCCGGCCTGGTCGACCCGGCGCTCGGCCCGCACCCCGATTGGCGCGCCATCGGCATTCGGGCGCTGCTGGTCACGCCGCTGTTCATGAACGACGAGCTGCTGGGCACCATCTGTGTGCACGAGACCACCGGGCCGCGGGCCTGGACCGCCGACGACATCGCCCTGGTCGAGGGGGTGGCCGGCGAGGCGGCCATGGCCTTGACCAACGCCCGGCTGTATGCCGAGGCCGAGCGGCGCGCCGAGCGGCTGGCCGCCGTCACGCGCATCAACCGCGCTATCAGCGCGCGGCTCGACTTGGTCCGTCTGATAGAAGTGGTGGGCGAAGCGCTCGGCCAGCTCGTGCCGTTCGATCGCCTGTCGCTGGTCCGCTTCGAGCCCGACGGCCAGCACTACCGCGTGCTCGGCGCTATCTGGCGCGTGCCGCCCGTGTGGGAGCCCGCGCCGCTCAACCCGATGGCCGGCACCCCCATCGAGATCGTCTACCGCGAGCGCCGCGCGCTGATCCGCCACGACTTCGCCAACCCGCCGCCCGACCTGCCGCTGTCGGTGCGCGAGCGGCAGATGCTGGCCGGTGGCCTGCGCTCGCAGGTGATCGTACCGATCCTGGCTCCGCCGGAAGCGCCGGAGGCCTCGCCCGCCGTGCTCGGCGCGGTGGCCCTGGTGGGCCGCGAGCCGCGGCAGTATGGCCCCGAGGACGTGGCGCTGCTGGAGCCGATCGCCGATCAGCTCGCGGTAGCGCTACAGAACGCCGACCTGTACAGCGAGGTGGTGGCCAGCCAGCGCCGGTTGGCCACCATCATCGCGGGCATCGCCGAGGGCGTGCTCGTGCTGGACGAGACGGGCCGGGTGGCCTTGTGGAACGCGGCGGCCGAGCGGCTGCTGGGACTGCCCGCGGCGGAGGCGCTCGGCCAGCCCTGGCAAGCCGCCCTGCGCGGCGCCGACGCCGCCGGCCGGCCGCTCGCCGACGCGGCCAGTGCGCTGGCCCAGGCGATCGCTACGGGCCGTGCCGCGACGCTCGAGGTGCGCGCCGAGCCCGCGCCCGGCCAGGCCTGCTGGCTCAGCGTCAGCCTCGCGCCGGTGTGCGTCGATCAAGGCCAGCACCTGGCCCTGACCTGTCGCGACGTGTCGGCCTACAAGGCGGTCGAGCAGCTCAAGTCCGACTTCGTGGCCACCGTCTCGCACGAGCTGCGTACCCCGCTGGCCTCGATCAAGGGCTACGCCGCCACCCTGCGGCAACGCCACGACCAGCTCCCCGCCGCTACCCAGGAGGAGTACCTCACGATCATCAACGAGGAGGCCGACCGTCTGAACGCGCTGGTCGGCGAGCTGCTCGACGTGGCGCGGCTCGAGCGCGGGACCGCGTCCATCGCCTGCCAGCCCGTGGCGCTCGCGCCGCTGGTGGCTCGCGCCGTCGAGCTGGCCCGCGTGCGCACCGACCGCCACACGTTCGTGGTGGACGTGCCCGCCGAGCTACGGGTACTTGCCGCCCCCGACCGCCTGGAGCAGGTGCTCACCAACCTGCTCGACAATGCGCGCAAGTACTCGCCGCAGGGCGGCGCGATCCGCGTGGCCGCCGCCCCCGCGCCGCTCGACGCGGTGACGGTCACGGTGACGGATGAAGGCATCGGCATCCCGCCCGAGCGGCAGGCGGAGCTGTTTCGCCCGTTCGCGCGGGTCGAGAACGTCCTCACGCGGCAGACGGAAGGGGCCGGGCTAGGGCTGTACATCTGCCGGCAGCTCGTGGAGCGCATGGGCGGTCACATCAGCCTGCATAGCGCTCCAGGCGCGGGCACCACCGTCATCGTGACGCTGCGGGCCGCGGTGCCGCTGGCCGGCGAGCCGCTGCCGACCGTGGGGCCGGCGGCCGAAGTGCGCCTGGCGTGAGGGGGGGTCAGCCGCAGCTGCCGTGCCCGCAGGCGCAGCCGCCGCCACAGCCGCCGCGCTGTGGCAGCCCCGTGACGCCCCGCAGCGTGAACCCGCCGCCCAGGAGGTGCTCGTCGTAGTCGATCTCCGCGTGCTCCAGGTACGGCGCGCTCGTGGGGTCGATCACCAGCCGCACTGGCCCCTGCTCGACCACCGTATCCGCAGGCTCGGCGGTGTGAACGATCATCATCCCGTACGGCGTATGCGCATTGGTCGGGTCGACCCAGACCCGCAGCAGCGCGTCGGGCTCCTGGCGCCCGGCCAGGTACTCGGCCAGCTTGGTCTGCGCGTCGGCAGTCAGCGTTAGCATCGGTTCCTCACCGTGGTCTGGGCCTAGCGCTCGCTAGGCCGTGCTGCGGGTATCGTACCAGGCGGCACCGGGGGCCACAACGCTCGCTGGCCTCTTGGCATCGTGTCAGATCGGACAATTATGTCGTGTCAGATCACTAGCCGGGAACCTCTCGCCGGGGTTCGCTCGGCGCCGCGTGTCACACCGTCTCAGGCGTCCCGAGTGGCTTCCCAGGGTATGGCCTGTGGAGTACAATAGCCGCACCGTAGCGTGCTGCGGCGGGGGCACGTGCCATGTTGGTCGGTCGGGCCCGTGTGCTGGGGGTAGTGCTGGCCGTGCTACTGGCGGGCGCCTGCGCGCCCGCGCCCCGCACGCCGCCCACCGCCGGGCCAGCCACCCCCGCGCCATCGGCGAGCAGTCCGTCCACGCCGGCCGCCGCTCCGACGCCGCCTCCGGCGGGGCGCGTGCGCTTTGGTGGCCAGTACATCGCCGGGGACGTACCCGCGTTCGTGGCCGCCGAGCGCGGCTACTTCCGTGCGGAGGGCGTCGAGGTCCAGTTGGAGCGCTTCGGCAACCAGACCGACATGGTGGCCGCGCTGTCCCAGGGCCAGATCGACGCCGCGGGGGTGGGCGGCACCGTGCCGATGTTCAACGCGGTGGCCCGCGGCGTGCCGCTGAAGATCGTGCTGGACAAGGGTACCTTCCGGCCAGGGTTCGGCTTCACCGCCCTGACCGCGCGCAAGGACCTCTACGACAACGGACGCGCGCGGCGGCTGGAGGACCTGCGCGGCCTCACCGTGGCCATGCTGCCGCCGCCGGGTGGGACGGGCAACGCCGCGGCCCTCGCCGCGGGCCTCCAGCGGGTGGGCCTCACCTTCGACGACTTCACCGTCGTGGGGCTCAACTTCCCCGACATGATCCCGGCCTTCGCCAACGGCGCCATCGACGCCGCGCTGATGGCGGAGCCGTTCCTGTCGCGGGCGCTCGGGCAGGGCACGGTGGTGCGCCTGATGGGCCAGGACGAGATGTACCCCAACTTCACCGTCAGCGCCGTGTGCTTCATCGGCGCGCTGTACGCCGACCGGCCCACGGCCCGTGCGTTCGCCCGCGCCTATATCCGAGGCATTCGCGACTACCTCAGCGCGCTCGCCCAGCCTAGCGGCGATCCGGAGCGCACCCGGATGGAGGAGCTGATGGCCGGGTACACGGGCATCGACGCCGCCACCGTGCGCGTCATGGTCCCGGCCAGCTTCAGCCCCAACGGGCTGCCCAACCAGGAGTCGATCCTGTTCACCTACCAGTTTTTCCGCGACCAGGGCCTCATCCCCGAGCCGCTGTCAGACGCCGCGTTGGCGGGCATGTGGGGTACCGAGCTGGTCGAGGAGGTGCTGGGCGAGCTGGGGCGCTGGCCGGAAGACTACGGCCTGCGCCCCGCCTCGTAGGAGGATTCACCGTGCGGATCGCGCCACTGCCGCCGGATCCCGAGCCCGACGAGCCGGACCCGGCGCCCGAGGAGCCGCTGCCGCCCGACCCGAATCCAGCCTAGAAGAACGGCCAGGGGCGCCGGTAGTAATCCAGCGGCGGGTAGCGCCCGCTGGTGGCGATCTGCTCCGCGCGGGCGAAGAACGCTTTCACCTCTGCCCGGGCGAGCAGCTCGCCGAGCTGGGCCTGGAGCGCGTCGCGCCGCGCCGCCTCGCCCAGCAGCGCGCGCAGGTCGCGCAGGAACGTCGGCGGGATCGGCTCGCGGTAGAACTCGTACAGCACGGTGCGCAGCTTGGCCTGCTGGTGGAAGGTTAGCCCGTGGTCGATGCCCCAGATGTGGCCGTCGACCGCCACCAGGCAGTGGCCACCCTTGCGGTCGGCGTTGTTGGTGATCAGGTCGAACAGGGCGATGCAGGCCAGCTGCTGGCGCTGCGCGGCGGTCAGCTCGCGGCGGCCGGGCAGGTCGGCGGTCTCCACGAACAGCTGCACCGAGCCGATGCCGTGCGGCCCGTCGCGGATGATGGTCAGCGGCACGATGTCCCAGCCGAGCGCCTGGGCGGTGAGGTAGGCGGCGCGCTCGCGGCGGTACAGCGTGCCGTCAGGAAAGTCCCACAGGGGCGCCTCGCCGCGGCGCGGCTTGTACACCGCCAGGCACTCGGGCGTGCCCTGGCGGCCCAGCGCCACCAGATAGGTGTAGTTCGAGCCCCAGGGGATCAGCTCGCTGCTGAGGATCTCGCCCTCGGTGAGCAGCGCGAGCGCGTCCTGCTCGTTGGCTGGCTTGGGCACGGGAGGCCGCGGCTGCGCCTCGCGCCCCCACCGATCGAGCCACCGCTGCGCCATAGCCCTCCACCCAGCCC
>JADGHJ010000132.1 GCA_019686175.1 Chloroflexota bacterium | reverse complement strand
CCGGCGGCGCACCGCGCTGGTGGTGGCTGCCCTGGCTGAGCCTGCTGCTGGCCGTCCCGCTCGCGCGCCGGGTGCTGACCACCGAAGGGGCGCCCCTCAACCGCGCCCTCAAGGACACCGCGCGGCTGCACCTGCTGTACGGGGCGCTGTGGGCGCTGGCGCTGCTGTTCTAGAGCGAGCCGTGGTGAAGGGCGTTCCTTCCCGGCGTCCTAGATGACGCCCTCGGCGGCCAGCGCCGCCAGTTCGGCGCTGCTCAGCCCCAGCAGCCCACCGTAGACCTGCGCGTTGTGCTCGCCGAGCAGCGGGCTCGGCCGCTCGACGGCGCCCGGGGTGGCCGACAGCTTGGGCACCACGCCCTGCATGCGCACCGTCTCGCCGATGAGCGGGTGGTACTGCTCGACGATCATCTCGCGCGCCGCGTAGTGCGGGTCCCGCGCGATGTCCCGCGCGCTGTAGATGCGGCCCGCGGGCACGCCGTGGGCGTCCATCGCCGCCAGCACCTCGTCGGTGCTGTGCGCGCTGGTCCACTGAGCGATCAGGTCATCGAGCAGTGTCTGGTGCTCGCCCCGCGCCTGGTGCGTGGCGAAGCGGGGGTCGGTGGCCCACTCGGGGTGGCCCACCGCCGTGGCGAGGCGGCGGAACACGGTATCGGCGTTGGCGCCGATCACCACCCACTCGCTGCTCGCGGTCGGGTAGACGTTCGAGGGGGCGGCGCCCGGCAGGATGCTGCCGGTGCGCTCGCGCAGGCGGCCCAGCTTCTCCCACTCGGGCAGGATGCCCTCCATCAGTGCCCACACCGCCTCGTAGATCGCCACGTCGATCACTTGGCCGCGCCCGCTGCCCTGGCGGCCATCCCGCGCGTGCAGCGCCATCAGCGCGCCGAGGCAACCAAACAGCGCGGCCAGCATGTCGCCCAGGCTGACCCCGGGCCGCACGGGCGGCCGCCCTGGCTCGCCCGTGACATAGCGTAGGCCGCCCAGCGCCTCGCCGATGGCACCGAAGCCCGCCTTGTCGCGGTACGGCCCGGTCTGCCCGTAGCCCGATACTCGCACGAGGATGAGGCCCGGGTTCTCGGCGCTGAGCACCTCGTAGCCCAGCCCCCAGCGTTCCAGGGTGCCGGGGCGGAAGTTCTCCACCACGATGTCGACGTGGCGGACGAGCTGGCGCAGCAGCGCCTGGCCGCGCGGCTGCCGCAAGTCGAGGGTAATGCCCAGCTTGTTGCGGGCGATGAGCGGCCAGTACATGCCAAGGCCCTTGTACACGCCGCCCCACTGGCGCATCACGTCGCCCTGGCCGGGCGGCTCGACTTTGATCACCTCGGCACCGTGGTCGGCGAGCAGGTGCGCGCAGAACGGCCCTGCGATGAGCGTCCCCAGCTCGAGTACGCGCACGCCGCGCAGGGCCGGCGCGGCCCGGGGCTCCTGGTCGGTCATCGTCGGGGATTGCCTCGTTGCACATGCTGTCGTGGGGCGATGGTACCGCGCGCCAGGGCCCAGCGACAACGCCTTGCCGCTGGACAGCGCCGCGGCGTCGGTGCAGGCAGACGCCCGGGCCCCGCGGCCTGCTTCGTGTGCGCCCGGTTTGTGAAAGCTCACAAACGGCGGCCCATACGGTTTGTGGATCGTTTCGATGACACCGATTCGAAGGGCTGCCTAGAATGGCGCCAACCTTGATGGAGTGGGGATGCGCGAGGCGGCGTATTCCCCCTCGGGCGGCGTGCGGCCCCCACACCGGTGCCCCTCTCCCGTCGCTTCCCGCCGTCGCCTGCCGGGAGGTCAGCGTCGTGACCACGACCGAGCCACACGTGCCCAGCGACATCGAGATCGCCCAGGCGGCGCGGCTGCGCCCCATCGCCGAGATCGCCGCCGGGCTGGACCTCGATCCCGCCGATGTCGAGCTGTACGGACACTACAAGGCCAAGCTCTCCCTCGACGCGTTGTCCAAGCTGGCGCAGCGCCCACGCGGCCGCTACGTGGCGGTGACCGGGATGTCGCCCACGCCGCTCGGCGAGGGCAAGACGACCACCACCGTCGGGCTTGGGCAAGCCCTCGCCCGGCTCGGCAGCCGCTCGATGATCGCCATTCGCCAGCCCTCGCTCGGCCCGGTGTTCGGGATCAAGGGGGGCGCGGCCGGCGGCGGCTACGCCCAGGTGGTCCCGATGGAGGATCTCAACCTCCACCTGACCGGCGACAGCCACGCCGTGGGCCTAGCGAACAACCTGCTCGCAGCGTTCATCGACAACCACCTGCACCACGGCAACCGCCTGGACATCGATAGCCGCAGCGTGACCTGGCGACGGGTCATCGACCTGAACGACCGCAGCCTGCGCGACATCGTGATCGGCCTCGGGGGAACGGCCAACGGCGTGCCGCGGCAGACCGGCTTCGACATCACGGCGGCCAGCGAGGTGATGGCTATCCTCGCCCTGGCCACCTCGCTGGCCGACCTCCGCCAGCGGCTCGGCCGCATCGTGGTGGCGCAGACGCGCGACGGCCACCCCGTCACGGCCGAGGACCTGAAGTGCGCCGGCGCGATGGCCGTGCTGCTCAAGGACGCCATCAAGCCGAATCTGATGCAGACTCTGGAGAACACGCCGGCCATGGTCCATGCCGGACCGTTCGGCAATATCGCCCACGGCAACTCGTCGATCCTGGCCGACCTGTTCGGCTTGCGCCTGGCGGATTACCTGGTCACGGAGAGCGGCTTCGGTGCCGACCTGGGCTTCGAGAAATTCTGCGACATCAAGTGCCGTGTCTCGGGCCTAGAGCCCGACTGCGCCGTGCTGGTGGCTACCGTGCGCGCGCTCAAAGCGCACAGCGGGCGGTTCCGCATCGTAGCGGGCCGACCGCTCGATCCGGCCCTGCTGACCGAGGATCTCGACGCCATCCGGGCCGGGGCGCCCAACCTGATCAAGCAGATCGAGAACGCCCGCACGTTCGGCGTGCCGGTGGTGGTGGCCATCAACCGCTTCCGGACAGACACGCCGCGCGAGCTAGAGCTGGTGCGGGAGATCGCCCTGGAGGCCGGCGCGTTCGACGCCCAGGTCGCCGACCACTGGGCGCGTGGCGGGGCGGGCGCCGAGGCCCTCGCCGACGCCGTGCGCCGGGCCTGCGAGCAGCCCAAGCAGTTCCGGTTCCTGTACGACCTCGACCAGCCGCTGCTGACCAAGATCGAGATCATCGCGCGGCGCATGTACGGCGCGGCGGAGGTGTACTGCCTGCCCGCGGCGGCGCGCCGGCTCGCCGAGCTGGAGCGCCAGGGCTTCGGCCACCTCCCGGTGTGCATGGCCAAGACCCACCTGTCGCTGTCGCACGATCCCAAGCTGATCGGGCGGCCCGCCCCGTTCGTGCTCCCCATCCTGGAGGTGCGGCTGTCGGCCGGCGCGGGGTTCGTGTACGCGCTGTGCGGCGAGATCCGTACCATGCCGGGGCTGGGTGCCTCGCCCGCGGGCGAGCGCATCGATATCGACGCCAACGGCCGGATCGTCGGTCTCTTCTAGCGCGCCCGGCGCTCGGGGGACCGTCGTTTCCTCGCCCGAGCGCCGGAGCCGCGGTGCGGAGCGCCTATGCAGGTGCAGTTGAACTACCTCAAGAATCACCGCACGGTCGATGTCGGGCCGTTGCTGCAGGCGCTGTGCGAGGAGGTCGAGGCCACCCAGGCCGACCCTACGCACCTCTATGTCAGCCTCGACTGGGTGCAGTACAAGCGCAACTTCCGCCCGCCGGTCGACTGGCGCTTCTACACGCTGCCCGACGGCTCGCTCGAGGAGCTGCGCGAGATCGCCATCGACGTCCGGCGCCTGGCTACCGCGGGCGCCGATGGCCTGGCCGACTGGCGGCCGGCTCTGCGGCAGGCGCTCGGCCGCACGTGCGTTGGGCCGGCAGCGGCGGTACCGGCGGCCGAGGGCCAGCCGCTGATCCTGGAGCCGTTCGTGCGGCCCAGCAGCAGCATTATCTGGGCGTTCAATCGCCTGTACTGGCAGCACCTCTCCACGTGGCAGGCGGTGTTCCGGGGCGACTATCTCGCGGCGCTCCCTGGCGGCGTATCCGACGGCATGAACCCGCAGTTCTGGCGCGACCGGCTGGAGGCGTTTCTCGGCGTGCTCGATGAGCTGGACCGCCGCGGGCTGGTGCCCCCGGAGATCTTCGTGCTCGAGCTGGGGGTCGGCAACGGCCACCAGGCGAAGATGTGGCTGGACACCTTTCGCGCGCTGTGCGCCGAGCGCGGGCGCGATTATTTTCGCCGCGTGCACTACCTGATGAGTGACTACTCGCCCGACGTGCTGCGCACCGCCCGGCGCGCCGTCGAGGAGTACGGCGAGCAGGTGAGCTGCCTCAGCCTCGACGCGGCCGATCCGCTGCACGCCCTGTCGTTCCTGCGCTACAAGGTCCTGTTCATCCACTCCTGCAACCTGTACGACAACCTGCCCACCGATGAGATCGCGCGGCGCAACGGCCATCTGTACGAGGTGCAGGTGCGGGCCTACCTGCCGGCGGCGGCCGTGGCGGCGCTGTGCGCGAGCTACCAGCAGACGCCCGACACGCTGCCCACCACCATCCAGCGTCTGCTACGTATCGGGCCGGAGTACTTCGACGATGCCGAGCAGGGCGTGCGCTTCTGGGCCGACGTCTGGGAGGCGCTGCGCCTGGAGGAGCGCTACGTCCTCGTGGAGGACCCGGACAGTTACCGGCTGGCGCCCGGGGTGTACGGCGTGCGGCTCGACGACGTGCTCAGCCAGTTTCCGGGCGACCTGCGGATGCACCTGTCGACGATGGCGGTGCAGAGCTTCGTGAACACCTTGCCGCTGCTGCATCCGCGTGGCATGTTCCAGGTGCAAGATCTGTTCGTGACCAGCCTGGATCAGTATCGCGGCACCTTCCGTGGGCCCGGCAAGATGGACGGCTCGGTCGTCAACTGGCTGAACGGCCCGCTGCTGCGCGCGGTGGGCGACTACCTGGGCTACGCGGTGCACTTCGAGCCGTTCACCCGCTACCGAGCGAAGTCGAACACGGTGGTGCTCACCACCAGCCAGAAGGAGTAGACGTCGCGCCTGCGCGGCGGCCCCAGCGAAGCATGAGGATCCCATCATGACCGAGCCGGCTGTGACCTCCCCGCGGCCCTCCCTCGCTCTGCGCCACGCCCTGCTGCCCACAGGCGGCGTGGGCAGCTACGCGGTGCCCGAGTGGCTGGAGCGGGTCAATACCGACTACTTCCAGCGCCGTATCAGCAGCGAGACGCTGCGGGCGATCCAGGACGTGGTGATCAAGGCGGCCATCAAGGACCAGGAGCTGGCTGGCCTGGACATCGTCACCGATGGCGAGCTGCGGCGCGACAACCTGGTCGACCACTTCGCCGTGCGCCTCGCGGGGGTCGAGATCGATCGCCGCCAGAAGGCGTACTACTACGACTACTACGACGCGGTGGTGCGCCACCCGCTGCCGTTGGCGCCGCTGCACCTCGAAGAGGAGTTCCTGTTCGCCCAGCGCCTGACCGACCGCGTGGTGAAGTTCTCCATCACTGGGCCGCACACGCTGGTCAAGCGGATCCGCGACGAGCACTACCACGACGAGCGCGCCTTCGCCCGCGACCTGGCCCGCGTGCTGAACGCCGAGCTGAAGCGGTTGGCGGCGGCCGGCGCCACCCTGCTCCAGATCGACGAGCCGTACCTCGGCGGCTTCCCCGAGGACGTCGCCTGGGTGGTCGACGTCCTCAACGCCATGGTCGAGGGGGTGCAGGCCCAGATCGCCCTGCACGTGTGCTACGGCAACCGCTACGGCAAGCCGTCGTGGGAGGGCAGCTACCACTTCCTGTTCCCGCGTATCCTCGACGCTCACATCGACGTGCTGCTGCTGGAGTTCGCCCGCAAGGGCACCGACGACCTGGCGCTGTTCCGGCAGTACCCGAACGGGTTCCGGCTGGGCATGGGCGTGATCGACGTGAAGGACACGCGCGTGGAGACGCCCGAGGAGGTGGCGGCGCTCATCCGCCGCGGGCTGGAGGTCGTGCCTGCCGAGCGGCTGTGGCTCAACCCCGACTGCGGCCTGCGCCACCTCCCGCCCGCCGTGGCCCAGGCCAAGCTAGCGGCGCTCGCCCAGGGCGCGGCGCTGGTCCGCGCCGAGCTGCTCGGCACGCGGCCCTAGCCAGCCACCTCGTGTATAGTAGGGCTGCGCGCCGGAGCGCCGGGCCGCGTAGCGGTCGCCGGTTCGGGGGTGAACGATGAGGGTCATGGAAGCCGTCAACCTGCAGGAGATCACCGAGGGCATCCGCCAGAGCGTCAAGCCCGTGAGCATTCTCTGGCAGGCGCCCGACAGCGTCGCCTTCGTGGCGCGCGGCCGTCCCGGCCGCAGCGAGTTCCACGTCGATCCCAGCGACGAAGTGATGCTGATGATCAAGGGCGACATGCACCTCCACTACCTCACCCCGGAGGGCGAGGAGAAGGTGCTGCTGCTGCGCGAGGGGGAGATCATGTACTGCCCGGCTGGAACGCCCCACTCGCCGCGCTTCTCGCCCGACGCCTTCGTGCTGGTCCTCGAGCGCAAGCGACGCGAGGGCGAGGACGACCGCTTCCGGTGGTACTGCGCCAATTGCAAGGCCCCGCTGTACGAGGCGGTGCGCCACGTGACCGACTACAACAGCGATCCGGTGTCGCGCGTGTACGAGGAGTTCTACGGCTCCGAGCAAGCGCGTACCTGCCGCCAGTGCGGCCATGTGACGCCGCGGCCGGAGACCGCTAGCCCCGGCACTCGATGAACCGCAGCGGGTAACGGTGCAGCGTCTCCCAGCCCTGTGCCGTTACCCGCCCGAGTTCGCCGACCTGCACCCCACTGCGCTCGTCCGGCGTGATCACGTTGGGCTGGATGACGATCGCCATGCCCTCCCGGAAGGTGAGCGGCGGCATCGGCCCAGTCGCCGTCTGACGAGTGCGCAGGACCGGCGGTAGGTAGCCGCCGCCGTAGCCGTGCAGCAGGTCGTCGCAGATCGTGTACCCCTGGGCGTGGATGTACTCCGCGGCGTCGAGCACGGCGTCGGTGGTGGCGCCGGGGCGCACCGCCGCGACTACCCGCTGGAACGCCTCGACGCACACCTCGTACAAGCGCTGGTAGTGGGGCGTGGGCGGCTCGCCGAAAGTGAACGGCCGCAGGATCTGGCCGGTGTAGCCGTGGTAGCCCGCGCTGATCTCGGTGAGCAGCACGTCGCCGCGCTGCACCCGCCGCCGGGAGTGCGTCTGCGCCGGGACGCAGCGATCGGGCGCCTGCATCGAGGTCACGGCCAGGAAGTGGATGCCGTGGGTGCCGCCCAGGCTCACGTAGGCGCGCTCCACGATGTCCGCCAGTTCGTGCTCGCTCAAGCCGGGCCGTGCCTCGCGAGCCAGCGCCTCGATGGCGCGATCACTTAGCTCGGCGCCACGCCGCAGCCACTCGAACTCCTCTTCGCTCTTGATCAGCCGCAGGGCGAGCAGCTCGCGCGTCCAGTCCACGAGCGTCGCCTCGGGCAGGGCCTGGCGCAGTGCCTCGTACTGCCGGTAGGGAAGCTGGCCGACCAGGCCCAGCCGACGATTGGCTACCTCCAGCTCACGCACTACGCCGGCGGTTGTGGCGCACAGATCCTCCCCCCCGAAGCGCACGTCGGCAACGACGGCCACGCGGCGCGCGTTGGGCACATGGTTGTAGAGTTGGACGAGCAGCGTGGGCTCGCCGCTCAGGGGGAACACGAGCATGGCCGCCCAGGTGGCCAGGAAGTTCGAGAGGTACTGCACCTCGGCGCTGCCCGCGCGGTGGCCGTACAGCAGCAGTGCGTCCACTCCCTGCTCGCGCATCGCCGCCCGCACCCGCGCGTAGCGCTGGGCGTACTCACCCGCGGAGAACCGGGGAAACAGCTCCTCGCGATCCATGTGTGCTCCTACGGCGGAAGGGCCCGGCCAGTCCAGGGTACGGGGACACCGGGCACCGCGTCAGAGCCAGTGTAGCGCAGGCGCGCGGGACGCGCTTGCTCGGCAGCGCGAGCCGCGCGGTGAAGGCCGCCGGCTGAACCGCTGGCGCGGCATCCGAGCGTGGCGGTGCTACACTATGGATGGTGGAGGGGGAGTCGTGTAGCAGACGCCACGTGACTCGCGGGGCCACGCGGCGCCGAGGAGAGATCCGATGCGTCGCTTTGTCATTGCTGGAATCCTCGCGGCATCCTTGCTCGCCCTGGCCGGTCCCGCCCACGCTCAGGGCGTGGAGTCGCCGGCGGCCGTGCCCGTGCCCGGCGCGGCGGCGGTGACGGCGTTTCTGAGTGGCCAGCCGTCCCCGTCCGTCGAGCAGGTAGTACCGGTAAACACCGGCAACGGCTACAGTCTGCTGGTGATGACGCCGGCTACCAGCGAGCAGCCCTCGTGGGTGACCACCCGGCCCGCGCGGAGCTGGTTCGAGCAGGACAACTTCTACTCGTTCGGCAGCAGCGCGCCGCCGCGGTAACGGCTCACCAACCGAACAGGCTGCGCAGCAGGGCGAGCGCGAAGTACAGCAAGAACGCCGCCGAGACGACGTACATCATCCAGTGCACCTCGCGCCATCGCCCGGTCACCACGCGCAGGAACGTCCACATGATGAACCCGGCGCCGATGCCGTCGGTGATGGAATAGGTCACGGGCATCACGACGATCGTGAGCAGCGCTGGTAGCCCCTCTTCGAGCTTGACGAACTCGATGTCGCGCAGCACGGCCGCCATGTAGAACCCGACGATGATCAGCGCGGGCGCGGTGGCCTCCGCCGGCACCAGGCCCGCGAGCGGCGCGAACACGATCGCCACCAGGAACAGCAGCCCCGTGACCACCGACGCCAGGCCCGTGCGCGCTCCCTCGGCCACGCCGGCTGCGCTCTCCACGTAGGTCGTGACCGACGACGCGGAGGCGATGCCGCCGAACGCCGCCGCCAGCCCGTCCACTAGCAGGACGCGCTGGATGTTGGGCAGGCGGCCCTGCGCGTCCAGCCAGCCCGCCTCGCTCCCGATCCCGATCACCGTGCCCATCGTGTCGAAGAAGTCCGACAGCATGATCGAGAACACGATGAGCACCGCGCTGATCAGCGGCAGCGCCGTGAAGATATCGAGGTTCAGGCCCGCGCCGAAGGTGGCGAACGAGATCGGCGGCAGCTGGGTCGGCAGCGCGCCCTGCACTCCCGGGGCGGCCGACACGTCGGCGCCGGTAAGCGCGTGGATCGCCAGGGCGACCAGCGTGGTGACCACGATGCCCAGCAGCAGCGCGCCACGCACCCGCCGGGCCAGCAGCACGGCGGTGAAGAACAGCCCGAACACGGCCACGAACACCGGCCAGCCAGTGAGGAGGCCCAGGGTGACCGGGGGCGATGGCTGGCCGACGACCCGGCCGTCGACCACGCTCAGCGTCTCCACCGGCACCCGCACGAACCCCGCATTCACCAGCCCGATGAACAGGATGAAGAAGCCGATTCCCACGCCGATCGCGCGCTTGAGGTTCAGGGGGATGGCCCACAGCACCGCCTCGCGGAACCCGGTGAGCACGAGCACCGTGATGATCGCGCCCTCGATGAACACCACGCCCATCGCCGTTTGCCAGGGCAAGCCGCGCCCCACGATCAGGTCGAAAGCGACGAACGCGTTGAGCCCCATACCTGGCGCCAGCGCGAGCGGGTAGTTCGCGTACAGTCCCATCAGGAGGGTCATCACGCCCGCTGTCAGCGCGGTCATGGTGGCGGTGGCGACCACGTCGGGGCCGCGGCCCTGCGTGAGCACCGCGAGGATGACGGGGTTGACGAACAGGATGTACGACATGACGACGAATGTGGTGAGGCCGCCACGGACCTCGGTGCCGATGCTGCTGTGGCGCTCGCGGACCTGGAAGAAGCGCTCGAGCGCCGAGGGCGGGGGATCGGTCGTGGCACGCTGCTCGCGCATGTCTGTCTCCGTAGGGGAGCCTGCGCGTCGAGGTAGTCGGCCGGCCTTAGCGTAGTGGGACTGGCGCCCACGGTCAACCCCAAGGCCGCGCGCAGCGGCGGGAGGCGCGCGGCCTGGCGGGCCCTCGGGGGCCTGTAGGGCGGGCCTGTATCAGTCGATCAGCCGGCTCAGCGTGTAGGTGATGAGGACCGCCTGCATCCCCCCGACATTGGTGATCGAGGATTGCGACTGGCCGATGACGCGCCAGCCAGCCCGCAGCCACGCCTCGAGCGGCTCGGCCTCTTTGCCCAGAATACGCCACACGCCCCGTTCGTCTGGTGCGGCGACCAGGTACTCGTGGAACAGCAGCACCACGTTCTGATCGAGGTGCACCTGGTCGGGGCCGATCCGCCGGGCGCCGAACATCGCCAACTCTCCCTACACCACGGCCTCTCGCGGGGCGTCGAGAACTGTAGCCGACTGGGCGGACGGCGTCAATCGGGCGCCGTGGCCCCGAAATTGCCGGTGGGCGTGACAACGGCTATCCTGGGGGCACGGGCGCCGAGGAGTTGCGGACGCGCGAGGCGAGAGTGGAGGGCACCGTGCGGAGACGGGTGGGGCGCGGCTGGCGGGTCGTGGTGCTGATCGGGATCGTGCTGCTCAGCGCGCCGGCGGTGCAAGCGCAGGGAGGCACCCCCACCGCGCCGGTCACCACTGCGCCCATCACGATCGAGGGCGTGGCCCTGCGGCAGGTGCTGGACGCCCCGGTGCCCGTGTACCTCACCAGTACTATCGACGACGAGAAGGCGCGCTGGATGCGCGACGCGGTGGCCATCGCTTTGGACGCCGTGCCACGGGTCACCGGACTGCCGCTGCCCCAGCAGCGCCTGGAGTTCTACCTGTTCAGCGATCCTCGTGAGATGGCCTCGCTCAGCGGCCAACTGCTGCGGGCCTCGGGCCCCCGGGTCGCGCCCGAGTGCTTCGCCCTCGCTGTCAGCGGGACGCCGCGCCGCGGCATCTACTGTCAGGCGGACGCCTGGGAGTCGGCGGCGCAGGCGCTCGATTACGTGGTCCACGAGCTGACGCACCAGGTCGAGCAGGGCGATGGCGCGCAGCGGCGCGAACTGGCGCAATGGTTCAATGAGGGCCTGGCCGAGCACATCCAGCAACTCGTGCTTCGCGAGCATCAGCCCAGCTACGCGGCGCGCGACCGCTGGCTGCGCGAGGCACGGGTGGCCAGCGCGCTGCACACCGACCGCTTGCCGCGGCTCCGAGAGCTGACCAGCAACACGCGCTGGCAGCAAGCGGCGGCGAACGGCTGGGGCGGCCTCCTGTACGCCCACAGCTCGCTCGTGGTCGCCTGGCTGGCCGACCAGTACGGTCTCGACCGGGTAATCGAGGTCGTGCGACGCACGAGCAGCCCGCTGCGCTTCGACGAGGTGTTTCAGGAAGTGCTCGGCCAGAGCGTGGGCGAGGCCGAGCGCGCGGCGCGGGCAACCTTCGAGGCCGAACTGCTGCCCCGCTACCCCAAGGGCGTGACGGTGTTCGAGAGCGACGACCCGAGCGAGAAGGCGCTCCACTTCGCGGTGGTCGGGTTCCAGCCCCGTGAGTGGCTGAGCAAGGAGTACCGCTACGTGAACGGAGCGCCGGCCGACGGGGTCGGCGCCACCGGCACCCAGCCCGAGAGCGAGCGCACCGACTTGAGCGGCTTCGCCACATGGCGCTGGACCCGCACCAGCGCACTGCCCCCGGGCCTGCCGCCCCGTGTGGAGCTGACCGTGCGGGGCAGCGAGGGCAGCCTGGCGACGCAGTCGGCCACGCTGCCCCCCGGCCCTTGAGAAAGCCCACCCGCCACGCACGGTACCGTCTTATGGCCGTCTTAGGTC
>JADGHJ010000131.1 GCA_019686175.1 Chloroflexota bacterium | reverse complement strand
CTTGGTCACCATCGTCGCTGGCGTCGCCTGGTTCAGCACGCTGAAGCCGAAGTGACCTCGGTACTCGTCCATTGCCAACGACTGAACCACGTCCACGGACTCTATCGTCACTACACTGCTTGCATGGGATCCCAGAGGGACCATCGATTTCGGCGCCACCAAAGCCGCCGCGCTGGCACTACCGCTGACCACCGGTAACCCGAGAGTCAAGGCAAGCAATAGGCGCAGAACGCTCGTTCGTCGCATTACCGGTTGCCCCCAATGGTGTTCCGAGTTTGCCCTGCCGAGTAGGAGCCTGAGCAGCCAGTGGTACTGGAGCACCAGCGACGTGTCTCCTGCACCACCGTAGACCGCCTCGGTCAACACCCCCGGTCAAGCACAGAGTGGTCGCCCGCTGCCCCTCACCTCCTGCCCAGCATCTAGGTAGGCACGACACACACGTGCCTACCACTAGATCAAACGAAGTCAATGGCATATTGTTACAGCCTTAGACACCAGCGAATATTGTCTAAGGACATTGCTAGCTACCATAGGCTTGGCTAGCTGGTCAGGCTCTAACGATCTGTCGTCAGCAATCGGCGGCCTATGCCGCTGCCTACGTCAGGCCGCGCAGGGGGGCACTCGACTCATCGCCAGCGTGTGCCGGGCTGGCGGACGACTGCGACGGCTCGCCCAGCGCCGAGGATGGCTCAGTAGGCGGTCTCGAAGCGGGCGAAGGCTTCTTCCAGATGCCACTGCACGCGCGCCTTCTCGCTGGCGTCCAGATGCGCCTGGCAAGCGGCAGGCGGCGGCGCCCCGGGCACCGCGTCGTGGCATGGAGCGGCGAACCGCGCGTAGGCGGGCGTCTCCCACAGGCTGGCACCGGGCAGGAAGCTGTACTCCAGGCCGTTGCGCGACAGCGTCTTGAGGTCGGCGTACCCGAGGCCGAACTGCTCGACCGCCCGCTGGTACTCGTGCGTCAGGTCGATACGCGACACGCCCTCGTCGTCGGTGCTCAGCGCCACGGGCACGCCCGCCGCACGGTACACGGGGAAGGGGCTCTGGCGCCCCTCCACGCCCAGGATCACCGCGTTGCTGGTCAGGTTGATCTCCACCAGCACCCCGCGACGCGCCATCTCGTCCAGCAGGCCGAAGGGATCGTCCTCGTACATGATCGACACGCCGTGGCCGATGCGTCGGGCGCCGGCGCGCTCGACCGCCTCGCGGATGTGGAAGCGGAGGTCCTCCGGCGGCACCAGGCCGAGGGTCAGCTCGCCGGCGTGCAGAGCCAGGTTGACCGCGGGCGCCCGCTCGCGCAGGTAGGCGAACATGGCCATGTGCAGGCGGTAGTCGCGCCGCGCCACGTAGGCGTCCTCCGGGGCGACGATGTTCACGCCCACCACGCGCGGGTCGGCCTGGACCAGCGCGAAGCCGTACACCATCTGGGCGAACACTCGCTCTGGCGGCTGCACGCGATTCACCTGGTACAGGTACCGTACGGGCAGCGCGCAGCCCGGATCGGCCCCCGGCGTGTCGCAGCCCAGCACCTCGCGCGCCCGCGCCTCCATGGCGTCGAGCTGGGCGCGGCCGAACGCCACGATCTCGTCCATCCCGGCGGCCTGCAGGGCAGCGTGCAGCCGGGGCAGGTCGCCGTCCCACTGCTGCAAGGCGCCGAGCCGGGCGGCCCGGCCCAGGTCGGGGCTCAGCATCAACTCCAAGTAGTGGACGTTCTGAGCTGCCGCCCGCGCCACCACCTCGGCCAGCATGTCGCCGCGCGCCACGTCCGATGCGGCGTTGAACAGCCTGAAGGTGCGGAAGAACTGGGCGCGGCCGGACCGCACCGCCGGGTCGGGCACGAAGTCGCGCACCGACCAGGCGTCGACGAGGGCGTCGTACAGTGTGGCGTCGCGCAGGGCGTCGGCCACGGCGGGCCGTGTGGCGGGATCGCACGGGGGCGGGCCGGCGACCCAGGTGGCCCGATCGACGCATAGCCCGGCCGCCGCCGCGTGCGCGATGTAGCTCTCGGCGTACACCGCGCCCGAGAGGTGACTGTGCAGGTCGGCGCCCTTGGGGAAAGCGCGCAGGAAGGCGCGCAGCAGCGGCGGCTGGTCGCGGATGCTGGCGAAGTACGCGGCGGTCCGCGCCTCGGCGGTCGGCCCGGCGGGAGCGACCACCTGGGCCGCTTGACCGCGCGCGTTGCTGGGAGCAAGCAGCCAGACGACCGCCATGACCGCGACGAGCGCGAGACACTGCCAGGAGAGCCCACGGTGGGTGCGCGGCATGCGGGAGGACCTCCAGCCGTGTGGTGGTGTGTCAGGCGCGCCAGGGACTAGCGGGCGGCAAGCCGGCGGACGGCCTCCTCGCGGAAGCGGTCGTCCACGAAGCGGCGCAGGTCGGCGCGCTCGGGGATCTGCCCGCTCTGCCAGAAGAAGTCCTGCAGCTCCTCGATGCTAGCCACGTTTATGCTGCCGTCGGCGGCCAGCTCGGGCAGCACCATGCCGTCGTACACGCGCGGGTCGATGCCCGTCCACTCGGCCATGATCGGGTCGAGCTGAGCGCGCAGCGCGGCGTCCTTCTCCAGATAGGCGCGACGGTAGTCACGCACGCCCTGGAGGTACGCCACCATGAAGCGCGTGGCCGCCTCCGTTTGTGCGGCGAACTGGGGCGAGTAGAACACCGTCGCGATCGTCTGGCGCGGGTGATAGTCGGCGGTGGTGCGCCAGCGCACGGCCACCTGGTCGGCCACAGCCTGCGCGCACACGGGCTCCAGCGTCGAGGCCACGTCGATGCGCCCGGTGGCGAGTGCGCTGTGCATGTCCTGGTAGCTCATGTTTACGAACGTCACGTCGCCCTCGCTGAGCCCTCCGGCCGCCAGCAGGCGGTGAGTGGCCAGCTCCACCGAGTTGCCGGGCGCGGCGGCGGCAATGGTCAGCCCGCGCAGGTCGGCCTCACTGCGCACGCGGCCGCTGTCGAGCAGGTCCTTGCGCACCAGGAAGCAGAAGTAACTGTCCTGCTCGCTCGCGCTGCCTTTATCGGCCACGATGCGTAGCTCCACGCCGCGCGCCAGCGCCTGGAACAGGCCAGCGCTCGGCCCACCGCCCGCCACGTCGAGCTGGCCGGTGCTCACGAACGGGATCATGCGCGCCGCGGAGTCCAACCGCTCCACGCTGATGTCCAGGCCCTGCTGCGCGTAGTAGCCGCGAGCGATGCCGATGGCGAACCCGGCGTCAGTGAACGAGCCCACAGTGCCGACCTTCACGGTCTGACGCGCTTCGGGCGTGGCCCGGGCAGTGCCGGTGGCGGGCGCTACCGGCGGCGCGGCGGTCGCCGCCGGCCGGCTGCCCGCGGGCGCCCCGGCAGGTTGGCAGGCGCCGAGCACGCCCAGCAGGAGTAGCCAAGCGATGCTGCGCGCCCAGCCAGCTGGCATAGTTCCACCTCGTCGTCGACGCTCTCGCGCGGTGGCGCGCGGTCGCCTTACTCTGGCATATGCGCCGGGCGGCCGCAAGGCTCGGTTGACACGCGCCGCCCCCTGGCCCACACTGGAGACACGCCGCATCCCGCGCGGTCGCGCTGGCCGCGCACGCCACAGGGGGAGATGCCATGTCGCAGCCCGTCATCGACGCCGACGGCCACATCATCGAGCGCGAGCCCGAGATCCGGGAGTTCCTGGGCGGCCGCTACCGCGACCTCAACTGGACGCCCACCTACGCCGCCTTCCCGTCGCTCGATGGCTGGTGCCGCGGCTTCACCTCGCCGGGCCAGCGCGACAACCCCGACCCGGCCGCCTGGGTACGCTTCCTGGATGAGTGCGGCATCGAGCGCACGGTGCTGTACCCGACCGCGGGGCTGGCCAGCGGGCTGATCCAGGACCGTGACTGGGCCGTGGCGTTGGCGCGCGCCTACAACGACTGGCTCCATGCGCGCTACATGCAGTGCAGCCCGCGGCTGATCGGCATGGCGATCGTGCCCGTGCAGGCACCGGCGGCGGCTGCCGAGGAGCTGCGGCGGGCGGTCGCCGAGCTGGGCATGCCGGGCGCCGTGTTGCCGGCGGTGACCATCACCGATCGCCCCTATGGCCATCCGGACTACGCCCCGCTGCTGGAGGAGGCCAACCGGCTGGGCTGCGCGCTGGGTATCCACGGTGCGGTCAGTCTGCGGCTCGGCATCGACCAGTTCGATACCTTCATCAAGAGCCACACGCTGGAGCATCCCTTCGGGCAGATGATCCAGCTCACCAGCCTGCTGTTCGACGGGTGCTTCGACCGCTACCCGAACATCCGTTGGGCGTTCCTCGAGGCAGGGGTCGGCTGGGTACCGTACATGATGGACCGCATGGACGAAGAGTGGGAGCGGCGCGGCCAGCGCTGGGCGCCACACCTGACCCGCAAGCCGAGCGAGATCATCCGCGGCGGGAACCTGTACTTCTCCTGCGAGATCGAGGAGCGCACGCTGCCCTACGTGATCGACATGCTGGGCGCCGACCAGATCCTGTGGGCCTCGGACTACCCGCACGAGCGCGAGCACAGCCAGTACCTCGGCGACCTGCCGGAGTTCACGGCGCGCGAGGATATCAGCGCCGAGGCGAAGCGCAAGATCCTGTACGACAACGCGCTGCGCTTCTACGGGCTGGATCGCACGCCCGCTGTGGATACAGCCAGTGCCACGGCCACCGGCCGCTAGCGTGCCAGGTCCAGAGACGCCTTCCCCAACGTGCCACCGTAGCAGGCCAGGACGCGGGCCGCTCGGCGGCATCGGCGCGAGCGGGGGGCACCAGCGTTCCCCGCTCACTAGGCGGCTCGCCCAATGGACATGAGCGGGCTGGTTGAGCCACTGTGCTGCGGGCCTGGCCCGCGGCGATCGACCCCACCACTCGGAGAGTAGCCCTAGCTCGCTGCACTGCAGGGTACGACGCCATCGAGGGTGGGCAACGCGGCCAACCACCCCGTGCGGTCGCCGGGCCGGGTGGGGAACAGCTTGCCGGGGTTCAAGATCCCCTTGGGGTCCAGCGCGTGCTTGATCGCCTGCATGGCCCACAGCTCCTCGGACGAGAGCCGCGCGGCCATGAACTCCCGCTTGAGCGACCCGACCCCGTGCTCGCCAGACAGCGTGCCGCCCAGTGCGATCGCGGCCTCGAAGATCAGGGTGGCCGCGCGCTCGACACGCTCCAACTCGCCGGGCACGCGGCGGTCGAACAGGATATTCGGGTGCAGGTTGCCATCGCCCGCATGGCCGAACACAGGGATAGGGAGGCCCACCTCCTCGCTGATCGCCGTGATACGGCGCACCATGGCAGGGATCTGGCCCCGGGGCACCACGATATCCTCGCCGAGCTTGTTGGGGCGCAAGCGGCCCAGCGCTGGTGAGATGGCCCGGCGCGCCTCCCACAGCGCCGCCCGCTCGGGCGGCGTGGTGGCTACCTGCACCTCCAGCGCTCCGCAGCCGCGTGCCAGCTCGCCCACCCGCGCCACCTCGGCCTGGACGGCAGTAGCGTCATTGCCGTCGCACTCCACGATCAGCAGCGCCTCGCTGCCTTCGGGCAGCCCACCAGGCAAGTAGCCCACTACCAGGTCGATGGTGGTGCGGTCGAGCAGTTCGATCGCGGTAGGCAGCAGCCCGGCGGTGAGCACCGTGGTGACCGTCTCTGCCGCGGCGTCGAGCGACGGGAAGGCCAGCCGCGCCGTGGCCCGCTCGCGGGGCAGCGGGATCAGCTTCAGGATGATCTCGGTCACGACCCCGAGCGTGCCCTCGGAGCCGACGAACAGCTGCGCGAGCTGGTAGCCGGTCGACTGCTTCAGCACGCGCCCGCCCGGGCGCAGCACCCGGCCATCGGCCAGCACGACGGTAAGGCCGCGAACGTAATCGCGGGTGGCCCCGTACTTCAGGCAGCGCGGCCCGCCAGCGTTGGTGGCCACGTTGCCACCGAGCGACGACTGGTTCAAGCTGGCCGGGTCGGGCGGGTAGAACAGCCCGCGGGCCTCGGCTGCGGCTTGCAGGCGGGCGGTGACCACGCCCGGCTCGACCACCGCCACCCCATCCTCGGGCGAGATCTCGAGGATCCGGTTCATCCGCGCGAGGTTCAGCACGATGCCGCCCGCCAGCGGGATGACCCCACCGGCCAGGCCCGACGCGGCGCCCCGGGGCACCACCGGGATTCCATGCGCGTGGGCGAGCGCCAGGATCTGCGCCACCTCGGCCGTGGTGCGCGGCGACACGACCACATCGGGGCGCTGCTGCTGGAAGGTGCCGTCGTAGGAGTAGGCGATCAGCTCCGCCGGCCGGTCGTGGACATACTCCGGTCCGACGATCGCGCATAGCTCGCGTCGCACGGTGTCAGGTACCATCGCTCGCCTCGTCCCGATACGCTTCATCCAGGACATCCGCGATGTGGCGCACGCGCAGGGCCAAGCCGCGACGCGCGGCGCCTGCCTGGAGCTGGATCAGGCACCCCGGATTGGCTGTCACGATCACTGGCGCGCCCGTGGCGGCCGCGTGGTCCAGCTTGCGCGCCTGGAGCTGGTCGGCCATGGCCGGGTGGGTCAGGTTGTAGATGCCGGCGCTGCCGCAGCAGAGGTCGGACTCGTGCATCTCCACCAGCGTCGCGCCCGCGGCCCGGAGCAGTTGCCGCGGCTGGGCCCGCACGCGCTGGGCGTGGGCGAGATGGCACGGGTCCTGGTAGGTGACCGTGGCGGCCAGCGGCCGCGACGGAGCAAGCGGGCCGAGCGCGGCCAGCAGCTCGGTGAAGTCGCGCACGCGGCGCACGAAGGCGCGGGCGCGCTCGGCCCACTGCGGGTCGTCCGCCAGAAGGTGAGCGTACTCCTTCAGCATCGCCCCACAGCCCGCGGCGTTGACGACGATAACCTCGGCGTCGCCCGCCTCGAAGGCAACGATGTTGCGACGGGCCAGCTCGCGGGCCAGCGCCACGTCACCGCCGTGGGCGTGGAGCGCGCCGCAGCAACCCTGTCCGGCCGGCACCTCCACGCGGCAGCCGTTGGCCGCGAGGACGCGCGCCGTGGCGCGGTCGGTCTCGGCGAACGCGGTGGACATGATGCAGCCGGCGAACAGGGCCACGCGCTGGCGCTCGGTCCCCCGCGCCGGCCACACCTGGCCGCGCGGCACCAGGAACTCGGCGGCGATCGGTGGGAGGTACCCCTCGATGGCGTCCAGGTGCAGCAGCTTGAGCAGGCCGCTGCGCCGAGCGAGCGCCTGCAGCCCGCTCCGCTGGTACCAGCGCAGCAGCCGCGCCTGGAGGCGGAAGCGCCGCATGTCTGGGAAGACGAGTCGGAACGCCACCCACTGGGCCAGCCGCGCCAGAGGGTGGCGACGCGGCGCCTGCTGGGCGATGACGGTGCGCACCGCCACACCCAGCTCCTCCATGCGCACCCCGGCGGGACACACCGCCGTACACGCCTCGCACAGTAGGCAGCTCTCCTCGTGCTCCACGAAATCCGGAGTAACTCCCAGATGTCCCTCGGCCACCGCCCGCGCCATCGCGATCCGGCCGCGTGGCGACTCCTGCTCCAGCAACGTGAGCTGGTAAGTGGGGCACACCGAGAGACACAGGCCGCAGCGGATGCACTGGAGCATATTGGCGTACTCGCCGTGCAGCGGTGCCGGACCGGGCAGCGCCGCTCGCGCCGCTGCCGGCGACGTCGTCTCCGCGGTCATGCCGTCCGCCCCCAACCGCGGCCTGGATGCGCAACTCCGGCCGCCTCGGCCTAACTATACCGCCCCGTGCTGCTCGCCCGCGCCCGCCAGCTCGCGGCGCACCAGCCGCGCACCCTCGACCAGCGCCCGGAGCTTGGCGCGGCCGAGCCAGCGGGGCGTGAATTGCATGCCGCAGTCGGGGTTGAGCCACAGCTTCTCCGCCGGCACGTAGCGGAGGGCGAGCCGGATGCGCTCGGCGACCTCGGCCGGCGGCTCGCGGTAGAACGACTTCTGGTCGACCACACCGCAGGCCAGCTCGCGGTCGCCGCCGTACTCGGGCCAGAGGTCGATCTCGGCCATCTCGCGGTTCGCGAACTCCAGCACGAGCTGGTCGGCGCGCGCGTCGCGCAGGAACGGCACCAGCGGGCGATAGCTACGGCGGCTACGCGGGCGGCCGGCGTAATTGCCGAAGCACACGTGCAGGGCCACCTTGAGGCGCAGGCCCGCCACCAGGTCGTTGAACAGCCGCGTGGCGCGACCGAGGTCGGTAGCGAAGTACTCGTGGAAGGCCGGCTCGTCGACCTGGACAAGGGCGCAGCCGCTGTCCTGGAGGCGTTCCAGCTCACGGCGCACGATGGCGGCCAGGTCGTCCACCAGGTCGTCGGCACGAGCGTAGCCGTCCCGCACGACCATTGGCGTGAGCAGCGTGAGCGGGCCAGGCACTGCCACCTTGATGGGACGGTCGGTGAGCCGCCGGAGGAACTGCACTTCCTCCACGCAGCCGAGGCCGCGCGGCGCAACGACCTTGCCGGTCGTCTCGTAGAGGGTCACCTGATCGTACAGCGGGAAGCCGATCTTGCGGAACGGCTCCGCGGGGCGCACGTTCTCCAGGCGCTCGTAGAAGCCCATGATGAAGTCGAGCCGGCGCATCTCGCCATCGGTCACCACATCGATGCCAGCCCGGAGCTGATCGTCTAGCGCCACCAGTACCGCATCGTCGAACGTCTCCTGCACGTCGAAGGTGCCGAACGCCCCCGCGCGCATCGGCTCACGGCTAGCTTGCAGCCAACTGGGTACGCAGTAGGCACCGGTCGTGCTCGTCGGGAGGAGGGGAAGGTCCATCACCGCACTATCCCTCCGCATGATTCGGATTCGTGTCGGGGTCAGTGTAGGTGATTTCGACGCCCCGGTGGGCCCAACCGCCCGGCGGCCGGTTGCGAATCAGTCGAGCGGAGCGGTAGCATCAGGCAACGGCAGGACAGCCTCCGCCCGGGCGACAGGGACGGTCCCAGCTGGACGTCGGGCAGCGGGGGCAGGAGTGGCGAGGGAAATTCAGTATGCATCGGATCATCATCGCCAACCGCCGCGGGCACCAAGTCATCGAGTGGGAAACGACCGACACGGAAGAGGCGCGCGCCCAGATCGCGGCCGCCGAGCGGATCCTCGCCGAGGCGCGCGCGCAGGGCTGTGTCGTGTCGCGCAAGATCGGGGGCCAGCACGTGCTCGACGATGGCCCCTTCGACCCACAGGTCGAGGAGTACCAGATCATCGCCCCGATCGCCGGCGGCTGAGCCGGAGTGGGCGCCTTCCACGCCCTGCTGGGGAGGCGCCCACCCTACCTTCTCGATGCCTCCAGCATGACCATCTTCAGCCAGTTCTGGCGCTGGCTGCGCGGCGATGCGGCGAGGGAGGACCCGCTCGCTGGCCTGCGTATCGAGCGGCCCTGGCGCCAACGCTGGGATCACCTACCGAAACGCAGCGCTGGCCACGATTTCACGCCGCAGGACTACGCGGAGGCCCGAGCGCGGGCGCGCGAGGTCGCTCGCGCCACGCTGGGTGAGGCGCGCTGGGCGGAGCTGCAGCGCCAGGGCTACCTGGATGTTCCCTCCCGTCGGTTCCCGGGCGTCACCTACCGCCTGCGGGTCGGTCGCCGCATCGAGGTGCGCTGCGCGCCGGGCGTACGGCCGCCGTGGCGACAGCCGTACCTGTGCATCAACCCCACCTACCCGTTGCCCGAGGAGGAGTTCTTCGCGCACCTCTACCTGTACGTGCGCGACCGGGAGGACCAGGTGATCCGGGTGGCGGCGCCGCAGCCCTGGGATCAAGTGTTGGGCCGCACGTTCTAGAGGCTGACGCCTGGTGCCAGCTCAGGGCGAGCGGGAGGCTGCGGGCAGTAGCCCCCGCGGACCTCTCAATACGTAACAGCGGGGCCGGAGATGCCGGCCCCGCGTGCTCTACACTCTGCAGCGGTGCAGCTACAGCCGCCAGGGGATCAAGATGTGCTCCAGCTCGTCGAGCGCGATGGAGATCAGGAAGCCAAGGACGGAGATCACCACCAGGCCGACGTACATGGCCTCGACGGAGAACGTCTGCCACGACTGCCAGATCAGGTAGCCGATACCCGTCTTCGCGCCCACGAACTCGGCCGCGACGATGACCAGCAGCGCGACACCTGAGGCCAGCTTGATACCGGTGAAGATCAGCGGTAGGGCGCCTGGCAGCGCTACGGTCCACCAGAACTGCACCCGGTTCGCGCCGAAGTTGCGCCCGACATCGAGATAGATGTTGGGGATGTTCATCACGCCGGCCATCGTGTTGTAGATGACCAGGAAGAACACGGCGATGGCGATGATAACGTATTTGCTCATCTCGCCGAGGCCGAAGATGAGCATGACGAGCGGCAAGATGGCGAGCTTCGGAATCGGGTAGAGCGCGGCCAGCCAGGGGTTGAAGAAGGCGCGGATCCAGCGCGACAGGCCCATGACGATGCCCAGGATCAGCGCCGGAATGGCGCCCATCAGGAAACCGACGATGATGCGGCTGACGCTGGCCTGGATATGCCGGAACAGCTCGCCGGACGTGACGAGGTTCGTGAACGTACCGATGATCGAGGTAGGCGCGGGGAAGAACCGCTTGTCCAGCAAGCCGAACTGAACGAGCAGCTCCCAGGCCACCAGGAGCAGCAAGGGGGAGAAGAACGAGAGCAAGCGCTCCTTATTCTGCTGGCTGAGGCCAAGCGCTGGCCGCTCGGCTTGCGCCGCGGTGGTGTCGGCGGCGACGTCGGCCACCCGCGTGCGAGTGATCAGCCCTTGGACGTCAGCGGTGCTGACGCTGACGCGCTCTTGGCTCATTGCCCTCCCTCCTCTCGCTTAGCGCGGAGCACCTCATCGCGGAGCAACTCCCAGATGCTGTACATGAGCTGGCCGTACTGCGGAGTCGCACGGATCTTGTACACCTCGCGCGGGCGCTCGAACGGGACTTTCACGAACGCCTTGATCTGCCCCGGGTGCGCGGTCATCACCATGATGCGGTCGGCGAGCACGATCGACTCGTCGACGCTGTGGGTGATGAAGCAGACGGTCTTCTGGTGCTCGCTCCAGATGCGCAGCAGCTCCTCCTGGAGGAGCAGCTTGTTCTGCTCGTCGAGCGCGCCGAACGGCTCGTCCATCAGCAGCACCTCGGGGTCGTTGGCGAAGGCCCGCGCCAGCGAGACGCGCTGTTTCATTCCGCCCGAGAGCTGGAAGGGGTAGGCCTTGTAGAACTTGGTCAACCCGACCTTCTCGATGTAATAGGAGACGATCTCGTCGCGCTGCTTCTTCGGCACGCCCCGCAGCATCAGTCCATACGCGACATTATCACGCACGGTCATCCAGGGGAATACGGAGTGCTCCTGGAAGACCATGTTGTTGAGCGGCTTGCTGCGGTCACGGTGGCGCATTTCCAGCGTGCCGGCGCTATGCTTCTCGAGCCCCGCCATGATCCGCAAGAGCGTGGTCTTGCCGCAGCCCGACGGCCCGACAATGGCCAGGAACTCGCCGTCGGCCACTGTCAGGTTGATGTTCACCAGCGCTCGCACGACGCTGCCGCGCACCGTGAAGGTCTTGTAGAGGTTGCGAACGATGATCTTGTCGCCGGGGCCACCCGCGCTGCCGGCCTCCGCAGCCTGGAGCTGCTCGTTCGTCGTCGCCATCGTTACGCCCTAGCCCCCCTGGAAAGGTGTTTGCTCACACTCGCTTGGTCGGCGACACGCGCCGCCGCGCGGGCTTCTGTCGACTCCGCATGTGGGAGTTAATTTACGCGAATCGGGCCCGGCGCGCAAGAGTCTCGGCCAGCGAGGCGAGCGGCCGGGCGCGGCGCACGCCTGTAACGTTTGTCGGAGGCGCCCGTTTAATACGGTAACGTGGGCCTGTGCACGCCTGCTGGGCAGGCGAGTGG
>JADGHJ010000130.1 GCA_019686175.1 Chloroflexota bacterium | reverse complement strand
GGCTGCTGCTGTCCGCGGGCCCAGGCGTCGAACTGGTCGGGCGGGGTGGCCACCACCCGAATACGCATCCAGGCGTGCTGCATGCCGCAGTACTCCGTGCAGGCGCCATCGTAGATCCCCGGCTGCTGGACCTGCGGCCGCAGGACGTTCCACTTGCCGGGGATGGCGTCGCGCTTGCCGATGAGCTGCGGCGCCCAGAAGCTGTGGATCACGTCGCCGCCCGTCAGCTCCAGCTCCAGCGGCACACCGACCGGCACATGCAGCTCGTTCGCCGTGACTACGCCCAGCTCCGGGTAGCGGTACTCCCACCACCACTGCCAACCGACCACTTGGACGCGGAGCGCCCCGGGGGCCGCGGCATCGACCACATGCATCGTGCGCAGCGTGAGGAAGAAGATGACGGTCAGCAGCAGCGCCGGGGTGGCGGTCCAGAAGATCTCGAGGTTACGGTTGCCGTGGATCTGCGGGGGCTCCGGGGCGCCCGGGCGCTCGCGGTAGCGCGGGATGGCGACGAGCAGCAACCCCACGACCAACGCGAGGATCAGCGCGGACAGCGCCAGCGCGAGGTTGAAGAGGTTGGAGATAGCGAGGCCCTGGGGCGTGACGGGATTGAGCGTGTCCACTGGTGGGGTGCAGGCCACGCCTCCGGCCAGCAGCAGGCCGATACCTGCACCCAGGAGCGCGACTTGCTGCTTGCCGCTCCGCCGCACGCCGCGGCCCTTTCACTACCTCGGCTCGGTCACCGGCGCGATCCTTCGGGAGTATAGCGCATGTTTCCGCGGCTGCCGCACGTTTGGAGCATATGGCGTGGCAAGCCAGATGGGCGGGCCGCTCGTCACGGGCGGGTCGACCGAGACGCGGGCGAACATGCGCAGGCCGCCTACTGCTGCCCAGTGGCCTACCAGTCGCCCTTTGGAGGTCCGGCTCACCATTGCCCCCATGCCGCACGCGCACCCCGTGGTCGCGGCGCGCCGCCCTGACCGCACCCCCGCTACGCTGCCGCGGGGCGTCTCATCATGTGACCTAGTGACTGCGCAGGCGCGCGAGGGCCGTGCGCACCGAGTCCAGGATCTTCACGTAGCTGCCGCAGCGACACAGATTGCCGCTGAGATACTCGCGCAGCTCCTCGTCCGTCGCGTCTGGGCACGCGTCCAGCAGGGCCTTGGCCGTGAGGATGATGCCCGGGGTGCAGTACGAGCACTGGAAGCCTGTCCGGGCCAGGAACGCGTCCTGCACCGGGTCGAGGTGCTCGGCCGTGCCCAGGCCCTCCACAGTGAGGATCTCGCGGCCCTCGGCCAGCGCTGCCAGGGTCAGGCAGGCGCTGAACGGCCGACCGTCGATCAGCACTGTGCAGGCGCCGCAGACACCGATGCCGCACCCCTCGCGCACGCTCAGCAACCCGAGGCCGTCCCGCAGCGCATCGAGCAAGGTCTGATGGCCGCGCACGGTGATCTGGTGTGCGCGCCCGTTCACTCGGAGAGTGATGGTCTCCACGGCGCCTCCTGTGTTTCGCCCTTGCCGCCCAGCCATCCTAGCCATTCGTCCGCGCTGTCCCCGCCTCGCGCGCCTCGAGTGCCGCCAGCACGCGCTCGGGCAGCAGCGGAATGCTCGCCAGGCGGACGCCCGTGGCGTCGCGCACGGCGTTGCCGATCGCGGGCGGCACGGCCGGGAGGCCCGTCTCGCCGAGCCCGTGGACCTCGGGATCGGGCTCGGGGTTCTCCGCCAGCGTCGTGCTGAAGTCGGCCGGGAAGTCCGCCAGCGCCGGGATCATATAGTCGGCCAGGTTGGGGTTGGTTACTTGACCGTTTTCGTCGAACAGCAGTTCCTCGAACAGCGCCTGCGACAGGCCGAAGGTGGCGCAGCCCTCGTTCTGCAGCTCCGCGTTCGGCCGGTCGATCACCCGGCCAGCGTGCGTCGCCAGGTGGAGCTTGCGAAGGTACACTTTGCCTGTCTCGCGGTCCACCTCGACGATGGCCCCGGCGGCGGCCTGGTGCCAGTGGTGCGAGGCCTTGCCCTGCCCCGTCTCCGGATCGACCCAGATCTGGGTGCCGAAGGTACCGCTGGCGGTGATGCTGGCCACCCCCGCGCCCGTGAGCAGTTCGCCCCACGGCACTCCCTGGGCAGGCGCACCCGGGGCGAACACGCGCCCACTGCGGACCACGACCTGCTCCGGCGCGGTCTCGTACAACCGCGCGGCTAGCTCGACGAGCTGGCGCCGCAGGTCGGCGGCCGCCGCGCGCACGGCCAAGCCGTTGAAGAACGTCGATCGGCTAGAGGTCGTCCCCTGATCGGGCGGCGTGGTGCCCGTCTCCACGTACGGCACCTGTACCACCTCCTCGGGGAGGTCGAGCGCGCGGGCCGTCTCCCGGGCCAGCACAGCCCGGGCGCCCTGGCCGATGTCCACCGTGCTGCTCAGCACTGTCAGCGCGCCGTCGGCATCGAGGCGCAGGTCGATGCGCGTGGTGGCCGGGTTGCTGCCCATGTGCTTGATGATCACCGCCAGCCCACGGCCCACCTGCCGCTCGGGCGCTGAGGGCGCCGGCAGCGGGCCGTGGTAGTCGATGGCGCGCGCCGCGTCCTCCAGCAGCTCCGCGAAGTGGATGTCTTCCAGTTCCTCTCCTGTCGCGAAACGGTCGCCCGTGTGCAGCAGGTTCTGCAGGCGGAACTCCAACGGGTCGCGGCCGAGCCGACGCGCCAACTCGTCGGTGTGGCACTCGTAGGCCCAGGCCACCTGCGAGACCGCCAGCCCGCGGAACGGCACGGCGTTCGGGCGGTTGGTGTACACTGCGTAGGCATCGACCTTCACGTTCGGGATGCGGTAGGGCCCGATGGAGCCGATACCGCCCGAGCGGGCGATCGTGCCGCTGCGGTCGGCGTAGGCGCCGGCGTTGTAGTGGATCTCGACCTCGCGGGCGATGAGCATGCCGTCCCGCTTCACCCCGCTCTTGATCCGCACGCGTGCCTCGTGCTTGGTGGTGGTGACGAACTCCTCGGCCCGCGTGAGCGCGAGCTTCACGGGCCGGCCCGCCTTCCACGCCAGCACCGCCGTTAGCGGCTCCATGCGAGCGTACGTCTTCGAACCGTAGCCACCGCCGAGCGTGTACACGAGCACCCGCACGCGCTCGGGCGGCACGCGGAAGATGGCCGCGAGTTGGTCGCGCACGAAGTACGGGTTCTGAGTCGACGACCAGACCGTGAGCTGGCCGTCCTCCCAGCGCGCGACAGTAACGTGAGGCTCCAGGGCACAGTGGTGCAGCGCGGGGCTGTAGTAGACGTCCTCGAACACGAAGTCGGCCTCGGCGAAGCCGCGCTCCACGTCACCACGGCGGACCTTCATGTGGTTGATCAGGTTGGTGCCGTTCTGGGGGCGGATGATCGGGTTCGGCGGGATCTCGTAGTGGCCGACGATCTGCTCGTGGACCAGCGGGGCGCCGGGCCGCAGCGCCTCGACCGGGTCGAACACCGCGGGTAGCTCCTCGTACTCCACGTCCACCAGGGCGGCAGCCTCGGCGGCCGTCTCGGGATCCTCGGCCACCACCGCCGCCACCACGTCGCCCACGTGGCGCGCCTTGTCGATGGCCACGATCGGCTGGTCCTTGATCGCCGCCCCGTAGTAGGGAAACAGCCGCCCGTCGGTCAGGTCGTCGCGCGTAAGCGCGCACACCACCCCGGGCAGGCTGAGCGCCCGGGAGGCGTCGACCGCCACGATGCGGGCGTGCGCGTAGGGGCTGCGCACGCAGCGCGCGTAGGTCATCCCGGGCAGCGTCACGTTGAGCGCGTACGGGATCTGGCCCGTGACCTTCTCGACCGCGTCGCGCTCGCGGACTCCCCGCACCACCATCTTCCCCGACCTCCCCACTCGCCTTGGCCAACCGCCGGCTGTCCCGTTCACACCCGCTGCGAGCCCCGCTGGCCCGCCACGGCAGCACGTAGGGCCCGGCGCACGAACACGGCGACCATTTGCTGGCGGTACGCCGCCGACCCGCGCGCATCGCTGACCGGCTCCACCACCTCGGAGTAGGCCGCGCCGACAGCGCGGAACAGCTCCTCGCTCGGCTCGGCTCCCCGCGCCAGCGCCTCGGCCTCGGGCAGCCGCAGCGGGCGGTCGGCTACCGCCCCCACCACGACTCGCGCCTCGCCCAGCCGTCCGTCGGGCGCACGCCGCACGAGCGCCGTGACGCCTACGCACGGCCGGTCCTCCGCCGAGCGTGTGACGTACTTGAGGTAGACGCCGTCGGCAGGCGCGGGCAGCGGGATGCGCACCTCGGTGACCAACTCATCCGGGGCAAGCACGGTCTCGTAGAAGTCGCGCACCAGCTCGGCGACGGGCAGCTCGCGCGTCCCCGCGGTGCCCTGCACACGGACGCGGGCGTCGAGCGCTACCAGCACGCCGGGCGGGTCGGAGGCGTAGTCGGCCTCGCAGAGGTTGCCGCCGATGGTCGCGGCGTTGCGCACGCGCACATTGCCCACCAGAGCGCAGGCGTCGGCGAGCACGGGGACGTGCGCGCGCACCACCGGCGAGGCGGCCACAGCGCTCAGCGGCGCCAGGGCACCGAGGCGGAGCACCCCGTTCTCCTCGACGATGGTGTCGAGCCCGGGGATACCGTCCAGGCGCACCAGGGCAGGTGGCGCGACGAGCCCCTGGCGGAGCATCAGGACCAGCGCGGTCCCACCCGCAATCGCGCGCGCCTCGCCCTCGTAGCGCGCGAGCGCGGCGCAGGCTTCCTCCAAGGAGCGCGGGCGGTGTAGGAGCAGGTCGGCCACGGGGCACCTCACCGGCGAGCAGTCTGCTGGCCCAATCTAGCACGACCCGCGCCGAGGACGCACCCTCCGCCCCGGACGCCTGCGGCGAGCTTACTCCTCGCCCGCCGCGATGGCGCGCAGCACGGCGGGCTGGAGCAGCAGCAGCTGCTCGCGGCCGGTCGCTAAGGTGCCGTGGCGGCCCCAGGTGTTGAGCACGCGGGTCACGGTCTGGCGCGCGGCGCCGATCATACCCGCCAGTTCCTCGTGTGTCGCGCGGACGATCCAGCGGCCGTCGTCCCCCTGCTCGGCGAGCGCCAGCAGCGCTCGCGCTAACCGGCCGGCAACGTCGGCGAAGGCCAGGCCGGCGATCTGGGCGTTGGCCTGGCGCAGGCGGCGGATCGCGCTGCGCAGCAGGCGCCGTGCGATCGAGGGATGTTGGTCGAGCAGCGCCAGGAAGTCCGCGCGCCGCAGCAAGACGAGCTCGGTGTCGGCGCGCGCCACGGCCGTGGCGGAACGCTGGCGGTCGGCCTCGTCGAGCAGCGCCATCTCGCCGAAATACTCGTGTGGCCCCAGCTCGGCCAGGAGGAACTGCCGGCCATCGGCGGCCGTGATCAGGATGTCGACGCGGCCCTCCAGGATGAAGAAGGCCACCTCGCCCACCTCGCCCTGGGCGCAGATCACTGCGCCCTTCGGGGCGCGGTAGCGCCGCACGATACGGGCGATCGCGTGGATCTCGGGCGGAGGGAGGTCGGCGAACAGCGCGATCTTGGGGAGCGCGACCAGCACATCCCGCAGGGCAGCAGCTGACTCCGCCATCGGATCACCCCTGACCAACTACGCCCAGCTCCGACAGCCGTCCCTGGATGGTGGGCTGCAGCCGCTGGGCCAACCCTGGCAGCCGATGCAGCAGGGCCTGGAGATCGGCCTTGCTCAGCGCCAGCAATTGCACCGGGGTCGTCGCCTTGACGCTGGCCGTACGCGGCACGTCGAGCAGCAGCGCGATCTCGCCGAAGTAGTCGCCCGCGTGCAGCGTATTGAGCGGCTGTTCAGGAGCTGCCGGCCCGTGCTGCACCGTGACCTCTACCTGGCCGCGGTCGATCAGGTAGAGCTTGTCCCCCACGTCGCCCTGGCGGATGATCACGTCGCCGGGCGCGTAGCGCTCTGCCACGAGCCGCTGAGCGATGGCGGCCAGGGCCTCGGGCGGCAGATCGGCGAACAGCGGCACGCGGCGCAGGCGATGCACCTCCACGCTCGCCGCCGGGGCGAGCGCCGGGCCGCCCTGCTGCTCCTCGTACAGCCGAGCGTACAGCCCGCGCGCCGCCAGGAGCTGCTCGTGCGTGCCCTGCTCGACCAACGTGCCCCGGTCGAGAACGAAGATGTAATCGGCCTGCGCCGCGGCGGCTAGACGGTGAGTGACCATGATCGAGGTGAGGTGCTGGGTCGCGCGCGCCAGCGTCTGCTGGATCTGCGCCTCCGTCTCGGGGTCGAGCGCGGAGGTCGCCTCGTCGAGCAGCAGGATGGCCGGGTTGCGCAGCAGCGCCCGCGCGATGGCCAGCCGCTGGCGCTGCCCCCCCGACAGCCGAGCGCCACGCTCCCCCACAGGAGTGTCGTAGCCCTGCGGCAGGGACATGATGAAGTCGTGGATCTCCGCCTGCCGCGCCGCGGCCTCGATCTCGGCGTCGGTCGCATCCAGCCGTCCGTAGCGCAGGTTCTCGCGGATCGAGGTGTTGAACAGGAACGTGTCCTGGAACACCACGCCGATCTGGGCGCGCAGCGAGGCCTGGGTGACGGTGCGGATGTCGATCCCGTCGATGCTCACGCTGCCGTGCTGCGGATCGTAGAAACGCAGCAGCAGGTTGATGAGCGTGCTCTTGCCCGACCCCGACGGCCCCACGATGGCCACGTGACGTCCCGCGGGGATGGCAAGGCTGATATCCTGCAGGTTCGGCTGCGCGCCCGTGTAGCTGAACCACACGTGGTCGAAGCGGATCTCGCGCTGCAGGCGCGGCAGCTCGCGCGCATCGGGCGCGTCGCGCACCTCGACCGGCTCGTCGAGCACCTGCGCCACCCGCTGCATCGAGCCGGCGGCCTGCTGGAGCGCTTGCAGGAGCTGCGTGAAGCTCTCCACCGGCCCGGTCACCTGGCCGAGCAGGCCCATGAACGCGAACAGTGCCCCCACCGTGAAACTGCCCGTGAGAATGAAGTAGCCGCCCAGCCCCAGCACCACGAGCTGGATCAGCGACGTGATCACGCTGCTCGACAACCCGAACAGCGAGCCGAACAGCACGAGCCGCACGGAGCTACGGAACAGCGCGTTCAGCGCGCCGCCGAACTGCTCGCGCATCGTCGCTTGTAGCCCGAAGGCGCGCACGACCGCCGTGGCGTTGAGGTTCTCCTGCAGCACGTTGGTCACGTCGCCCAGGCGCTCCGAGCGCTCGCGGCTGTAGCGCGTCACCCGGCCGCTGAGCAGCACGGTCGTGATGAACAGCAGCGGCAGCAGCACCAGCACCGCCACGGCGAGACGCCAATCGAGCAGGAACAGCGCGATCGCTGCGAACAGGCAGCTCAGGGCGTAGTACAGGCCCGACAGCAGCGCGTTGCTCAGCGCCATCTGGACCACGACCAGGTCGTTGGACATGCGCGAGACCAGGTCGCCGATGCGCGCCCGGGCGTAGAAGCCGGCGGACAGCATCTGCAGGCGCTCGAACATGTCGCGGCGCAGGCGCATGAGGATCTGCTCGCCGACCCAGGCCGTGAGATACGCCCGGTGGAGGCTGGCCAGCGCGTTGACCACGAAGCCGAGGAACAGGAGGCCGAGTAGCTGGAGCAGCAGCTCGAAGTTGCCGGGCGCGATCACATTGTCGATGAGGTACTTGATGCTGAGCTGTAGCCCCAGGACGAAGCCGATCCCGACCAGCAGGTAGACCAGGATCAGCGCGATCTGGGCCGGATACGGCCGAAGATACGGGAGCAGACGCCGAAAAAAGTCGCGGATGCCGACCTGGGTGCCAAGATACTGTCCGACCGTGGCGAGCCACTCGTCGTGCAGAGCGGCGATCGGCCGGCCGTAGGCGATCTGGGCAGCCTGATCCGGGTTGCTGGGATCGTAGTGGCCGAGAAACGCCTGCAGCGCCGCAATCCCGTACTGGTCGGCCAGGAACGCGAAGAACGACAGGGCCAGGCCCGTGTACTGCCGCTGGTTGAGCGGCGAGCGCTCGCCCAGGAACGGGAAGATGGCCACTGGCTCCCCCCGCTGGAGCCGCTCCAGCACGGCCTGGTGCAGGCGCTCGGGCCGTGGGGTGCCCGTCGCATGTGCCATGATGTAGGCGATCAGCCCCTCGCGCAGGAACGGCACCTCGCCCGCCGCAGGCGCGTAGGGCAGGAAGATCAGCAGGTGGCCAATCGCCTCCTCCAGCCCCTCGGCCGGCGACTCGGGCCGGCACACCGCCCAGATCTCGCCCGTATGGGGATCGACGTAGGCCCCGCGGGCCAAGTGCTGCTGGGGCTGCTCGGGATCGGGCAACAGCAGGAGGAGGTAGACCCTCAGCTTGGGGGGAGCGGGCGTGTCCTCACCTACGAAGGCGCGCAGCTCGCGCCAGGTCGTCTCAGCGCGCCCCACGAGCCACGGCAGATGGTCGGCCGCATACGAGTCGGGCAAATAGTGAAACACGAAGTGCGCGGTCTCGCGCACCCGCCAGTTGAAGCCTTGCACTGGCCGCTCCCCGCAAGCACCTCGTCCGAGCTGGCGGGCGTGCGCCTGCCACGCCCCGCGCTTGGCCGGGTGTATTGTGCCCACAGCCCCCCACCGTGCGCAAATCACCTGCCCCTTCCGGCGCCCTGTCGCGGTCCACGACCGTCAGACGGGCCAGTTGGCGCGCTCCGTGCATATCGCGTACAAACGTCTTGTGCGGTGCTACGCTATCGCTGCAGCGCGGGCCGCGCGGGGCAGGCCCGCGGCGCACGAAAGGATGATCGCGATGCGTGAAGAGTCAGCGCCCTCGGCGGAGCTGCAGGCCTTGCTCGAGGCGCTGGACCGCGCCACCACCCCCGAGGAGCGGCAGCGCGCCTGGAACGCGCTAGTCGCCTACCAGCGCGCACGCGAGGTGCGCGCCCAGCCCAACGAGCAGGCCAACGGCGCGTAAGCCGCCGGTTTCCCCCGGCCGGCGCGGACGGCCGCGTGTGCTACGGCGTTCCTCGCGCCGACCGATCGCTTGTCTGCCGCTCGGCGATCGACTACCCTGCTGCACGGGACCTGTGCCACAGGCGGCAAGGAGGGCGCATGGCGGCGGCACCCCGGGATCCCCACGCCGAGCTGGCTGCGCTGCAGACGCTGGCGCTACGGCTGCTAGCCGCACCCTGGCAGCCCAGCGTCCCCGCGCCCACTAGCCCACGGGCAGCGCTACTCGTGAAGCAAGCACCCGCCGACTGGCCGCCGGACCTCCCCTTCCCGCCGGGCGCGCACCTGGTCGGCAGCCTGGTGCGCACCCCGCGATGGTCCACCGTGGTCCTGGACAGCACACTCACGCCCGAGCAGGTACTGGCCTACTATCGACGCGAGCTGGCCGCGCGGGGCTGGCACGAGCCGGCGGTGGGTACACCGCGGCTGGGCGGCTTCGCGGCCAGCGGGCTGCCCGGCCAGCCTGCCAGCCTGCGCGCGGTGTTCGTGCGCGGCGAGCAGGGGCCGACTCTCACCGTGCAAGCGCTGGCGCTGGCCAACGCTCCCACCGACGTGCGCCTCGACTTCCAGACCGATCCGCAAGCGGTGCCGCGCGCGCCGCAGGGCGGCTTCCCGATGATGACCACGGTACTACCCACGATCGCGCCGCCGCCTGGCGCGTGTCAGTGGCCGCTGGGCGGCAGCACCAGCCCCACCCTCGCGCTATCCTCGACCGTGGTGGAGGCCGACGCCGACCTCGCCGCGCTGGCCGCGCACTACCGGCAGGAGTTGGAGCGCGCCGGCTGGATCCTCGGCAGCATAGCACAGCAGGGGGCGGTAGCCTGGAGCGCGTGGACGTTTCGCGACGAGCAGCAGGCGGCGTGGACCGGCCTGCTGTACCTGCTCCAGCGGCCCGACACGCCTCGCCGCTTCCTCGCGCACCTGTACGCCGAGCAAGTGGGCGCTGCGCCGATGTCCGCAGGTGGCCTGAGCTACGCCGCGCTGGCCGCAGATCGGCCCTGACGCACGGCGAGGGCCAACGAAGGGAGGAGATACGGGCAACCGGTAGTGGCGTGGGACCTGCGGGCGCGCGCTGGCCGCGCTAGTCGCCGTCGGCCTGGCACTCGGGATGACGAGCGGGAGCGCGCCGGCCGTTGGCGCTCAGGTGGACAACGAGACGCAGCTGCGCGCGCTGGCCGAGGCGCTGCTGCTCCAGCCCTATGGGGGCTATGGCTCGCCGCCCGCGCCCGCCCTACCACCTCCGCCATCAGCACCCTAGCTCGTCGTGAGCGCCAGCACGCGCGCCACGGCCTCCGCCGGCAGCGGGCCGCGCTCTGCCCAGCGCACGGCGTCGACCACCTGGGCGGCGTCGGAGAAGCCCACCAGTGCCACGCTCACCCGCGGCTGGGCCAGCACACAGCGCAGCGCCAGCTCGACCGGCCCCTCTAGCCCCAGCTCCGCGGCGAGCTGGCGCAGCCGCGCCGCGCGCTCCAGGTCACGCTCATAGGTGCTGCCCGGTGCCAGCGGCGTGCCCGGCGCACCGGCCAGCGCGTGCCGGGCCGGCGTGGCCGCCATGGCACCCGCAGCGAGCACCCGGATGGCCAGCACGCCCATGCCGGCGGCGGCCGCGCGGTCGATGAGTCCGGCGAAGTCCTGCCCGTCGGCGGGCACGTGGCCCGGGTAGCCCGCGCTCGGGTTGAGCGCGTTGAAGTAGCACTGGATGGTGTCGAACTTCCCGCTGGCCACCACCTGGTGCAGTGCCGCCGTCTCGCCCAGGCCAGTGCAGCCGATGTAGCGCGTTCGCCCAGCCGCCTGGAGTGCGCGTAGGCCCTCGACGACGGGACCACACACCGTGGCCACGTCTAGGACACCCCGGCCCGGATCGGCCTCGGCGGCGATGGCGTTGTGCAGCTGGAACAGGTCGACGTGATCGCGGCCCAGCCGACGCAGGCTCGCCTCCAAGGCGACGCGCAGCGCTCCGGGGATGTCGGCGAGCTGCGCAGGTGCGAGCCGCACCTTGGTGCCGACCAGCGGCTCGGCGCCCACCGCGCGCAGCGTGCGGCCGAGCTGCGTCTCGGAGCGCCCGTCACCGTACTGCGCCGCAGTGTCGAAGTAGTTGATCCCGGCCGCCAGCGCCGCGGTGATCGCTTCGCGCTGGGCGGCCTCGCTGCCACGGACCAGCAGGCCGCCGATGTTGCCGCAACCGAAGCCGATCGCTGACACGCGCAGGCCGGTACGCCCCAGGACCCGCTGCTCCATGCCCCGCCTCCTCCAGCTAGCCGCGGGCTATCTGTCCTGATGACGCTAGCGTAGCGCCTCGCGACAGGCAGGGCCAGCACCCTGGAGCACAGCGCGTCCCCGCGCTACACTGCGCATAGCGGAAGCGCGCCTGGGGGAGGACAGGCCATGGCACAGCAAGGGCTGCGGATCGTGCACTTCCTGAACCAGATGTTCGGTGGCCTGGGCGGCGAGGAGGCGGCCGATGCGCCGCCGCGCTCCGTCGAGGGCGCGGTCGGGCCGGGCCGGGCGCTCGCCCCACAGCTCGGCGGCGATCAGCTCGTGGCCACGCTGATCTGTGGCGACAACTACGTCGCCGAGCACCTCGACGAGGCGATCGCCACGCTGGTCACGCTGGCACGCGAGGCGCGGCCGGACCTGTTGCTCGCCGGCCCGGCGTTCAACGCGGGCCGCTACGGTCAAGCGTGCGGCGCGCTGTGCGCCGCGGTGCAGCGCGAGCTAGGGATCCCCGCTGTCACGGGCATGGCCGAGGAGAACCCCGGGGTGGAGCTGTACCACCGCGCAGTGTACATCGTCCGCACCGGCGACACGGCGCGCAACATGGCGGCCGACCTGGGCGCGATGCTGCGGCTGGGGCGCAAGCTGGCGCGCGGCGAGCCGCTGGGCCGCCCGCGCAGCGAGGGCTATTTCCCACGCGGCGAGATCCGCCCGGAGCGCGCCGACCGGCCCGCAGCGGTGCGCGCCGTGGATATGCTGCTCGCCAAGCTGGCCGGCCAACCGTTCGATACCGAGGTCGTGCTGCCGCGCTTCCGCCCCGTTCCGCCC
>JADGHJ010000129.1 GCA_019686175.1 Chloroflexota bacterium | reverse complement strand
ACCCCGCCCCAGGCTCACTGCCGGCCACGCTTGAGGGACTGCTGCTGGCCAACGAGCTGCTCGACGCTTTTCCCGTGCACCGCGTAGTCTGGCGCCGGGGCGTGCTGCACGAGCGTTACGTTACCCTAAGCGACGGCGTCTTCGCCGAGATCGACGGCCCCCCCTCGACGCCCGCGCTGGCCGACTATTTCGCACGGCTGGGCGTGCGCCCGCCCGACGATCACCTGGCCGAGGTGAACCTGGCCGCGCTGGGCTGGCTGCGAGCCCAGGCGGCACGGCTGCGCCGCGGAGCCCTACTGCTCATCGACTACGGGCATCCGGCCGAGGTGCTCTACTCGGCGCGCTACCCGCGCGGCACCCTGCGCGCCTACTCGCAGCACGCGCTCGGCGAGAACCCCTACGCGCGCATCGGCTGCCAGGACCTCACCACCCAGGTCGACCTCACCAGCTTGCTGCTGGAGGGACGCGCCGCTGGCCTCACCCCGCTCGGGCTCGCGCGCCAAGCCGACTTCCTGCGCCGCCTGGGACTGGAGGCGTGGGAAGCGGCCGTGCGCGCGGCCCGGCTGCCGGCCGCGACCGAGCGCGCGGCTCTGGCGGCGCTCCACGCGCTGGCAAGCCCGCAGGGGCTCGGCCGCCTGTGGGTCGTGGCCTTCGGCCGTCAGCTCGGCACACGGCCCCTCCACGGGCTGGACGAGCAGGCCACCCCCCTCGCCACGGCCCCCCCTCGTGCGCTGCTGCGAGCACGGCTGGGCTGGGGGCGCTGGAGACCACCGGCAGCGGCACCGAGCGCGGAATAGCCGTGGCTTACCCTCACCCCTCCGAACAACTGCGCTAGGCCACACGCATGGCGGGGGCCGATGCGGCGGTCTCGCGGCCTTCGGGCCCCCGCGCCGGCAGCACCATCCAGCCGACCACCAGCGCCGCGAAGGCGACGAGCGAGGCGAGCAGTAGCATGTCCATAGCGTCCATTCCTCCTGCCAGAATCTCGGTTCAAAGCTGGTACGCGACTTCCCCGTGCTGGCTCGTGTCGAGGCCCAGCACCTCCTCCTTCTCCTCGACCCGCAAGCCGATCGTGACATCGATAAGCTTGAGGATCACCCACGTCAGCGCGGCGGAATATACCCAGACCACCGCCACGGCCACGAGCTGCTTCAGGAGCTGGCTTGGGTCGCCGTAGAAGAAGCCGTTGGCTGCCGACGAGTTCACCGCCACGGTGGCAAACAGCCCGGTCGCGATGGCACCCCAGGTGCCGCCCACACCGTGCACGCCCCACACATCCAGCGCGTCGTCGATCCGCGTGAGCTTGGTGCGTAGCTGCACCGCCCAGTAGCAGATCACGCCCGCTCCCAGCCCGATGAGGATCGCGGCGATCGGCGTCACATAGCCAGCAGCCGGGGTGATGGCCACCAGGCCCGCCACCGCGCCCACCGCCGCGCCCAGCACGCTCGGCCGTCCGTGGTGCGCCCAGCTCACGGTCATCCAAGTGAGCGCGGCCATCGCCGCCGCCGTGTTGGTGACCAGGAAGGCGTTGGCGGCCAGGTCGCCGGCCGCCAGCGCGCTGCCGGCGTTGAAGCCGAACCAGCCGAACCACAGCAGCCCGGCGCCGAGCACGGTCATGGTGATGTCGTGGGGGTCGAACGGCTCCTCGCCGAGCCCGCGCCGCGGCCCGAGCACCAGCGCGGCCACCAGCGCCGACACGCCACTGGTGATGTGCACCACCGTGCCGCCCGCGAAGTCGAGCGCGCCCAGGCTCTTCAGCCAGCCGCCGGAGGCCCAGACCCAGTGCGCCACCGGGCAGTACACGAACGTGGCCCACAGCAGGCTGAAGAGGACGAACGCCTTGAACCGCTTGCGCTCGGCAAAGGCGCCGGTGATCAACGCCGGGGTAATGATGGCGAACATCATCTGGAACAGCGCGAAGGCGAGATGGGGGATCGTCGGCGCATAATCCAGATTCGGTTCGGCACCCACGCCACGCAGCCCCAGCCAGTCGAGGCTGCCGATCACTCCACCGACCGAGGGGCCGAAAGCAAGGCTGTAGCCCCACAACACCCACACCACGCTGATCAGCGCGAGAATGAACAGGCTGTGCATGATCGTGCTCAGCACGTTCTTCCGGCGCACCAGCCCACCATAGAAGAACCCGAGGGCGGGCGTCATCAGCATGACCAGGGCGGCCGAGATCAGCACCCAGGCGGTGTCCCCCGTATTGACCGCGGCTGCACTTGAGGGCATACCCACCTCCTTCTCGCGTTCGCCCACAGGCTAGCGTGGTGCCGCCACCACCTTCATCAGGCAGCCCCCACGAAAACGGCCACTCCAGGCTTAGGCAACGTGCACGAGCGCGAGGTCGGCCGTCGTGCCGTGATGTTCAGGCTGCGGGGGGGACACAATTGCGCAAGCCGTTCTTGACAGGGCCCGGGCGCGCGGCCCATATTGGCCCCGAATCCCCTCTCGCTAGGGCAAACTCGGCTCTCTGGAGCGGTAGTGGAGCACGCATCGGGTGCACCCGGTCGACGGCGCGGGGCAGCCCGTCTCCTGCTCCCGGTCGTCACCGGGCTCGCTTCGATGTGGACCGTGCGGCCCGTGGCGCTTGCGGGCTGTGTCGCCGCGCTGCTGCTCGCCAGCGCGATGCCCTCGGCGCACGCTGCCGAGGCCGACGCGAGCGAGCACGAGCGCAGCAGGCAGTTTCAGGAAACCATCGCCCTGGCGTCGTCGCGCCTCGATCGGGAGCCTGACTATGTCCCTGCGCGCCTGGTCCGCGCGCTCGCGTACTATCGCACCGGCCAGCCGGCCGAGGCGCTCGCCGACCTCGATGATGTGCTCGCGCGCGTGCCCGATGACAGCGGTGCGCGGACGCTCCGCGCGCTGGTCGGCCTGGAGCTAGGGCGCTACACCGAGGCTTTACAGGATGCCCGGGGCGCGCTGGAGGCGAGCGAGCTACCTCCAGAGAATGCGGGCGCCGCGCACCTGGTCGTCGCCCGGGTGCTCCTGGCGCAGGGGCGCTATGCGGACGCCACGAGCCACTTGCAGGCCGTTACGGCGCTCCCCGACGCCACCAACGCCCGAGCCGCCCAGCTCACCCTGGAGTTGCTGCGCGCCCTGCCGCCCCCCGGCCTCGCGCCGCGGGTGGAGCCGGCGAGCGACGGCTTCCAGCGCTTCACCCTGGGCGAGTGGCTCGTGGAGTTCCAGAGCGACGATGGGATCGCCCTGACCACGGCGCTCAGCCTCGCGCGCCTGCTAGAGGCTCAGATGGCGGCGATTACCACCACCACGGGGGTGGCGTACCGTGGCCCGCTGCGCCTGGTGATCTACAAGTCGGAGTGGGACCTGGAGCAGCATGTCGGCGGGCACTATCGAGGTCCTGGGCGCGGCCGCGCGCTTCGCCAGGGGGTTCGGACGCCCGGCGGGGGGTGGACGCAGCACGTGCACGTGGCGCTGACCAACTACGAGCTGCTCTGGAACCTGACGCATGAGGCGGTGCATCTCGCCCAGGCAGCCGCCGGACTGGACGACGCCTTTCCTCGCACAATTGCCTGGCTGGTGGAGGGCCACGCGGAGCAGGTGACCGAAACGGTCTTGCGCGACATGGCGCCGTTCAGCACCGCGTTCCGACGTCGCCAGCGCGGCAGCGTGGTGGCCGAGGCGGCCGAGCAGGGCCGGCTGCTGAGCCTGCGCGAGCTGGAGCAGTTCCGCGATTGGGACCGCGTGGAACCGGACACCGTTGCCCTGGCCTACGGCCAAGCCTATTACGCCGCCGCCCGGTTCGTCGAGCGGTTCGGGGCGGCGGCGGTCTTCACCCTGCTGCGCGCCCAACAGGCTGGAGCGACGGCGGCGGAGGCGTTCCGAACTGCCACGGGCGGCCGCGCCCTGAGCGATTTCGACATCGACCTGCAGTCTCAGCTTCGCGGGTGGGCAGCGGAGGACGCAAGCAGCGTCGAGTAGGCCTTGCTATCCCTGGCGCAAGCCGGCGCGGCGCGGCTGCCACGCGGACAGGGTACGGAGTAGTACGGGTGGGGCGACGCACTGGCTAGCAGCGCGTGCCGCCTCAATCGGCTACACTGTCATGGTGTCATCTGCAGAGTCTCAACAGGGTCGAGCCCTGTTGGCGCGGAGGGCGCGGTGGCCAATCCTGAACGTGTCCCGACTGAAGCACCCGAGACCTCCAGCCGACGTAGTCGCCTGGAGAGCCGGCGCGCCCGCCTGGAGCGCCGCGAGCAGTTGCTGCGCGAGCAGCGCGCGGCCCGCCAGCGCCGCCGGACCGTGCCCTGGCTCGTTGCCGCGCTGGTGGTCGTGGTACTGGCGGCGGTGGCCTTCTTCGGCTTCATCCTGCCGGCCGCGCAGCCGATCCCGGGCGTCGAGCGCTTCGAGAACCTCAGCCGCGAGCACGTGGTGGGCGATGTCTCGTATCCGCAGACGCCGCCCGTGGGGGGCCCGCACTCGGCAAGCTGGTACAAGTGCGGGGTGTACGACGAGCCACTCAATACGCCCATCGCCGTGCATTCCCTGGAGCACGGCGCCGTCTGGATCACGTATCGTCCCGACCTGCCAGCCGACCAAGTGCAACAATTGCGGAATTTGGCGCGGATCAAGCCGGAGTTCGTGCTCGTGAGCCCGTGGAGCGACCCGCCGCTGCCCAGCCCGATCGTGGCCAGCGCCTGGGGCCTGCAGCTCAAGGTGGACAACGCGAACGACCCGCGGCTCGCGGAGTTCGTCAACCGCTACGCCAACGGGCCGCAGACTCCTGAGAAGGGTGCCACCTGCGCCACGGGCGTCGGCCAGCCCCTCCCGAATCCGTAACTCCGGATACCCCCATGCGACGGCCTGACCCTCGGCATCCCGAGTGGTTAGGCCGTCGGCACTTGACGGAAACGCCGTGGCACGCCGGCTGCCTAGAGCGAGCAGGAGGTGATCGCTATGGGTGGCCTGCATCGCTCGCGCCGGCACCGGCTGATCGCAGGGGTCTGCGGTGGCCTGGCTGAATCGCTGCACTTGCCGGTGTGGCTCGTGCGCTTCGTGTTCCTGCTCTTCTTGCTGCCCGGCGGCGTGCCGGGCCTGCTGCTCTACGTGCTGCTGTGGCTGGCGCTGCCCGAGCGCCGCTTCGCGCGCTGAGCGCCCTGCGCCCCTACCGTCGCATCGTCGCCGCGGCAGGCGGGTGTTCCCTGGTCGAGTTGGCTAGTGGGGCGGCGCGCGGCCCTTGGCAGTGCGCCATCGTCGCGGTACCATCGTGGCCGCCGACACGGCCGCGCCGCGTGCGCTGGCGGATGAGGGAGCAGGCATGGACACCTTCCGGGCACTGGTGGTCGACCAGCACGACGGCGAGACCCGCGTCAGCCTGCAGCAGTGGCCCGCGACCGCGCTTCCCCCGGGCGAGGTCACCGTCCGCGTGGCCTACTCGTCCGTGAACTACAAGGACGCCCTGGCAGCCCGCGCGGATGGCAAGGTGGCGCGGCGCTATCCGCTGGTGCTAGGCATCGACCTCGCGGGCATGGTCGAGGCCAGCGACGACCCACGCTACCGGCCGGGCGACGCGGTGATCGTCCACGGCTACGACCTGGGCGTGGCCCACCACGGCGGCTACGCTCAACTGGCGCGGGTGCCGGCCGACTGGGTGGTGCCGCTGCCCGAGGGACTCACCCTGCGACAGGCGATGGCGCTGGGCACCGCGGGCTTCACCGCGGCGCTGTCGGTCGATCGCCTCGAGTACCTGGGCCTGCGCCCCGCGGACGGGCCGGTGCTTGTCACAGGCGCCTCGGGGGGGGTGGGCTCGACCGCCGTGGACATCCTGGCGGCACGCGGCTACCACGTCGTGGCCAGCACCGGCTCGGCCGACGCGCATGTGTACTTGCGGGAGCTGGGCGCACGCGAGATCGTCGACCGCGCGGAAACCAGCGCGCCCAGCGATCGGCCGCTGGAGCGGATGCGCTGGGCGGGCGCAGTCGACGCCGTGGGCGGCGCCACCCTCGCGTATCTACTGCGCACGATGCGCTACGGCGGTAGTATCGCCCTGTCGGGCAACACCGGGGGGGCGGCGGTGCAGACCACGGTGTTCCCCTTTATCCTGCGCGGGGTGAACGTGCTGGGCATCGACTCGGTGCAGGTCCCGCTCGACCGGCGCATCGCCATCTGGCGACGGCTGGCGACCGACCTGCGGCCGCCGCATCTGGAGAGCCACATCGCGCGAGAGATCCCGCTGGAGGAAGTGCCCGCGGCGCTGGCAGCGATCGGGCGCGGGGCGGTCCGCGGCCGGCTGGTGGTGGCGGTCGGCGACTAAGCCGGTTCGCGCCTCAGTTGGCGCCGTAGTGCTGGGCCAACCAGCCGCTCCGCTCCAGCTCATGCAGGATGCTCAGGTCGAGCAGCTCAGCCGGTCGCACCCGGTCCGCACCGGGCTCATCCAGATTGTTCAACACGGTCTGGATAGCGCCCTCGGTCGGCCAGAGGTCCCACAGGTCGCGAAACACTTCATAGGCGCTCTCGGCCTGCTCGCGATCGGGGTTCTGGGTGCCGCGCATGATGGCCGCGACGGTGAGCTCGCGCTGCTCGCGGGCGAAGCGCAGCGCCTCGGCGTAGGCCATGACGAAGCGCCGCGCGACATCGCGCTCGCGTGCCAGGAAGCTGCGCGTGGTCGTGAGGTTGGTGCCGGCCAGCTCGACGTTGAACTGACGCATGTCCACCAGTACGCGCGCGCCCTGCGCCTCCACCTGATCGGTGAACGGCGGCGCCAGCACGCCCGCGTCCACTGCGCCGCTGAGCAGCCCGCTGGCGATGCTGGGCTGCTCGCGCAGGTAGCTGATCTGCACGTCGCGGTTGGGCTCCAGCCCGAAGCGGCGCAAGGTCTCGAACAGGGCCATCGAGGCGCCGGAGCCGGCGGTCGACGAGCCGATCGTCTTGCCCCGTAGCTCCTCCATGCGCGTGATCTCGGGGCGGCTCAGCACCTTGAAGTGCGCCTTGTTGATCAAGCCCGCGATGAACACCAGGTCGGTGGCGCCGCCCACGTAGGCGCTGATGGCGCTACCGCCGCTAGTCGCCAGATCGAGGCTGCCGGCGGTCAGCGCCTGGCTGACCGCCGCGGGCGACATGGCCACGGTCTCCACGGCCAGGCCGTGACGCTCGAAGATCCCCTGGTCGAGGGCCACCCAGATGGGCGCGACCGTCCCGCTCACCGTCGTGAGGCCGAACGCCACCGGGCGCAGCGAGGCGGGCGTCGGCGCGGCCGTCGGCTGGGCCGCGGCCGAATCGCCCGCCTGTGCGGACGACGGTGCAGGCGCCGGTGCGGCGGGCTGGCAGGCCAGCAGGAACAGCAGCGCCGCGCCGGTCAGGAAGCTGCGAGCGGCCATGTGAGTCCCTTTCTAGAGCGGCCGGCGCGGCCCGTCGGTCAGCCGCCGCTCTAAAGAGCGGGCCCGCCTTCATGTCATGGCGGCGGCTCCACCCAGCGGTCCAGGGCCCTAGCGCCCGCCGCGGGCGGTGGCGCCCTCCCGCGCGAGCTGCTCGACTGTCTGCCACACCTCGGGCAGCGCCTCCTTAGTGGAGCGGCGCGGCACCCGGCGCGCGAACTGCTCCGCCGTCACCCGCAGCGCCACGAACGTCGGGCCGCGAACCGGACCCGCGTCGGGCGTCCGGCCGAGCACGGCGGGCAAGGCCTGCTCGAACGCGCCCAGCTCGTCGAAGGCGAACACGCGCGGGAACCCGGCCGCGCGGGCGAGGCCGGCGAAATCGACGCGGTCGTGGCCGGGAATCGGTTGGCCGCCGGTGGTCCCGTAGACGCCGTTCTCCAGCACGAAGTGCCAGAGGTTGGGCGGCGCGAGGTGCGCGGTGGTGACCAGGCAGCCGAGGTTCATGAGCAGGCTGCCGTCGCCATCGAGCACCCACACGTCGAGGTGCGGCACCGCCAGCGCGACCCCCAGCCCGGTGCTGGCAGCCTTGCCCATCGAGCCATAGTACGGCAGGTCCAGCTCGCGACGCGTGCTCAGCTCTTCCCAGACGATCGCCGCTTGGAACGGCGCGATCACCAGCTCGTCGCGGCGGTGCGCCACGAGCGCGCGCAGGGCGTCGCGGTACGGCAGCATGGCCTCACTCCCACTCCCCGGCGATGAGCACGGCCACCGGCCCGCGCCGCGCCTGCGCCTCGGCATACGCCTGGGGAATGATGGGCAGCGCGGCCGGGCTGTCGAGCAGGTAGAACGGCACGCCATAGGCGCGCAGCACGGGCTCGAGGTAGATGGCGGCGGTGTCAGTCATCTCCACGCGGTCGGGGCGCCAGCCGCGGTAGCCGATGAGCAAGAGCAGCGGCAGGCCGAAGTCTAGCGCCTGCCCGCGCAGCGAGTCGCCCGCCTCGAAGAACCCCGTGTTCTGGATGATGATCACGGGGCGCTGGCCGCCCATGAGCAGGCCCAGCGCGAGCGGGATCGCCTCCCCCTCGCGGCAGATCGGTACCACGCGTACTTGCCCGGCCCGCTCCGCGCGCTGCAGCGCCTGGTACAGGAAGCTCGACTCGCTGTCGGGCAGCCAGACCACGTGGGTGATGCCGCAGGCGAGTAGCTGCGCGACCGCCTCGCTGGCGCGGACGCTGACCTCGGTGGCCTCCATGGCTCGTCCTCCCTCGGGCCGCGGCGCCAGGCGGCGCTACGGCGCAAGCGCCGGCCGCGGCGCCATGACACCGTTGACCACGGCCTGCAGCGGCTCGCCGCGCGCCAGCCGAGCGATGTTGTCGAACGCGCGCTGGATGCTCCGCTGGCCCGCCTCGTGGGTGACCCCGGCCAGGTGAGTGGTCAATACTAGGCGATCGCAGCCACTGGTCGCCAGTCGGACGAGCGGGTCGTCGGGCGGGGCGGGCTCGCGCTCGAACACGTCGACCGCCGCCCCGGCCAGCCGGCCGTCGGCTACCCGCGCCGCCAGCGCCGCCGGGTCCACCAGCGGGCCACGGGCCGTGTTGATGACGATCGCCGAAGGCTTCATCAGCGCCAGCTCGGCGTCGCCGATCAGGTGGTAGGTGGCCGGCTCCAGCGGGACGTGCACCGTCAGGATATCCACCGTGGCCAGCAGCTCGGGCAGCGGCGCGTAGCGGACCTGGTAGGTCTGCTCCTCGATCGGGTCGGGGCGCACGATGTCGTAGTACAGCGTGGTCAGCTCGAAGGGGATGGCCCGCCGCGCCACCTGCCGGCCGATGCGGCCGAAGCCGACGATGCCCAGGGTCTTGCCGTACAGGTCGTAGATGCCGGTGGCCATGTCGCGGCGCTTGGCCGCCGCGTACTCGCCGGCCACGATGCCCAGGTAGTTGGGGATCAGCCGGCGGTACAGCGCCAGCATAAGCATGAACACGTGCTCGGCGACCGACAGGGCGTTGGCGCCGGGCACGTGGCAGACCGGGATGCCGCGGCGCGCGGCGGCCGCCAGATCGATGTAGTCGTAGCCGGTGCTACTCACCTGCACCAGCCGCAGCCGGGGCGCCCGGGCGAGCAGCGCCTCGTCGACGCGCAGCCCGGACATCGGGTATAGCACCTCGGCCTCGGCCAGCAGCGGCGCCAGCGCGTCGAGCGGCTGGACGTCCGCGTGGGTCACGTCGATCACAGGGTCGATCGTGGGCTGCGCGCGGGCGATCCGCTCGCGCATGCCCACCACCAGCGTCTTGATACCCATCGACACTCCTCGGTGTGCGGCGGCGCGCCCACGTGGGCGGCGCGCCCAGGGAGTTACGACGTCGGCTGCACTCACTCGCAGGCGCAGGCGCGTCGCACGAGCCACGGCCCGACCTCGCGCACCGAGGTCTGGCCCGTGTTGGCCATGGCGATACGTAGCTCGAGGTGCAGCAACTCCAGCACGCGGGCCGCGCCCTCGGCGCCCGCGGCGGCCAGCCCCCAGGCGGCCGCCTTGCCGATGCACACCGCACGGGCGCCCAGAGCCAGCGCCTTGAGCACGTCGGTGCCGCGCTGGAACCCGCCGTCCACCACGACCTCCGCGCGGCCAGCCACCGCCTCGGCGACCTCGGCCACCAGCTCGATCGGGGCCGGGGCATAGTCGAGCTGCCGGCCGCCGTGGTTCGAGATGTACACGCAATCGACCCCGTGCTCGACGCACAGCCGCGCGTCCTCGACGCTCTGGATGCCCTTGACGATCAGCGGGAGCCGCGTGGTGCGCTTCAGCCAGTCGACATCATCCCAGGTAAGCGAGGCCATCCGCGCATCGCCCTGGAGCGGCGGGGGGAAGCCCTGCCAGAGGCGGCTGCCCTGGCCGCGCGGATCGTAGCGCTTCTCGATGTCGCGCTCGCGCCGTCCGTAGGCAGCCGTGTCCACCGTGAGGGCGATCCCGCGGAAGCCGGCCGCCTCGACGCGGCGGAGCAGTGCCTCGGCCCAGGCGTGGTCGCCGCGCCAGTAGAGCTGGAAGATGAGCGGGCCGGTGGCCGCCGCCGCGACCTCCTCCGGCAGCCAACGGGTCATGGTGCTCAGCCAGTAGATGGTACCCATCTGGCCCGCCGCGCGGGCCAGAGCGAGGTCGCCATCGGGGTGCAGCAGAAACATCGAGCCCATAGGGGCGATCATGATCGGCAACGCGAGCGGCATGCCCAGGAAGGTGGTCGTCGTGTCGATGTGGCTGACATCGCGCAGCACGCGCGGCACGAACACGTAGTTGCTCATGGCGCGCCGGTTGCGCCGCAGCGAGGTCTCCGTCTCGGCCCCGCCGGAAGCGTAGTCCCACACTTCGGGCGACAGATTCGCTCGCGCCGCGCGCCGGATCTCGTTCAGGGTGACGAACTGCTGCTCCACCGCTACCATGCGCCCTCCTGCTCGCTGCGGCTGCTTCGCCCCCGAAGGGCAGCCCGGCTGGCCGCGCCGCCGGTTGACCGCAATCTACCGCACCAGTGCCCCACTAGTCCACTCGCGCCCCTGAAGCTGGCATGGACCTTGCCCCAAGGTAGGCGGTCGGGCAAGCGGGCCGCCCGGCCGGCACAAACGAGTCCAGCTGACGCACCGAGGAGAAGAGGGCGATGATTCGGAACTACTCGCTGAGCGATCTCTACGCGGGGGTGCCGCTGCGGGACATGATGGAGCAGCTCCTCAGCGAGGCGCGGGTGATGTCGCGGCCACGGGCGCGGGGCCAGGAGGAAGCGCCGCTGGAAGCGCCGGTGAACATGTACGAGACGGACACCGACCTGATGGTGGTGCTGCCGCTACCAGGCATCAGCCCCAACGACATCGAGGTCGAGGTGCTCGGCACCCAGCTCCATGTGCGCACGCATGCCCGTCGGGACGAGCCGCGCGCCGAGACCGGCCCGCAAGGGGGTGGCACGGGGCAGCCGATGCGGCGCCACCGCTGGCTGCTGCACGAGTTCCGCATCGGGCCCTACGAGCGCACGGTCGAGCTGCCGTATCCGGTGGACCCCGACCGCTGCGACGCGACCTACGAGCACGGCCTGCTCGCCCTCCGCTTCCCGCGGCCGGCCGCCGAGCGCCCGCGACGCATCACGTTGGGAGGAGCCACCGCCGGCCAGAGCGTGAGCGTGAGCCAGCAGGGCACGAGCGCCGAGACTCCGACCAGCGCTCGCTAGCACTGGCGATCGCCCATCCCACCCCGCGCACTGAGCCGCTCCGAAGGGCGTCTGGCTCAGCGCGGGGTGGTTTTCCTCGTCTGTCCACCAGGCGCGCGCGATCCCCCGGCGCCTGCTGCCGCGCTGCCCCAACGACGCGACTCGCCCCCCTGGCACGCCGCCATGCGCTGCATAGCCAGCTGCGAGCGCGGCCGCCGAGATCGGATATCCGCGGCCTACCGCGTGCAGCCCGTGGCCTGGGTGTGTGCCCGGGCGGCATGCGCCTTGCAGGGTCGGGGGCACCTCGGCGGTGCAGCGGAGAGGAGGGTGCATCATGGCGCGGCGCAACGGGATGAGCAGGACCGCGATAGCGGCAGCAGGGCTAGGAGCGCTCCTGGTGGGCCGCGAGTTGCTGGCGCGACGGCCCGGGGCCGATCTCAGCGGGGAAGTGGCACTGATCACCGGCGGCTCGCGTGGCCTCGGCTTCCTGCTAGCGCGGGAGTTCGCTCGGCAGGGATGCCGGGTG